>NZ_JBFBGR010000020.1:0-20190 GCF_040684755.1 Streptomyces sp. NPDC089799 | reverse complement strand
AACCCCGGTAACCCGGGGAACCCCGGTAACCCGGGCAACCCCGGTAACCCGGGCAACCCTGGGAACCCCGGTAACCCGGGGAACCCCGGTAACCCCGGCAACCCTGGGAACCCCGGTAACCCGGGCAACCCTGGGAACCCCGGCACCCCGAGGCAGCCCGGTACGCCGGGTAAGCCGGGACAGCCCGATGGCGGTGGCGGGCTCGCGCAGACGGGGGCCGGCGGGGCGCTCGCCGGAGTGCCGATCGCCGGCGGCCTGCTCCTCGCCGGAGCGGTGCTCTACCGCCGGGCCCGTAGCGCGGCCTGAGGCCGCAGCGGTACCGCGGCCGTGCACGGCAGGTGAGCCCGTCAGAGGGTCCTGACCCGCGCCGACGCACCCGGCGGACGGCCATCCGGCCGTCCGCCGGGTCACGCGCCGCTCGCCGCGGGCGTCGGGACGCCCTGAGCGGGTCCGGCCTCCGGCGAGCCGGCCGTCCGCCGGACCGGGGCGTCGGCGCCGACGCCCGAACGAGATCACGGGCCGGGCGAGACGAGACGTCAGGCGGCGCGGCAGCCACCCGCCGCCCGGACCCGCCCATCGGAAGGCCGGCGCGGGTCAACCCGGTACTGCCGCCCGAAACGTCCGCCGGAACGGGAGGACCACCGGACGGCCGACTTCGGCGGTCCGGCCCCCCACGCCGGGACCGTCCGCGGTGGCGACGAGCGCCCCGGACTCCCGGAGCGGACGCGCATCAGCGGGGTCGGCCGGTCAGCGCCCCCGAGGCCGGCCGGGGGCGCATCGGATCACCAGGTGGCGCGGAGCTGACGGATGATGCGGCGGCGCAGCCGGACTCTGCGGCTGCCGTCCCGCAGGAGGGTCAGCCGGTCCAGCTCCCAGTGTCCGTACTCGGCATGGTCGGTCAGCAGCCGGGTCGCCTCCTTGCGTGAGACACCCCGCGGCACGTACACGTCGACAAATTCGTATTCCGCCATCGAATCTATTGTGCGGGCAGAGGCCCGCTACGGATAGCGTCTGCACTATGTCTGATGCCGCTCTGCCCACCGTAGCCGAGGTACGCGCCGCCGCCGAGGCGGTCAAAGCCGCGCTGGACCGTCACCTGGCGGCGGTCGAGCGCAGGTCAGGGGCCGAAGACCCCGACGTCCACGCCGCGTTCAACGAACTGGCCGCGGCCGCCGAGGAGTACGACGAGCTGCTGTACGAGCGGTACGACGAGGTCACTCCGTTCGAGATCCCGGCCTCCGAGGACGGCGTGCCGTACGGCGGCCCGGCCGAGCCGACCGCGATCAGCGTGCTGATCCGCCGCGACTACGCCGTGGTGGAACCGCAGCGGCTGCTGGCCCAGGCCGAACGCGTCGCGGCGCACGACCGGGACGCCGGAGCCGAACTCGGCGAGTACGCCGGGACGGCGGCCGCGCTCGGCGTGCTGTTCGGCGAGTACGAGCCGGACGAGATCGCCACCCGCTACAAGGAGTTCGGTCTGGAGGAAGGCGACTCCACGCTCTGGATCACGGCCGGAGGGACGACGCCGGAGCCCGGGGAATGGCTCAACACCCCCTTCGACCACGCCGATCCGGAGCACGTACTGCACCGGTTCGACGTCAGCTCCGTCTTCGACGACGAGTTCGACGACGACGAGGACGGCGACGGCGCCCCGGCGCTCGAACGGCTCCGGTAGCGGGGGCAACGCGTGACCACCGCCCGGGGGCGGGACCGGAGAACCGGTCCCGCCTCCGGGCGCAGTGCGCAGGGCACGCCCACCGGCATGGCGCCGGCAGCGCGCTCCGCTACGCCTCCGGCGCCGTAGAGGCCGGCAGCGTCCGCAGCAGGCCGGTGAGCCGGGTCGTACGCGGCTTCGCCGTGACCTCCGCCACCGCCTTCGGCAGGGCCTGGTCCACCCCGTGCACCACGGACAGGTGGCGCTCGGCCCGCCCGAACGCCGTGTACACCCAGTCCCGGGACAGCGCGTCCGCCGCGTCGCCCGGCAGGACGACGACCACGGCCGGCCAGCGCGCGCCGACCGCCTGGTGTGCCGTCACCGCCCAGCCGTGCCGCACCTGCGACTCGACCAGCTCCTTCGGTACGACCGTCCGCCCGCCCGCGGGACCGCGGTCCAGATGGAGCCCTTCGGCGTCCGCGGACACCACCGCGGCCGGGACGGCCCGCCCGGGGGAGGGGACGTGGACGACCCGGTCGCCCGGGTCGAAGCCGCCGAACCGGCCGGGGCCGGGGTTCAGCCGCTCCTTGAGGGCCGCGTTGAGGGCCCGGGTGCCCGCGGAGCCGCCGTGGCCCGGGGTGATCACCTGGACGCCGTCCGGCCCGGTCCCGAAGGCCCGCGGCACCGACTCGGCGACCAGCTGCACCGTACGGTGCACGGCCTCGCCGGCGTCCCGCACCGGAACGATGACGACCTCCTTGCCGGGTGCGTCCACCTGGTTCAGCTCGCCGATGCCGATGCCCGAGACCAGCTCGCCCAGCGGGCCCGGGTCGGGCGTGCGGGAGACCACCTGAGGGCAGGCCCGGGCCGCGAGCAGGTCCGCGAACACCCGGCCGGCACCCGCCGACCCGAGCACCCCCGGGTCGCCGGACAGCACCAGCCGGGCCCCGTCCGGCACCGACTCGACCAGCGCCGCCGCGGCCTCCACGTCGAGCTGCGGGGCGTCCAGCACGACCAGCAGGTCCAGCTCCCACTGGCCGTCGGCGTCCCGCCGCGGGCCCTCGGTGCCGCCGAGCAGCCCCGCGACCGTGACCGCGCCGGCCGCGGGAACGTGCGCCGCCAGGCAGGCCCGCAGGCCCAGGCCGCGGGCGGCGTCGAACAGGGCGCGCGGTTCCGCACGGGCTGCCTCGCCACCGGTGTGGGCGACCAGGCCGTGCCCGGCCGCGGTGCGGATCAGCTCGGCGGCGGACCGGCCGGGCGCGGAGCCGGCCGCGTCCGACCAGTCGGCCGCGCCGGTGAAGGTGTTGATCAGGCGGGCGAGACCGTCGGCGAGGCTCTCCTCGGCCAGCGCGGCTCCCTCCAGGCCCACCAGGACCCGGACCGGCTGCTCCTCGCCCTCCGGGACCGGGTCGCCCACCGGCTCCTGGAAGACCAGGACGCTGCCGTCCCCGATGGCGTGCTCCAGGGCCTCCTCCGGGTTCGGTACCCCGTACCCGGCGAGCGCCGACTGCAGGACGGTGGCGTCCAGCGCGGTGTGCCCCTTGACGGCGGCCTGTGCGAGCAGCCAGCCGACGAGGGCGGCGGCGCGCCGCTCGTCACCCGGCCCGCAGTCCGGGCCGAGCAGGGAGCGGGCGAAACCGTCGGCCTGGGACGGGCGGACGCCGGGCACGGCGAGCAGCTGCCAGGGGTCGGCGGAGAGCTGGTCGGCGGCGCCTTCGCCGAGGAGCTCGGCGGCCCGGGGGGCCAGTGCCTCGGGCGCTCCGGCGCGGCCGAGCAGGGCGCGTACGGCGGTGACGGCCTCGGCGGAGGCGGCGGCGCGGACGGGGCGGGCGACGGCCGGAGCGGGTTCCGGCCGGGGCGGCGGGGGAGTGGCGGGGCGGCGCGGCCCGGCCGGGGCCGCGTCGTCGAAGTACCGGGAGGCGGGCTTGTCGCCGCTCTCCACGGCGCGTACGGCGGCCAGCAGGTCGGCGGCCGTTCCGCTGAGGCCGGTCCCGGCGTCGATCGGGGCGGTGCGCTCCGCCTTGCGCCGGGCGATGCGCTCCCGTTCGAACTTCTGCGCAGCGAGCTCTGCTTCCGCTTCGCTCTGCTGAGCCGCCGCGTGCGGCTCCGCCCCGGCTTGCCCGGCTTCCCCGGTTTCCGTCCCGGGCTCGGCCTCGTCGCCGGGCGTTGCGTCCGTCGCGGGCCCGGCCGTGGCGGTCTCCGCCTCGGCTCCGGCCTCGCCCCGGGGCGGCTCCGCCCCCGTCTCCGGTGCGGCCGCGCGACCAGGCTCCGCCTCAGGACCGGCTTCCGGCCCCGGCGCGGCAGCGCCCTCGGACTCCGGTCCGGCCGGCTCCGCCCCCGGACCCCCGTCCCGGGCTCCGCCGGGCGCGCGAGCCTCGCCCGGCTCGGGCTGTGAGTCGGGCGCCGCGGCTCCGGCATCGGCCGGCTCCGCAGCGGCTTCGCCCTCCGACTCCGGCGCGGCAGCGCCCTCGGACTCCGGTCCGGCCCGCTCCGGCTCTGCCTCCGGCCCGGTGTCGCCCGGCTCGGCACCGTCCGGCTCTGCCCCCGGCCCGGCGTCGGCCGGCTCCGGCTCGGTCGGGGCCGGTGTGGCGACCGGGTCCCCGGCCGCGGCTTCGGCGGGGGCCGGGTCCGCCGGGGTGTGGGCGGCCTCGTGCGGGGCTCCGGCGGCGGGTTCGGCCGACGCGTCGCCCTGCTGTCCGGCTGCGCCGGCGGTGGGCCGTTCCGTACTCACAGCGTGCTCCAGTCCTGGTCGGGGTAGCGGTGCACCGGCGCCGACACATCGTCCAGCGCCCGGCGGATCTCCTCCGGAAGACTAAGGGGCTCCACCGACAGCGCCTCGCTGAGCTGCGAGGACGTACGGGCCCCGACGATCGGTGCGGCCACCCCGGGACGGTCCCTGATCCACGCCAGGGCCACCTGGAGCGGGGTCACCGCCAGGCCGTTCGCCGCGGTGACCACCGCGTCCACGATCCGGCTCGCGGTGTCGTCCAGGTACGGGTCGACGAATGCGGCCAGGGTCTCCGACGCGCCCCGCGAACCGGCCGGGACGCCCGAGCGGTACTTGCCGGTGAGGACCCCGCGACCGAGCGGGGAGGAGGGGAGGAGCCCGACCCCGAGGTCCAGCGCGGCGGGCAGCACCTCCCGCTCCACGCCCCGCTGGAGCAGCGAGTACTCCATCTGCGTCGACGCCAGCCGGGTCCGCGCACCCGGCGCGGCCAGCTGCCAGGTCGCCGCCTTGGCCAGCTGCCAGCCGGAGAACCCGGCCACCCCCGCGTACCGGGCCCGGCCGCTGCTCACCGCCAGGTCCACCGCCTGCAGGGTCTCCTCCAGCGGAGTGGCGTGGTCGAAGGCGTGGACCTGCCACAGGTCCACGTGGTCCGTGCCCAGCCGGGCGAGCGAGGCGTCCAGCGCCGCCAGCAGGTGGCCGCGCGAGCCGTCCGCCCGGCGGTCCGGATCCCGGACCGAGCCGGACTTGGTGGCCAGCACCAGGTCCTCGCGCGGCACCAGCCCGCCGACCAACTGCCCCAGCAGGTACTCGGCCTCCCCGCCGCCGTACACGTCCGCCGTGTCGACCAGCGTGCCGCCCGCCTCCCAGAAGATCTTCAACTGCTCCGCGGCGGCCTGGTCGTCCCCCACATCACCCCCCGCGGTCCGCCCCCACATCAGCGTTCCGAGGCCGATCCGGGACACGCGCAGGCCGGTCCGGCCGAGATGCCGTTGCTCCATGGGCGTGAGACTACTGGGGCGCTGTCGGACCGGACCCCGGCGCGCTAGAGTCCCCGCAGACCTGTGTTACTGATCGGTAAACCGGTAAAGGGGACCACCTATGCGGCTCGGCATCAATCTCGGCTACTGGGGTGCGGGCATGGACGCCGACAACCTGGAGGTCGCCAAGGAGGCGGACCGCCTCGGCTACGAGGTCTGCTGGGCCGCCGAGGCGTACGGTTCCGACGCCCCGACCGTGCTCGCCTGGGTCGCCGCGCAGACCGAGCGGATCGACGTCGGCTCGGCGATCATGCAGATCCCGGCGCGGCAGCCCGCCATGACGGCCATGACCGCCGCCACCCTCGACTCGCTCTCCGGCGGCCGCTTCCGCCTCGGCCTGGGCGTCTCCGGCCCCCAGGTGTCGGAGGGCTGGTACGGCGTCAGGTTCGACAAGCCGCTCGCCCGGACCCGCGAGTACGTGGAGATCGTCCGCAAGGCCATGAGCCGCGAGCGGCTGACCCACGACGGCGAGCACTGGACCCTGCCGCTGCCGGGCGGCCCGGGCAAGCCGATCAAGCTGACCGTGCACCCGACCCGCCCGCACATCCCGCTCTACATCGCGGCCATCGGCCCGAAGAACCTGGAGCAGACCGGCGAGATCGCCGACGGCGCGCTGCTGATCTTCCCCGCCGCCGAGCACCTGGAGGAGACCGCCCTGCGGCACATCCGGGCCGGCCGGGAGAAGGCCGGTCTCACGCTGGACGGCTTCGACGTCTGCCCGACCGTGCCGCTCGCCGTCGGCGAGGACGTGACCGCGCTCGCCGACATGTTCCGCCCCTACACCGCCCTGTACGTCGGCGGCATGGGCAGCCGCAAGCAGAACTTCTACAACCAGCTCGCCCGGCGCATGGGCTACGAGAAGGAGGCTGCCGAGATCCAGGACAAGTACCTGGCCGGCGACAAGCAGGGCGCGGCCGCCGCCGTCCCGCACTCCCTGATCGACTCGACCACCCTGCTGGGTTCCGTGGAGCGGATCGCCGACGGGATGCGCGCCTACGCGGAGGCCGGGGTCACCACGCTCACCCTCGCCCCGGCCGGCTTCACCCTGGACGAGCGCCTCACCGCCCTCCGGGCCGGCGTCCGGGCCATGGAACTCGCCGACCTCGCCTGACCCCGCATCCGCCCGGCCCCGTACCCGCCCGGTCGGCCTGACCCCTTGTCCTGACCCGCCGTCCGGGCCCGCCCCACCGTGGCGGGCCCGGACGGTACAGAGGGCCCCGCGGCCGTGGTGGGGGCTCGGGGGGTCTTCCCCGCCACGGCCGTCACTCCCAACAACGCGCGGCCCGCCCGCCGGGTTACGCGTCCGCCGCCACTCTTCCCGCCGCCCTTCCCGTCGCTCGTTCGGCCCAGCCGCCCGCGTATCGGGTTGCCCGGGGGCCCCATCCCGACTTCAGTGGGCTACCCGGGGGTGTCCGTGCACGGAGGTGGCCCATGCTCTCTGCCCGCAGCCTGTTCCAGGAGATCGTCGACCACGACGAGTCCTTCCAGCTGTTCTGTTCCATCGCCGCCAGCGGCGAGGCCCAGGGAGGCTGGGAGAACGCCCGGATCGCGGCCCTGGTCCCGGAGAGCATGCGCGACATGGCCCCCAAGATCACCCGGCACGGCACCGACGAGGACAAGCACGGCCGGATCTTCCACGCCCTGCTCCGCAAGCGCAGCCTGCCGGCCGTCCCGGTCCCGCCGGAGACCGACTACACGATGCTGCTGGAACGCCGGGGCATCGGGCTCGCGCACACCAAGCTGCGGGCCGACGAACCGCTCTCCGAACGGGACATCGTCGTCTACCTCGCGCACAGCCGCGTCACCGAGCAGCGGGCCGCCGACCAGATGGACATGCTGGTCCGGAACTTCGGCGAGCACCCCGAGCTCGGCAAGGCCATCCGCATGATCAGCAACGACGAGACCAACCACCTCGCCTACTGCCACGAGGAGCTGCTCCGCCTCGCCCGCGCCGGGCACGGCCGCACCATCCAGCGCGTGCTGCGCGAGAGCGCCCTCGCCGAGATCGCGGTCTACCGCGAGGTGAGCCTGGCCGTCATGGACCACATGGGCCGCATCCTGAAGTGGCCCCGCCCCAAGGCGGCCGCCCTCGCCGCCGGCATCCGCGCCGTGCACGGGTACGAGCGCTTCGCCGGCTGGCACCGCATGGTCAGCCTGGCCATGCCCGACCACCGCAACGCCCTCGGCGGCCCGGCGGCCACCGCTCCCGAGTTCGCGTAGGCCCGGGCGGTCACGGAGCTCCTGCCGTCCTGGAGCGCGGGCCGCCCCGGAGCCCCGGCCGTCCCGGAGCATGGGCCGTCCTAGAGCCAGCCGCGCCGCTTGAACAGCCGGTGCAGGCCGAAGCAGGCCGTGGCCATCAGCCCCAGCACCAGCGGGTACGCCCACCACACCGACAGCTCGGGCATGTGCCGGAAGTTCATGCCGTAGATCCCCGCGACCATGGTGGGCACGGCGGCCATCGCCGCCCATGCCGAGATCTTCCGCATGTCGTCGTTCTGCCGGACGCCCATCTGCGCCAAGTGCGCCGCCAGGGCGTCCGACAGCAGCCGGTCCAGGCCCTCGGTGTACTCGTTGGCCTTGGTCAGATGGTCCGCGACGTCGCGGAAGAACGGCTGGGAATGGTCCTCCACGAAGGGCACCTCGCCGAACGCCAGCCGGTTCATCGGCTGCAGCAGCGGAGTGGTCGCCCGCCGGAACTCCAGCACCTGCCGCTTGAACCCGTAGATCCGCGCCGCGATCCGCTTCGGGTCGCTGGAGCTCGGCGCGAACACGTCCGCCTCCAGGTCCTCCAGATCGGCCTGGAGCTCCGCCGCCACCTCGATGTAGTGGTCCACCACCGCGTCGCTGACCGCGTACAGAACGGCCGTCGGCCCGTGCCTGAGCACGTCCGGATCGTGCTCCAGCCGGTGCCGTACGGCGGCCAGCGCGCCGCCCTTGCCGTGCCGGACGGTCACCACGAAGGAGTCGCCGACGAACACCATCAGCTCGCCCGTCGTCACCGTGTCCGTGCCCTCGTCGTACAGCGCCGGCTTGAGCACCATGAACAGCGAGTCGTCGTAGACCTCCAGCTTCGGCCGCTGGTGGGCGGTCAGCGCGTCCTCCACGGCGAGCGGGTGCAGGGCGAACTCGTGCCGGACGTGATCGAACTCCTTCTCGGTGGGCTCGTACATGCCGATCCACAGGAAGGCGTCACCGCTCGCCCGTGCCTCGGCGAGGGCATCGGACAGGTCCTCCGGAGGTTCCGTCCGGCGGCCGTCACGATAGATGGCGCAGTCCACAATCACGCCGGGCATTCTTCCCTGCCCCGTCCCGGCCCGCATCCCGGGCGCACCGCCTACCCTTGGCGCCATGGCCACGTTGATCCTCGTACGACACGGGCGGTCCACCGCCAACACCGCAGGGCTCCTCGCCGGATGGACCCCCGGCGTGACCCTGGACGGGAAGGGCGCCGCACAGGCCGCCGCCCTGCCCGGCAGGCTCGCCGGGCTGCCGCTCGCCGCCGCCGTCACCAGCCCCCTCGAACGCTGCGCCCAGACCCTGGCGCCGCTGCTGGCGGCCCGCCCCGACCTCCCGCTGCACACCGACGAGCGGATCGGCGAATGCCACTACGGCGACTGGTCCGGCCGCAAACTCTCCGAACTCGCCGACGAGCCCCTGATGGAGGTCGTCCAGCAGCACCCGTCCGCCGCCGCCTTCCCCGGCGGGGAGTCCATGCGGGCCATGCAGGCCCGCGCGGTCGACGCCGTACGGGACTGGAACGCGCGCATCGGCGAACAGCACGGCAGCGACGCCGTCTACCTGATGTGCTCGCACGGCGACATCATCAAGTCCCTTGTGGCGGACGCCCTCGGCATGCACCTGGACCTGTTCCAGCGCATCCACGTCGACCCCTGCTCGGTGACCGCGATCCGCTACACCCGCACCCGCCCCTTCCTGCTCCGGCTGGGTGACACCGGGGACTTCGGCTCGCTCGCCCCGCGCGAGAGCAACGCGGACAAACTCACCGAAGACGGTGGGAAAGCGGTGGTCGGGGGCGGCGCGGGCGCCGGGTGACCGAACGGCGCACGGGTGGGCGCAGTAGTGTGGACTGATCGATCCCGCCCCGACCGACCCTGCCGAGAACTTGGAGACTGGACGTGCCCCGTCAGGTGTTCCTCTACGACCCGCCGGACCGCTTCGTAGCGGGCACGGTCGGCCTGCCTGGACGCCGTACGTTCTTCCTGCAGGCGTCCTCGGGTCCCCGGGTCACCAGCGTCTCGCTGGAGAAGACCCAGGTCGCCGCGCTCGCCGAGCGGATGGACGAACTCCTCGACGAGGTCGTGCGCCGTACCGGCGGCAACGCGGCGGTACCCGCCGTCGCCCCGGCCGAGGCCACCGACACCGCACCGCTGGACGTCCCGGTGGACGAGGAGTTCCGCGTCGGCACCATGGCCCTGGCCTGGGACGGCGAGGAACAGCGCATGATCGTCGAGGCGCAGGCCCTGGTCGAGCTGGAGGCCGACTCCGAGGAGGACCTCGCCGAGGCCGAGGAACGGCTCCTGCAGGACGAGGAGAACGGCCCGCCCATGCTCCGCGTCCGGCTCACCGGTGCGCAGGCCCGGGCCTTCGCCAAGCGCGCCCTGGACGTCGTCAACGCCGGCCGGCCGCCGTGCCCGCTGTGCAGCCTCCCCCTGGACCCGGAAGGACACGTGTGTCCGCGCCAGAACGGATACCGGCGGCAGGTGTGACCGCCGTGACCCCCGACGGTTCCGCCCTGGTGGAGCTGCTCACCCGTGGCGAGCTGACCGTCCGCGGCCGGATCCGGGAGGCGTCCAACGCGGTCCTGCTGTGCACCGTCACCCTCGACGGGGACACCGCCGACTGCGTCTACAAGCCGGTCAAGGGCGAGCGGCCGCTGTGGGACTTCCCCGACGGCACCCTCGCCCAGCGCGAGGTCGCCGCCTACCTGGTCTCCGAGGCCACCGGATGGGGCCTGGTGCCCGTCACCGTGCTGCGCGACGGCCCGTACGGCGAGGGCATGGTCCAGCAGTGGATCCACGCCGAGGCCGGGGCAGAGGCAGAGGCAGAGGCAGAGGAAGACGCCGACGCCGATGGGAACGGAGACGGGGACGCGGACGGCGCACTGCTGGCGCTGGTCGACGGGGAGGAGGCCGGCGAGGGCTGGCGGCCGGTCGCCTTCGCCGAGGTCGGCGGCGGGCGCACCGCCCTGCTGGTGCACGCCGACGACGAGCGGCTGCGGCGGCTCGCCGTGCTCGACGCCGTGATCAACAACGGCGACCGGAAGGGCGGCCACCTGCTGCCGGGCGGGGACGGGCGGCTCTACGGGATCGACCACGGGGTCACCTTCCACGTCGAGGACAAGCTGCGGACCCTGCTGTGGGGGTGGGCGGGGGAGCCGCTCACCGCGGAGGCGGTGGCCGTGCTCGGCTCGCTCTCGGGGCAGCTCGCGGACGGCGGTCCGCTCGCCACCCGGCTGGGCGAACTGATCACCCCCGCGGAGGTGGCCGCCGTACGGGACCGGGTGGCGGTACTGCTGGGCACCGGGACGCACCCCGAACCGTCCGGGCAGTGGCCGTCGATCCCCTGGCCGCCCGTCTGAGCGCGGCCTCCCGCAGACGCGCGAGGACGCACAGATCAAGCCAGTACGCAAGAGCGCGGAACCGGCCATTCCCGGTAACGGTGCAGGTCCGGTTCGTTTACGGAACATCCGTCCGGTTAGGCTCGTGGCATGCATGCCTGGCCCGCTTCTGAGGTCCCCGCCCTGCCCGGCAAGGGCCGCGACCTCCAGATCCACGACACCGCGACCGGTGGACCGATCACCCTCAGTCCCGGTCCCGTCGCCCGCATCTACGTCTGCGGCATCACCCCGTACGACGCGACCCACATGGGTCACGCGGCGACCTACAACGCGTTCGACCTCGTTCAGCGCGTGTGGCTCGACACCAAGCGGCAGGTCCACTACGTCCAGAACGTCACCGACGTGGACGATCCGCTGCTGGAGCGGGCGCTGCGCGACGGCGACGACTGGACCGAGCTGGCGGAGCGCGAGACCGCGCTGTTCCGCGAGGACATGACCGCCCTGCGCATGCTGCCGCCGCAGCACTACGTCGGCGCGGTCGAGGCCATACCGGGGATCGTGCCGCTGGTGGAGCGCCTGCGGGACGCGGGCGCCGCCTACGAGCTCGAGGGCGACGTCTACTTCTCCGTCGAGTCCGACACCCACTTCGGGCAGGTTTCCGGCCTCGACTCCGAAGCGATGCGGCTGCTCTCCGCCGAGCGCGGCGGCGACCCCGACCGGCCCGGCAAGAAGAACCCGCTCGACCCGATGCTGTGGATGGCCGCCCGCGAGGGCGAGCCCAGCTGGGACGGCGGCTCCCTGGGCCGCGGCCGCCCCGGCTGGCACATCGAGTGCGTCGCCATCGCGCTCGAACACCTCGGGATGGGCTTCGACATCCAGGGTGGCGGGTCGGACCTCGCGTTCCCGCACCACGAGATGGGCGCCTCGCACGCCCAGGTGCTGACCGGCGAGTTCCCGATGGCCAAGGCCTACGTCCACGCGGGCATGGTCGCGCTGCACGGCGAGAAGATGTCGAAGTCCAAGGGCAACCTGGTCTTCGTCTCGGCGCTGCGCCGGGCCGGCACGGACCCGGTGGCGATCCGCCTCGCCCTGCTCTCCCACCACTACCGGGCCGACTGGGAGTGGACCGACGCGGTCCTGGCCGATGCGGAGGCCCGTCTGGGCCGCTGGCGCGCGGCGGTGTCCCGGCCGGACGGCCTGCCGGCCGACGCGCTGGTCGAGGAGGTGCGCGAGGCCCTCGCCGACGACCTGGACGCGCCGGCGGCGCTGGCGGCGGTCGACCGCTGGGTCGAGCGGCAGCTCGCGACGGGCGGCGACGACGAGTCCGCGCCCGGGCTGGTCTCGCGGACGGTCGACGCCCTCCTGGGCGTCGCGCTCTAGCCCCTGCACGAATGCCGGTGGGCCGGAACTGCCGAGCAGTTCCGGCCCACCGGCATGTGCTGTGCGGGACGCAGTCCGAGGGGCTCCGGGGCGGAGCCCCGGTGGTCAGCCCGAGCCGTCCTCGTCGGGGTCGGCCGGCCCCTCCGGCCCCGGCTTCGGCTTCGGCTGGGTGCGGCCCCCGCTCGACGGGTCGCGGAAGTACGAGCCGTCGGCGGCGCCGCCCGGGTCGGGCGCGGGGTCACGCCGCCGCAGGTACCGCTCGAATTCGCGGGCGATCGCCTCGCCGGACGCCTCCGGCAGGTCCGCGGTGTCCCGGGCCTCCTCCAGCGTCTGCACGTACTCCGCGACCTCGCTGTCCTCCGCCGCCAGCTGGTCCACGCCCAGCTGCCACGCCCGCGCGTCCTCGGGCAGCTCGCCCAGCGGGATCCGGATGTCGATCAGGTCCTCGAGGCGGTTCAGGAGCGCCAGCGTCGCCTTCGGGTTCGGCGGCTGGGAGACGTAGTGGGGGACCGCCGCCCACAGCGAGACGGCCGGGACGCCCGCGTGGGTGCACGCCTCCTGCAGGATGCCGACGATGCCCGTCGGGCCCTCGTACCGGGTCTCCTCCAGGTCCATGGTCCGCGCCAGGTCCGGGTCCGAGGTGACCCCGCTGACCGGCACCGGCCGCGTGTGCGGGGTGTCGCCCAGCAGCGCGCCCAGGATGACCACCATCTCGACGCCCAGCTCGTGGGCGAAGCCGAGGATCTCGTTGCAGAACGACCGCCAGCGCATGGACGGTTCGATTCCCCGTACCAGGACCAGGTCGCGCGGCTTCGCCCCGCCGATCCGGACCACCGACAGCCGGGTCGTCGGCCAGGTGATCTTGCGTACGCCGTTGTCCAGCCACACCGTCGGACGGTTGACCTGGAAATCGTAGTAGTCCTCGGCGTCCAGCGCCGCGAAGACCTCGCCCTTCCATTCCCGGTCCAGATGCGCGACCGCACCGGAGGCCGCGTCGCCCGCGTCGTTCCAGCCCTCGAACGCGGCCACCATGACCGGGTCGATCAGCTCGGGCACGCCCTCAAGCTCGATCACCCAGGTCTCCTTCCGAAGTTCCTCGTGTACAAGGGGTCAGCCTATGCCTTGAGGGGAGGGCCGCCACACCCCGCGTGATGCCACGAAGAAGGGGCGGTTCCCCCAGGAACCGCCCCTGCCCATCAGCCGGGTGGGCTACGCCTTCGCGGCCAGCATCTCCGCGACCCGCGCGCGCACGGACTCGTCGTCCAGGCCGCGTACGGTCACCGTCGTACGGCGGCGCAGCACGTCGTCCACCGTCTCCGCCCACTCGTGGTCGCGGGCGTAGGCGACCTGCGCCCAGATCTCCGGACCGTCCTCATGGATCCGCTCGCCCAGCGAGGGGTCCTCGTTGACCAGGCGGGCGATGTCGAACGCCAGCGAGCCGTAGTGGGAGGCCAGGTGGCGGGCGGTGAGCGGGTCCATCCGCATGCCCGGGTCGCGGTCCACGAGCAGGCGGTGCGCCACCGCGTTGGGGTTGGCGACACCGGGCAGCGGGACCCGCCGCACCAGGGACTTCACCGGCTCCATGTCCTCGGTCAGCGGGCTGCCGGGCAGCTTGGCCAGCTTGTCCATGACCACGCGGCCGATGTGGCGGTAGGTGGTCCACTTCCCGCCGGCCACCGACAGCATGCCGCCGCGGCCCTCGGTGACGACCGTCTCGCGCTTGGCCTGGGCCACGTTGCCCGGGCCGCCGGGCAGCACCCGCAGGCCGGCGAAGGCGTAGGTCATCAGGGAGCGGTCGAGGTCGGTGTCCTTGATGGAGAACGCGGCCTCGTCGAGGATCTGCTGGATGTCGGCCTCGGTGGCCCTCACGTCCGCCGGGTCGCCCTCGTACTGGGTGTCGGTGGTGCCCAGCAGGAGCTGGTCCTCCCACGGCAGCGCGAAGGTGATGCGGTACTTGTCGATCGGGGTGGCCATGGCGGCCTTCCACGGGGACTTGCGCTTCATCACGATGTGCGCGCCCTTGGAGAGCCGGATCGACGGCATCGAGTGCTTGTCTTCCATGCGCCGCAGGTGATCCACCCACGGGCCGGTGGCGTTGAGCACGACGCGCGCGTCGATCCCGAACTCGGTGCCGTCCAGGCGGTCCTTGAGCTCGGCGCCGGTGACCCGGCCCTGCGTCACGCGCAGGCCGGTGACCTCGGCGTGGTTGAGGACGACCGCACCGGACTCGACGGCCGCGCGGACGGTCATGACCGCGACGCGGGAGTCGTTCATCTGGTGGTCGTAGTAGACCGCGACGGCCTTGAGGTTCTCGGTCTTCAGGCCGGGGTTGTCGGCGGCGGCACGGGCCGGGGATATGACCTTGCCCATGCCGTCGCCGAAGGCCGAGAGGGCGGAGTACGCGAACACACCCGCACCCAGCTTGGCCGCACCCACCGGACCGCCCTTGTAGACCGGCAGGTAGAACGTGAGCGGGTTGACCAGGTGCGGGGCCACGTCCTTGGCCAGCACCCGCCGCTCGTGGTGGTTCTCGGCGACCAGCTTGACCGCGCCGGTCTGCAGGTAGCGCAGACCGCCGTGGACCAGCTTGGAGGAGGCCGAGGAGGTGGCGCCGGCGAAGTCGCCGGCGTCCACCATGGCGACCCGCAGACCCGACTGCGCGGCGTGCCAGGCCACCGAGGTGCCCAGGATTCCGCCACCGATGACCAGCAGGTCGTAGGTGGCCTTCGCCAGCTGCTCGCGGGTTTCCGCGCGGCCGGCCACACCGGCCCTACCCAGCGAACCGGCGGTCGGGTGCGTGCCCGGGGCGGGCACGCTCTGCAGGCTGCTCATTGTCTTGGCTCCTTCGTCGTCGCTTGCGCCGGCACCGGGCGGCCGGGCCGGCAGGCTTGCGTCAGCCGATCGCGGTCAGCTGGCGTCTTCGTCGTCGACCCAGCCCATGGTCCGCTCAACGGCCTTGAGCCAGCTCTTGTACTCGCGCTCCCGCTGGTCGGCGGCCATCCGCGGGGTCCATTCCGCGGCCCGGCGCCAGTTGGCGCGCAGCGCGTCGGTGTCGGGCCAGAAGCCGACGGCCAGGCCGGCGGCGTAGGCGGCACCGAGGCAGGTGGTCTCGGCGACCATCGGACGGACCACGGGGGCGTCCAGGAAGTCCGAGAGGGTCTGCATCAGCAGGTTGTTGGAGGTCATGCCGCCGTCGACCTTGAGGGCCGAGAGCTCGACGCCCGAGTCCTTGGTCATGGCGTCGGTGATCTCACGGGTCTGCCAGGCGGTGGCCTCCAGCACGGCACGGGCGATGTGCGCCTTGGTGACGTACCGGGTGAGGCCGGCGATCACACCGCGGGCGTCGGAGCGCCAGTACGGGGCGAACAGGCCGGAGAAGGCGGGCACGAAGTAGGCGCCGCCGTTGTCCTCGACGGAGGAGGCCAGGGTCTCGATCTCGGCCGCGGACTTGATCAGGCCCATCTGGTCGCGCATCCACTGGACGAGCGAGCCGGTGACGGCGATGGAGCCCTCCAGCGCGTAGACCGGCTTCTGGTCGCCGATCTTGTAGCCGACCGTGGTCAGCAGGCCGCTGTAGGAGTTGATGATCTTGTCGCCGGTGTTCATCAGCATGAACGTTCCGGTGCCGTACGTGGACTTGGCCTCGCCCTCGGCGAAACAGGTCTGGCCGAACAGGGCGGCCTGCTGGTCGCCCAGTGCGGAGGCGACCGGGACGCCCGCGAGGACGCCGTCCTTGACGTGGCCGTAGACCTCGGCGGAGGACTTGATTTCGGGGAGGACGTTCAGCGGGACGTCCATGGACTCCGCGATCTTCTCGTCCCACGCCAGGGTGTGGAGGTTCATCAGCATGGTGCGCGAGGCGTTGGTGACGTCGGTGACGTGCACACCGCCCTCGGCGCCGCCGGTGAGGTTCCAGATGACCCACGAGTCCATGGTGCCGAAGAGGATGTCGCCGGCCTCGGCGCGCTCGCGCAGGCCCTCGACGTTGTCCAGCAGCCAGCGGGCCTTCGGGCCGGCGAAGTAGCTCGCCAGCGGCAGGCCGGTCTCGCGGCGGAAGCGGTCCTGGCCGACGTTGCGGCCGAGCTCCTTGCACAGGGCGTCGGTGCGGGTGTCCTGCCAGACCAGCGCGTTGTGCACCGGCTCGCCGGTGTTCTTGTCCCACAGGACGGTGGTCTCGCGCTGGTTGGTGATGCCGACCGCCTTGACGTCGGCGGCGGTGATCTCGGCCTTGGCGATGGCCCCGGCGACGACCTCCTGGACGTTGGTCCAGATCTCGGTGGCGTCGTGCTCCACCCAGCCCGGCTTCGGGAAGATCTGCTCGTGCTCCTTCTGGTCGACGGCGACGATGCGGCCGTCGCGGTCGAAGACGATGCAGCGGGAGGAGGTGGTGCCCTGGTCGATCGCGGCGATGAAGGGACCGGTGCTGGTGGTCATGTGGCTGCTCCTGGCAAGTCTCGGAGTGGGCGGATCGCCGGCCGGATCGGCGGGGGCCGAGCGGGCCGGCCGGCGGATCAGCAGATCAGCGGATCAGGCGAACGCGAGGTTGTACAGACCGCCGGCGAGCGCGGCACCGACGAGCGGGCCGACCACCGGGATCCAGGAGTACCCCCAGTCCGAACCGCCCTTGTTGGGCAGCGGGAGGAGGGAGTGCACGATGCGCGGACCGAGGTCACGGACCGGGTTGATGGCGTAGCCGGTCGGGCCGCCGAGCGAGAGGCCGATGCCGACGACGACGAAGGAGGTGATCAGGACACCGATGACACCGAGACCCTTGCCGTCGGCCTGCAGGCCCTGCGTGAGGATCGCGATGACCAGCACGAAGGTGCCGATGATCTCCGTGGCGAGGTTCTGGACGACGTTACGGATCTCCGGACCGGTGGAGAAGATGCCCAGGACCGGGCCGGCCTGGTCGTGGGGGTGCGGGTCCTCGGGGCCGAGCTTGGCGTCCTTGATGTGCTCGGGGTCGGAGAGGTGGGCCTGGAACTGCCCGTAGTAGGCGATCCACATCACCACGGCGCCGAGCATGGCGCCCAGCAGCTGGCCGGCCAGGTAGACGGGGACGTCGCCCCATTCGCCGCTGGTGACGGCGATGCCGACCGTGACGGCCGGGTTCAGGTGTGCGCCGGAGAGCGGAGCGGAGACGTAGGCCGCGATCAGCACGGCGAAGCCCCAGCCGAAGGTGATCGCGAGCCAGCCCGCGTTGCGGGCCTTGGAGCTCTTGAGGGTCAGCGCGGCGCAGACGCCACCGCCGAGCAGTGTGAGCAGGGCGGTACCGATGGTCTCGCCGATGAAGATGTCGGAGCTGGTCACCCGCGACTCCTTTGTCGTACGTCCAGGGGGTGAGGGGACCCCGGATCCCGCCCGGGTCCCACGCACTGGGTCAGTGCTGTTCCGGTCCCGGCCTTGTCACACCCTAGCGCGTATTGCCGGTAGGTGTTCGACAATGCCGACCGATGCACGGCAGTTTTCCGGCCAGGTGAAGAACGCGTCAAGGTCTGGCCAGGCCAGATTCCGGATCGTTACCACTCGGTACGATCGCCCAAATTCAGCCATCCGGAATGCATGGCGGGGCCGAAAAGAGCCTAAAAACGCCAAAAGAGGCCACAAGGTGGCCTCCTGGCAGGGAAGGGGAAGGTCAGAACCGGCCCGCGCCGAGATCGCGGGAAACCGCCCTGGCGCAGTCGCGGACCGCCGCCACCAGCGCCGGGCGGGGCTCCCCGGGCTCCCCGCAGACCCGCTCCACGGCGCCCGCGACGGCCACCGCGCCCACCGGCATCCGCCGCCGGTCGTGGATCGGCGCGGCCACCGAGGCGACGCCCTCCCAGGTCTCCTCCACGTCCGCCGCCCAGCCGCGCGCCCGGGTCAGCGACAGCACCGCCTCGAAGCCCTCCAGGTCGGTGACGGTCCGCTGGGTGAACGCCTCCCGCTCGGCCTCCACCACCTCGCTGTGCGCCACGGGGTCGTACGCCGACAGCACCTTGCCCAGGGCCGTGCAGTGCAGCGGCTGCATGGCCCCGACCTCCAGCACCTGCCGGCTGTCGTCCGGCCGGAACACGTGGTGCATGATCAGCACCCCGCTCTGGTGCAGCACCCCCACGTACACGCTCTCGCCGCTGGCCCGCGCCAGGTCGTCGGTCCACACCAGCGCCCGCGCGCGCAGCTCGTGCACGTCCAGATAGCTGTTGCCCAGCCGCAGCAGCTCGGCCCCCAGCTGGTAGCGGCCGGAGGCCGGGTCCTGCTCGACGAAGCCCTCCGCCTGCAGGGTGCGCAGGATCCCGTGCGCCGTACCCTTGGCCAACCCCAGGGAGGAGGCCACGTCGGAGAGGCCGAGCCGGCGCTCGCCGCCCGCCAGGAGCCGCAGCATCGCAGCGGCTCGTTCGAGCGACTGGATGTTCCGTGCCATCGCGGGGCCTCCTGAGAGCGTGTCGAGCGGTAGGGCTGGTGAGGGCCGACGCAAATACAGTTCGGCAATGTCGAACTCTATCGGCCGATGCCGACTCCGCGCAGGACCGGGGCGAACACGGACCCGGTCCCGTCCGGACACCCCCGCGCACAGAATGCCTGTCCGCCCCGTGGGACAGCCGCACCGGGGGCGGGCCCACACGGTTACCCTGACCGCGTACACCCTTGTCAGAAGGGTGTAAAGCCGACAGCCGTCGCATCCCAGGGAGCACACCATGGCCTCGTTGCCGAACCCGTCCGCCGACACCCGTGCCCGGGCCGAAGCCCTCCGCCAGGCACTCGCCACCCGCGTGGTGGTCGCCGACGGAGCCATGGGGACGATGCTCCAGGCGCAGGACCCCTCCCTGGAGGACTTCCAGCAGCTCGAAGGCTGCAACGAGGTCCTGAACGTCACCCGCCCCGACATCGTGCGCTCCGTCCACGAGGAGTACTTCGCGGCCGGCGTGGACTGCGTGGAGACCAACACCTTCGGCGCCAACTTCGCCGCGCTCGCCGAGTACGACATCGCCGACCGCAACTTCGAGCTGTCCGAGGCCGGCGCCCGTATCGCCCGCCAGGTCGCCGACGAGTTCACCGCCTCCACCGGCCGCCAGCGCTGGGTGCTCGGCTCCATCGGCCCGGGCACCAAGCTGCCGACCCTGGGCCACATCTCCTACGCCGCCATCCGCGACGCCTACCAGATCAACGCCGAGGGCCTCCTCGCGGGCGGCGCCGACGCCCTGCTGGTGGAGACCACCCAGGACCTCCTGCAGACCAAGGCGTCGCTGATCGGCGCCCGCCGTGCGATGGACGCCTTCGGGGTCTCGGTGCCGTTGATCTGCTCGGTGACGGTGGAGACCACCGGCACCATGCTGCTGGGTTCGGAGATCGGCGCGGCGCTGACCTCGCTGGAGCCGCTGGGCATCGACATGATCGGCCTGAACTGCGCCACCGGCCCCGCCGAGATGAGCGAGCACCTGCGCTACCTCGCCCGGAACGCCCGGATCCCGCTCTCCTGCATGCCCAACGCCGGCCTGCCGGTGCTCACCAAGGACGGCGCCCACTACCCGCTCTCGGCGAGCGAGCTCGCCGACGCCCAGGAGACCTTCGTCCGCGAGTACGGCCTCTCCCTGGTCGGCGGCTGCTGCGGTACCACCCCCGAGCACCTGCGCCAGGTCGCCGAACGCGTCCACGGGATCACCCCGGCCGTGCGCGAGCCGCGCCCCGAGCCGGGCGCTTCCTCCCTGTACCAGACGGTGCCGTTCCGGCAGGACACCTCGTACATGGCGATCGGTGAGCGGACGAACGCGAACGGGTCGAAGAAGTTCCGTGAGGCCATGCTGGAGGGCCGCTGGGACGACTGTGTCGAGAT
>NZ_JBFBGR010000019.1:0-158355 GCF_040684755.1 Streptomyces sp. NPDC089799 | reverse complement strand
GCGCCCCGGCCGCCCCGGCGACAAGAACCAGTTAGCCAGCCCCCCGACCACCTGGCAACGACCCCACCTACTAGCCCACCCCACACACACCGGCCTGCGGAATCGCCCTCTGACCGGTGAAAGCAGGGAATCGACGGCTACTAGCCCGAGTCGTATGTGACGTGGGCCCTATGGGCCGAGTCACCCCACGGACGCCCCGACCTCACCGCACGTGAGCAGCCGTACCCCTTCCGGAGCGATAACCGTGGGGTTATGGATCGGCCCACGAAGTCCTCGTTGATCACGCGGGGTGCCCGCGAGAACGTAGAAGGGCCCGCAACGCGCCCGGTGAAGGGCTCGTTCCGGCGGGAAGGGGGGTGGGGCTGGGCCGGCCTCCAGGCGGAGGAGAGCAGGCAGCTGTGAGTGACGGGTACGGCAGGCCCGACCGGCTCGGGCAGGTCGACAGGTTCGACAGGTTCGACAGGTTCGACATGACGGTGATGCACACCGTTCACGACGCGCTACGGAGGGAGCTACGGCACATCGGCCGGGCCGGCGCCCTCATCAGCCCGGATCCCCGGCACCTGCTGCGCACGACCGCCGGCTGGGGGATGTTCAGGACGGCCCTGCGCGTCCACCACTCCGCCGCGGACGACGCCCTGTGGCCCGTGCTGCGCGGCGCCCTCCACGGACGGCCCGACGACCTGACCCGGCTCGTCGCGATCGAGGCCGAGCACGATGCGATCGCCGCGATCGCCGGGGTGGTCGACGAGGCGCTGGCCGAGCACGGCACCGGACACGGCACCGAGCACGGCACGCAGCCCGATACCCGTCCCGACACCGGTCCCGGCACCACGCCCAGGACCGATCCCGACACCGAGCTCGATCTGTTCCGCGAGCTCATCGGATCGCTGGTCACGGGGCTTGCCGGTCACCTCACGCATCAGGAGGAGGCCGTGTTCCCGCTGATCCGAACCGCCCTGAGCGAGGAGCAGTGGAAGCACTTCTGTCAGGTCCACACCCAGCGGATCGCGCCGCACGCGCCGCAGCTTCTGCCCTGGCTCCTGGACGGTGCGGACGGGCGGACGGTCGCGGTGGTGCTCGCCGCGTTCCCGGAGCGCGCGCGCCGCGCGTACGGCCGGCGGTGGCAGCCCGCGTACGCCGCGACCGACCGGTGGAGTGC
The DNA here is from genome assembly GCF_040684755.1 of Streptomyces sp. NPDC089799. Classification (NCBI taxonomy): domain Bacteria; kingdom Bacillati; phylum Actinomycetota; class Actinomycetes; order Kitasatosporales; family Streptomycetaceae; genus Streptomyces; species Streptomyces sp. NPDC089799. The sequence continues at coordinate 157,193 of NZ_JBFBGR010000019.1, read as the reverse complement.
CCTGGCCCCACAGGCCGCCGGCACCTGAGCGCCCCTCCACCCACCTCCTCCGCCTTCCCCCCTTTCCCGGCCTCCCTTCCCGCAGCGTCCTCGCGAACCGCGGTCCGTGCGGTCCGTCGCGCTCGCCAACCCCCCACCCGTACCGAAACGACCGGAGAACGCGCATGACCACCATCGAGCCCCGTCCGGCGACGACCGGCTCCGGCTCGGCCGCCACGTCCGGCCCATCCGCTTCCCCACCCCCTTCCGTGCCGCTGCGGAGATGGCTGGCCCTGGTGGCGGTCGCCGTCGGCACCTTCGCCATGGTGACCGCCGAGCAGCTGCCGATGGGGCTGCTGACTCCCATCGGCGGGGCCTTCGACGTCTCCGAGGGCCGGGCCGGTCTGATGGTGACCGTGCCTGGACTGGTCGCGTCCGCGGCCGCCCCGCTGCTGCCCGTACTGATAGGCCGCCGTGACCGCCGTACGGTGCTGATCGCCCTGCTCGGTCTGATGGCCGCCGCCAATCTGCTGTCGGTCCTGGCCCCGAACTTCACCGTGCTGCTCGCCTCGCGCTTCCTCGTGGGCATCGGCATCGGCGGCTTCTGGGCACTCGCCGCCGGCATCGCGGTGCGGATGGTGCCCGACGCCTTCGTCGGCCGGGCCACCGCCATCACCTTCGGCGGCGCCACGGCGGCCAATGTGCTGGGCGTACCGGCCGGCACCCTGATCGGCGAGTTCGGCAGCTGGCGGACCGCGTTCGCCACGGTCGGCGGCCTCGCCCTCCTCGTGGTCGCCGCCCTGATGGTCCTGCTGCCCTCCCTGCCCGCCACCGAACCGGTGCGGCTGCGCTCGCTCACGCAGCAGTTCCGGAACCGGGCGGTACGGGCCGGAGTGCTGACCACCTTCCTGCTGGTGGGCGGTCACTTCGCGGCGTTCACCTTCGTCAGCCCCGTCCTCCAGGACGTCTCCGGCATCGGCCACGGCATGGTCGGCCCGCTCCTGCTCGTCTTCGGTGCCACCGGCATCCTCGGCAACTTCCTGGCCGGTGCGGTCGTGGGGCGCGACGTGCGCAAGGTGGTCATGGTCATCGGGCTGCTGCTCGCCCTGGTCCTCGGGCTCTTCCCCCTCGTCGGCACCGGCGTGGCCGGCGGGATCGTGCTGCTGGTCGGCTGGGGCCTGGCCTTCGGCGGGGTCCCGGTGAGCGTGCAGACCTGGATCCTGCAGTCGGCGCCCCGCGAGCAGGCCGAGGCCGCCACCGCCCTGAACACCTCGGTGTTCAACCTGGCCATCGCCCTCGGCGCCCTGGTCGGCGGTCTGATCGTCGACGCCGCCACCCTCAGCGCCGCGCTGTGGACCGGCGCCGCGGTCGGCCTCCTGACCACCCTGACGGTCTGGCGCGTCCGCGGGACGTCATCGGCCTGAGGATCCGACGCCCGACAGCCGGCCTCCGACACCGCCGCCCGATCCACCCTCCCCAGACCCCACCCTCCCCACACCTTTTCAACACACTAAGGAAACTCCCATGTGCAGTCGCTTGGACGTCGTCGTACTCGGGGCGGGACCCGGCGGTTACGTCGCGGCCATCCGCGCCGCCCAGCTGGGCCTGCGGGTGGCGATCGTGGAGGAGAAGTACTGGGGCGGGGTCTGCCTCAACGTCGGCTGCATCCCGACCAAGGCCCTCCTGCGCAACGCCGAGGTGGCGCACCTGTTCACGCACGAGGCGAAGACCTTCGGCATCAAGGTGGAGGGCCGGGTGTCGTTCGACTACGGCGAGGCGTTCCGGCGCAGCCGCCGGGTCGCCGAGGGCCGGGTCAAGGGCGTTCACTATCTGATGAAAAAAAACGGGATCGCCGAAATCCCGGGCCGGGGCGTGTTCCTGGACGCCAACACCCTTGAGGTCACCGACGCGGACGGCACCGTACGCACCCTGTCCTTCGACCACTGCATCATCGCGACCGGTGCCACGCCGAGGCTGCTGCCGGGAACCCGCCGCAGCGACCGCGTGGTGACGTACGAGGAGCAGATCCTCGCCGAGGACGTGCCGCAGTCGGTGGTGATCGCGGGTGCGGGCGCCATCGGCGTCGAGTTCGCGTACGTGCTGCACAGCTACGGCGTGCAGGTCACCATCGTGGAGTTCCTGGACCGGATCGCGCCGCTGGAGGACGCGGACGTCTCCGCCGAACTGGCCAGGCAGTACCGCAAGCTGGGGATCGAGGTGCTGACCTCGACCAGGGTGGAGTCGATCGACGAGTCCGGTGAGCGGGTGCGGGTGACGGTCGCCGGCAAGGACGGAGTACCGAGGGTCCTGGAGGCCGACAAGGTGCTCCAGGCGATCGGTTTCGCGCCCAACGTCACCGGCTACGGTCTCGAGGGCACGGGGGTGCGCCTCACCGAGCGCGGCGCCATCGAGGTCGACGGGCGCGGCCGCACCTCCGTACCGCACCTCTACGCCATCGGCGACGTCACGGCCAAGCTGATGCTCGCGCACACCGCCGAGGCGATGGGCGTCATCGCCGCCGAGACGATCGCGGGCGCCGAGACGATGGAACTCGACTACGCGATGATCCCGCGCGCCACCTACTGCCGACCGCAGATCGCCAGCTTCGGCTGGACCGAGGAGCAGGCGCGGGAGCGGGGCTTCGACGTCAAGGTCGCCAAGTTCCCCTTCACCGCCAACGGCAAGGCCCACGGCCTGGGCGACCCGGTCGGCTTCGTGAAGCTGATCAGCGACGGGAAGTACGGCGAGCTCCTCGGTGCCCACCTGATCGGCCCGGACGTCACCGAGCTCCTGCCGGAACTGACCCTGGCGCAGCAGTGGGACCTGACGGTGCACGAGCTCGCCCGGAACGTCCACGCGCACCCGACCCTCGGCGAGGCGGTCAAGGAGGCCGTGCACGGGCTGGCCGGCCACATGATCAATTTCTGATCCCCTCCCAGGCGCCGCATGCACCGCATGCACCCCATGCGCCCCGTGCCCTCCTTGCTCCCCATCCCCCTCGTACCCCCCTACCCCTCATGCCCCTCCACGTGTGACAGGAAAGGCCCACATGTCACTAGAGTTCACGGTCGCGGCGGCCGACACCCGCCTCCACGGGGTCGACACCCCGGGCGACGGGCCTCCGCTGCTCTTTTTGAACGGAGCCTTCTCCACGCAACGGGACTGGAAGCACGTCGTCGAGCGGCTCGGCGGCCGGCACCGGACCGTCACGTTCGACGCGCGGGGGCGGGGACGGTCGGGGACTTCCTCGGACTACTCCATCCGGGGAGCCATCGCCGATGTCGACCGGGTGATCGGAGCGACGATGCTCAGGCGGCCGATCCTGGTCGGCTGGTCCCACGGTGCGACGGTCGCGGTGTGTTACGCGGCCGAATACCCGCAGCTGGTCGGCGGGCTGGTCCTCATCGACGGCGCCTACCCGGTCTCGCTGTACGACGAGGCGGGCAAGGCCGCCGTACGGGAGCAGTTCCGCAGGCTCGGGTGGATCATGCGCGTCCTGGCCCTCTTCGGCCGCTCGGCCAGGCTGACCCCCGCGGAGAGCGCCGAGACCGTCATCGAGACGGACATCGTCAACGGCGAACTGGAGGCGGACTTCGAGGGCCTGCGCTGTCCGGCCGTCTTCGTCGTCGGTACCGGCGGACGCTCCGGGGCGTCCGTACAGGAGACGAGCGCCATGCGGGCCGCCGCCGCCAAGGCCGTGGAGGGCAACGACCGGGTGACGGTCTTCGCGACCACGGCGAGCAGGCACCGGCAGATCCTGGCCGGGGATCCCGACGTCGTGGTCGCCGCGATCGAGGAGGTCAGGAAGCGGGCGGGGCACGTCACCGGCGTCTGACGCAACCTCCTGCCCACCGGGGCGGGTTCTGCAGCACACCACGGCACACCACGACCATCGACTGAGACGGACCGTCTCGGAACCTCTCGGAACGTCTGGGCGTCCTGGGAGGACGTCAGCCGGGCTGCGGAACGCGCGGTCGCCGCGCCGGGATCCGCCGGTGCGGTGGCGGCGGCCTGACGGGGAGGGGCCGGTACCGGCGTCAGAAGTTCACCGGGCCGAGTTCGCGGACCGTGTCGGCGAGGGCGCGGACGAGGTCGTTCTCGGCATCGGTCCGCCAGACCATGACGTAGGACAGGCTCGGCAGGTCCGGGATGGGGATCCAGCGGATGTTCGGCATGCCCCAGTACCGGGTGACGTGGCTGGGGAAGCCGTGGATGATGTCGCCCATGGCGACCAGGTTGATCAGCTCGTCGGCGTTCGACACCTTCTCCAGGCGCTCGATCCGTTTGCCTCCGGGGGTCTGGAAGGGCAGGTACTTGTTCTCCCAGTAGTCCGGGATGCCGATGGGCATGGCGTGCTGGAAGTCACCGAACATCTCCAGTCGCGCCGACGTCCGCCCGGCGAGCTCGTGGTCGGACGTCACCGCGAGGATCCGGGAGTCGGTGCACACGACCGGGCCGACGGTGAGGTCCGGTTCCTCCAGGGGCAGCCACAGGACCATGACGTCCATGTCACCGGCCCGCAGCCGGCCGAACGGGTCGTCGTACGTCAGCTGGCGGACCTGGAGTTCCCACTGCGGGTACCGGGCGCGGAACGCCCTCCAGTAGAAGTGGACGTCGACCAGGTTGAAGGGCATCATGCCCACGCGCAGCCGGCCGGTGATCCCGCGGGCGGCCAGCCGGGCGCGTTCCAGGGAGTCGTGCAGGCCGACGTAGACGGGCTGGAGGTCGTCGCGCAGCTGACGGCCGACGTCGGTCAGGCGCACGGAGCGGCTGGTGCGCTCGAACAGCAGGGCGCCGATGCGCCGTTCCTGCTTCTTGACGGCCTGGCTGACCCTCGCCTGGGAGACTCTGAGCCGCTCGGCGGTACGGCCGAAGTGCAACTCCTCGGCCAGTACGAGGAATATCTCGATGTCCCGCAGTTCCATCACACGCCCCCGTGTCCTACAGCAACGGCCCATCGGTCTTCGAGCCGCGCGCAAGTGTATGTTGAGCAGGGATTCAGCCGGATGAGGGATCGTGGCGCGCGGTCCCGGTGCCCGGATCGCTAGCGTGTGCAGCCGCATCTGCGCGGAGGGCACGTATGGACGGGACAGGCGGAGCCGGCCCGGAGGCGTTCGGCGCGGCACTGCGGCGGGCCCGGGCGGAGCGGGGGCTGTCACTGGCCGCGCTCTCGCGGCTCGTTCACTACAGCAAGGGCTATCTGAGCAAGATCGAGAACGGCGGGAAGCCGGCCACGCCCGATCTGGCCCGGCGCTGTGATGCGGTGCTGCGGGCGGGTGGCGCGCTGGCGGCGCTGGTGCCGGAGGTGCCGCACCCCCGGCAGCCGGAGTCCTCCCTCGAATGCCCCTACCGGGGGCTGGCCGGATTCGGCACCGGGGACGCGGAGTGGTTCTTCGGGCGGGAGCGGGCCACCGCGGCGCTGCTGGAACGGCTGGCCGGGCGGGCGGGGACGGGGCCGCTGGCCGTGGTGGCCCCGTCGGGGGCGGGCAAGTCCTCGTTGCTGCGGGCCGGTTTGGTGCCGGCCCTGCGGGGTGCGGGGGCCGGGGCGGGCAAGGCAGGTGCCTCACACGGCCCGGGCGGAGCCGGTGGTCCGGGCGGGGCGGGTGACCCGGACCCGGCGGATGGTCCGGGCGGGGCGGATGGTCCGGGCGGGGCCGCGGTGCGGGGGCGGGTGGTGGTGTGCACGCCGACCGCGCATCCGCTGGCGGAGCTGCTGGAGGTGCTGTCCCGGGAAGGGGTCGTCCCCCGGGAAGCCCTGCCGGGTGTCCGGGAGCTGGGCGAGCGCCCGGACGCGCTGGCGGCGGCCGTGCGGGCGGGGCGCGGGGCGGGGTCCGGCGCCGGCACCGTGCCAGGACCGGGCGGCGGGGTCGGAGCGGACCGCCGGGTCGTGCTGGTCGTCGACCAGTTCGAGGAGGTGTTCACGCAGTGCCGGGACGAGGCCGAGCGGCGGGCCTTCCTCGCCGTGCTCGTCTCCCTCGCCGTCGGGGCGACGGGCGGGCCCGCCGGTCACCCCCGGGCCGCCGCGGCACGGGTGGTGCTCGGGCTGCGGGCCGACTTCAGCGGGCGCTGCCTGGCGTATCCGGAACTGGCGGAGGTCTTCACCAACGGGCTGTTCGTGCTCGGCCCGATGACCCCCGACGAGCTGCGGACCGCCATCACCCGGCCGGCCGAACGCGCCGGACTGGTCCTCGAACCCGGCCTGGTGGAAGTGCTGTTGCGGGACGCCGGCACCGATGACGGGACCCCCGGCGGCCCGGCCCGTGCCCTGCCCCTCCTCTCCCACGCCCTGCTGGTCACCTGGACGGCACGGTCCGGGCGGACGCTCACCCTCGACGGGTACGAGGCGACCGGCGGGCTGCGCGGCGCCGTGGCCCGTACCGCCGAGGAGGTGTACACCGCCCTCGACGAATCCGGCCGGGAGGCTGCCCGGCGCGTGCTGCTGCGGCTGGTGCATTTCGGCGACGGGGAGGTGGAGACCCGCCGCCGGGCCGCCCCGGACCGGCTGACCTCGGCCGCCGCCGACCCGCGGGCCGCCACCGCCGCGCTGGACTCCTTCGTCCGGGCCCGGCTGGTGACCGCCGGGGAGTCCGCGGTGCAGATCACCCACGAGGCGCTGCTGCGGGCCTGGCCGCGCCTGCGGGACTGGATCCACACCGACCGCGCGGGACTGCTGCTGCACCAGCAGCTCACGGACGCGGCGGCCGCCTGGCTGCGGGAAGGGCGCGACCCCGAACTGCTGTACCGCGGCAACCGGCTCGCGGCGGCCGACGAATGGGCGGAACAGCAGGACGGGCGCAACCCGCCGGGCCCGGTGGAGGCGGAGTTCCTGACGGCGAGCCGCGCCGAGGAGCAGGGACGGCGGCAGCGCGCCCTCCGGCAGACACGGGCCCGCAACCGGCTGCTGGCCGCGCTCGCGGTGCTGCTGGCGGTCGCGGTCGGCGCGAGCGGCCTGGCCTTCCACCAGCGGTCCAGGGCCGTGGCGGAGCGGCGGGTGGCGCAGTCCCAGGCGATGGCGGTGCGGTCCGGGGCGATGGCCTCGGGCCGGCCGGAGGCGTCCATGATGCTCGCCGCCCGGGCGTACCGCACGGCACCGACCACCGAGGCCCGCGGGGCGCTGCTCAGCACGCAGAGCCAGGCGTTCGGCGGCCGGCTGACCGGGCACACGGGTGCCGTCAACGGGGTGGCGGTGGCGCCGGACGGCCGGGTGCTGGCCACGGCCGGCGGGGACGGCACGGTCCGGCTGTGGGGCGGGCCCGGGCACCGTTCCGCCCTGGCGGTGCTCACCGGGCACGGCGGGGCGGTGCAGGCGGTGGCGTTCGGGGCGGGCGGGCGGCTGCTGGCATCGGCGGGCGCGGACGGCACCGTACGGCTGTGGCGCATGCCGGAACGGCAGGCCGCCGGGATCCTGTACGGGCACAGCGGCGGGGTGCGGGCGGTGGCGTTCTCCCCCGACGGCCGGACGGTGGTGTCGGGCGGCATGGACGGCACCGTACGGCTGTGGGACGTGGAGACGCGGCGGCCGACCGCCACTCTGCGGGGGCACACGGACACCGTCCACGCGGTGGCCTACGCGCCCGACGGCCGGACCGTGGCCTCCGGTTCGGCCGACCGCACCGTACGGCTGTGGGACGTACGGGGTGGGGCAGGTGGGAGCAGTGCGGCCGACGGGAGTGGCACGGGTGGTGTGGGTGGTGAGGCCGGGGCGGGTGGTGAGGCCGGGGCGGGACCGGCCGGGAACCCGGCGGCGACCCTGGAGGGCCATACCGACGCGGTGCTGGGGGTGGCCTTCGCGCCGGACGGGCGCAGCGTCGCCTCGGGGGCCGCGGACCGGACCGTGCGTGTCTGGGACACCGGCGGTTCCGGCGGCCCCGGGCAGGCCGGGACGTCGGCCACGGCGGTGCTCCAGGGACACAGCGACGACGTCAACGCGGTGGCGTGGACCCGCGACGGCACCGGGCTGGTGAGCGGGAGCGGCGACGGCACGGCGAAGGTGTGGGACGCCGTCGACCACCACATCGCGCACACCTACGCCGGGCACACCGACTACGTCCTGGCGGTGGCGACCGGGCCGGGGGACCTGCTGGTCACCGGCAGCTTCGACCAGTCCGCGGTGGTGTGGGACCCCGGGCGCGGGGCCCTGGTGGCGCGCCCGTTCGCACAGCTGTGGCAGTCCGCGTTCTCCGCCGACGGTGCTCTGCTGGCCTCGGCCGGCACCGACGGCGCCGTACGGGTGTGGGAGCCGGGGCGCCGCCGGCTCGCCGCGACGCTGACCGGGCATCAGGGGGCGGTGTTCGCGGTCGCGTTCTCCCCGGACCGGCGCACGCTGGCCTCGGCGGGCGCGGACCGCCGGGTGCGGCTGTGGGACGCGGCCGGCGGGCGGCTCCTGGCCACGTTGGACGGGCACGGCGGTTCGGTGTTCGCCCTGGCCTTCTCCCCCGACGGCCGGACGCTGGCCTCGGCGAGCGCCGACCGTACGGTCAAGCTCTGGGACCCCGTGGGGCACCGGTTGCTGAGCACGCTGGCCGGGCACCAGGACTTCGTGAACGCGGTCGCGTTCAGTCCCGACGGCAGGCTGCTGGCCACCGGCAGCGACGACCTGACCGTACGGCTGTGGGACGTCACGGCCCGCGCGGAGCGGGCGGTGCTGCGCGGCCACACCGGGGCGGTGCGGAGCGTGGCCTTCTCCCCCGACGGGCTGCGCCTGGCGAGCAGCGGCAACGACGGCACCGTACGGGTCCGGTCCTGGGCGTCCGGTGCGGACCGGACCGCGGGTGGCGGGGACGCGGCGGTGCTCACCGGGCACACGGGGGCGGTGCGGGCGGTGGCGTTCGCGCCGGACGGGCGTCTCCTGGCGAGTGCCGGGATCGACGGCAGCGTGCGGCTGTGGGACGCCCGGGGCCGGGCGTACGCCACCCTGGCCGGTCATGACGGAGCCGTGTGGGGCGTGGTGTTCGACCCGGTCCGGGGGCTGCCGGCGAGCAGCGGGACGGACGGGACCGTACGGCTCTGGTCGCTCGACCCGGAGTCGAGCGTGCGGGGGATCTGCGCGCTGGCCGGCGGCGCGGGCGGGGCCGGGGCCGGGGACCGGGATCCGTCACCCGCCGGAGGGTCCGGCCGCGGGCCCTGCTGATGCCGGCCGGCCGCGGGCGCAAGCATGGCTGCCGCCGCGGCTGCGGCCGCGGCCGCGGCCGGCGCTGTCCGCACCGCCTCGGCGACCCCGGCCCTTGGCAGTTGCGATCTGCCGGACGGGCGTGCGGCGGCCCCGGCAACCCGCCTGCCCGGTAGGGGGTTTCCCAGGGGTTTCCCGTTTCCTGCCTGGCCGGGCGACGCGTTGGTCCTCGACAGCGGCCCCGGCGGCGCGCGAGTCTCGGAGGGCCGGCGGAACGGTCGGCGAGCACGGCGCTGCAGATGCGAACAGCGCAGCCGACGACGGGGCACGACGGGGAACGGGGAGCGGAGAACACGATGCGAGGGGTCCACGGGGTGAACGGGACGGACGGCGGCACTGACGGGGGCACTGACGGCGGCACTGACGGCGGCACGGGGTGCGGTGCGAGGACCGGGCCTGCGGAGGGGGGCGCGTACGGAGCTCCGGAGGAGGGGGCTCCGGGAGGACCCGGGCGCGGCGGGACGCGAGGGGTCGTCCGCGCGCTGTGCAGGACCGCCGGCGCCACGGTGGCGGCGCTGCTCCTGGTCGCCGGCGGAACCGCGTCCTCCGCGGCGGCGCCGGGTACGGGAGGGCCGGGCGCCGCCGCGGACACGCCGGCCTGCGGGGTGCTCTCCCCGGGCGCCTCCGCGGCGGCCGAGGCCGCCGTCCGCGCCGCCTGCGAGCAGGTCGGCGTCTGGTACACCTGGGGCGGCGGCCACGGGCCCGAGCCGGGGCCGACGTACGGCCAGGTGGACCCGACCGACCCGGCCAGCGAACACGACCCCGAACGGCTGGGTTTCGACTGCTCGGGGCTGGTGCGGTACGCGTACTCCCGCGCCACCGGCCGGGACCTGCTGCCCGGCAACGCCGGCCACCAGTTCGGCACCCCGCACGCGGTGGCCCGGTTCGGTCCCGAACAGGGCACCGGACCGCTGCTGCCGGGCGACCTGCTGGCCTGGGGGCCGCCCGGGGGCGTCCACCACATCGCGGTGTACCTGGGCGCGGGCCGGATGGTGGAGGCCCGGCAGTCGGGCACCCGGATCATGGTCAGCGACGTACGCCTGGGCGGTGACTACGCAGGGGCGGTGCGCATCGGCGCGGACGCCGCGCAGCCGGGCACGTTCAGCACCTGGGGCACGGACGTGTGGACGCATTCCGAGCCGTCCACGGGGAGCGCCCGCGTCCACAGGTTCGCCGGGCCGACCCGGGTCCGCGTGCAGTGCCAGAAGCACGCGGAGACGGTGACGGCCGAGGGCTACACCAACGACGCCTGGTCGTACCTGCCCGAGTACGGCGCATGGATCACCAACATCTACGTCCAGGGGCCGGCCTGGCTGGACGGCGTACCCACCTGCCCCTGAGCGCATCGCCACCACCACGGCAATCACCATCGCAATCACCATCCGCAATCACCACGGCAACCACCACGGAAATCGCAACCAAGGAGGAAGCATGTCCGCACGCACGAAGATCGCCCTCGGCCTGGCCGCCGCCGCCCTGACCTCCGGTCTGGCCACCGCCGCCGCCCCCGCCGTCGCCGCGCCGAACACCGGCACGGCCGCCGCGGCCGAATGCGGCGTACGCTCCGACGGCCGCCTGTGGTGCGGCAACCGTTCCGGAGCCAAGGGCTACGAGCACCGCTCGTACAACTCGGCGGTCCGCGGGCCGCTGAACACGAGCTTCAGCTGGTTCCAGTGCTGGGGCTACGGCGACCGGCACGGCGGTGGCAACAACGTCTGGTACTGGACCCAGCTGGACAACGGCCAGTGGGGCAACGTGCCCGCGGTGGACGTCCACACGTCGGTCGACCCGGCGCCGGGCCTGCGCCAGTGCTGACGTAGCCCATGTGCTTGCCGCATGCCGCGCAGCGGGGCGTGCGTCGTGCCCGGCGGGCCGTCTCCTCCACCCGGGGAGGCGGCCCGTCGCCCGTTGCGCCGCGCGGGGGATCCGGTGCGCCGGGACGGCTCGGGTCCTTCTGTCCGGCGCCGCGGAGGGCGAACATGACGGTCTGTCCGCCGCCCGTGTGCGCCGGCTGTCCCCCTCTCCCCGTCCGGGGCAACGGAGACGAGACGTCCCTTGTCATCACCTGGCCGTGTCCGTCGCGGTGACCGTGACCGTGCCCGGCTCGGCGCCCGGGGCCGGGTGGTGCTCTCCGCGCTGGTGCTGATCACCTTCATCGGTTCCCTGGACTCGACGATCCTCGCCACCGCCCTGCCGACCATCGCCGGTGACCTCGGGGACCTCCGGCACCTCTCGTGGGTGGTGACCGCGTACCTGCTGGCCGTCACCGGTTCGGCCCTGATCTGGGGCAAGCTCGGGGACCTGTTCGGCCGCAAACGCCTGCTGCAGACGGCGATCACCCTGTTCCTCCTCGGGTCCCTGCTCTGCTCCCGGGCGGAGGAGATGCCCGAACTGATCTGCTTCCGGGCCCTCCAGGGCCTCGGCGCGGGCGGAATGTGGGTCATCCCGCAAGCCGTCCTCACCGGCCTGGTCGGCCCCCGGGAGCGGGGCCGCTACCAGGTGTTCGTCGCGGGGGCGGGCGCCTCGGCGGCCGTTCTCGGCCCGCTCATCGGCGGGCTGCTGGTGGAACACGGGTCGTGGCGCTGGGCCTTCTACGTGAACCTGCCGGTCGGCGTGGCCGTCATGACGGCGCTGGCCTTCGGTCTGCGTGACCGGCGGGCCTCGGAGCGGCCCCGGATCGACTACTGGGGCAGTCTGCTGATCTCGGCCTGCGCGGCCGGGGTGACCCTGCTGGTCACCTGGGGCGGCGTCGTCTTCGCGTGGTTCTCGCCCCCGATGCTCGTGCTGTCCGGGACGGTCGCGGTCCTGCTGGTGCTTATCCGGCGGGTCGAACGCACCCATCCCGATCCGCTGCTGCCCGGCCGGGTGGTGCGCGAGCGGGTGTTCCGCATCGCCGTCCCGCTGTCGTTCTTCTTCTGGGTCGTCCAGTCGGGCACGGTGAACTACCTGCCCCTGTTCTTCCAGGTGGTCAAGGGGGCGTCCCCGACCGCCTCGGGCCTGCTGCTGCTCCCGATGTCCCTGAGCGGGCTGCTGGCGTACTCCGTCAGCGGGCAGGCGCTGTCGATGTGGGGGCGCTACCGGCCGTTCCCCATCATCGGCGCCCTGCTGATCATCACGGGGCTGGTGCTGTGCGCCGTACTGGACGACGACGCCTCACCGCTGGCCTACGGCGGCGCGCTGGTGGTGCTGGGGCTGGGGTTCGGGCTCGTGTCCCAGATCGCCCTGGTCGCGGCGCAGAGCGCGTGCGCGTACGAGGACGTGGGCGTGGTGACCTCGGGGGTGATCTTCTTCCGCAACCTGGGCAGCGCCTTCGGGGCGGCGCTGTTCGGCGCGGTCCTCAACCGGAGGCTCGTCGATCACCTGGTCCACGGCATCGACGCCGGGGAGTTCACGGCCGCGGAGACCGCGCTCATCCACCGGGGGGAACCCCTCTCCGGGCCCGGACTGAGCCCGACGGCCCGTCAGACGTACGTCGGCGCCTACGAGCTGGCCGTCGACGACGTGTTCCTGACCGGGCTGGCCGTGTCCCTGCTGGTCCTGGCGCTGGCCTGCGCGCTTCCGGCCGTACCGCTGCGGCGGACGATGACGCAGACCGGTACCCGCAAGGACACCCATGCCATTCCCTCGCTGCCGGCGGGCGACGACCACGTGCGGCAGGCCCTGGAGGAGCTCGCGCGGGGCGGGCTCCGGCCGGTCCGGCTCAGGGCCGAGGTACAGGCCCGGCGTCACGGGATCTCCCTGGACGAGGTCTGGCTGCTGTGCATCGTCGCGCACGGCGGCTCGGTCGACTCCCGCCGGATCGCGGGGGTCATGGCCGTGTCGGAGCGGGCGCTGGACCGCGGCCTCCGGTCGCTGCGGTCCAAGGAGCTGCTGTCCGGCGGTGACCGGCCGTGCGGGCCCACGCCCCTGGGCCGCGAGCTGGTGGCGGACCTCTCCGGCACACTGCGCGCACAACTCGGGCCGGCGGGCCCGGGGGCGGGCCCGGGCCCGGACTCGGCCCCGGACTCGGGTGCAGGCGCGGACTCAGCCCCGGACGCGGGCCCGCGCCGGGCGGGCGGGAGCGCCGCCGCCCGGCCGGCGGCGCCGGCCGACCTGCGCGCCCACGCCCTGGAGATCCTGGCGGAGGGTTCCGCCTTCCGCCCGCGGCGCGAACGCGAACCCGAACGCGAGCGTGAACGCGACTGACGGCGGGGCTCACGGGGTGACCTGGGGCGCGACCCGCGGAGTGGCCCGGGGATTGACCCGCGGCGTGACCCAGGGCATGACCCGCCGCCGGTCTCCCCGTCCGGGGTCAGCCCCGCAGGGTGGCGATGGCCTTCTCGATGCGCCGTAGGCGCGTCTCCGGCTTCTTCGCGCTCTCGATGGCGCGCACGTGCTCGCGCTTGTGGCTGTACGCAAGGCCGTCGTAGGCAGCGCGGGCGGCCGGGTCGTCGTCCAGGGCCCGGGCGAAGTCCGCGGGCTCGACGACGACGCGCGGCTCGGTGTCGAGCTCCAGCTCGACCTCGACCTCGTCACCGGTCTCGACCCCCGCGGCCCGCCGGTTGGCCTGGCTGAGGCCGAGCAGGTTGCGGCCGCGCAGGATGGCGACCCGGCTCTTCCAGGAATGGCCGTTGACCGTGATCGTCACCGGCGGCCGCGCTCCCCCGCCGAGCGCTGCCACCACCTCGGACGGAACCTCCAGCCCCCGCATGGGCTCGGGCGGCTCGACCTGGGCCCGAAACTTCATCGACTTCTCCTTGTCGTCCTGCCGGTTCGCCGCGGATCCCGCCCGCGGCTACTCCGCGTAGGGCTGGTCGGTTCCCTGGGCGCTGTAGCCGAGACTCCAGACGTAGCCCTCCGGGTCGGCGAAGGTGCCGCCGTACCCGCCCCACGGCAGGGCGCCGGCGGGCTTGAGGACCGTGGCGCCGGCCTTCTGGGCCTCCGCCATGATCTCGTCGACCCGTGTCTCGCTGCGGACGACGTAGGTCATGACCAGACCGCTGAAGCCGCTGCCCTCCTGGTCCGTGCCCACCTGCTGGGCCAGGCCCTCCCGGCTGTAGAAGCCGACGGGGGAGGCGCCGTCCGATGCGAAGAACACCGAGATGCCGAAGTCGTTCTGGATCTTCCAGCCGAGTCCCTCGGTGTAGAACCGCTTGGCCCGGTCCATGTCCCGGACGCCCAGAAGGATCGAGCTGACGTGCGCCTTCATGCCGTGCTCCTTGCACTGTGGGTGTGTACGTGGCGGACATCCGGGCCGCGGCCCGTCTGCCATGAGCAGGCTATGGGCGGCTCCGTCGACGGCGCTTCTCGATTTCTGATCGATGCGGTCTACGGCTGCGGGGCGGGCCGGAGGTGTTCCGCGGATTCGGCGGGGGTGTAGGAGGAGGTGAAGGTGAAGGCGCGCGGGGACGGGCCGTGTGCGCGGAGGTCCGCGAGCCGCTCCATGGCCTCGTCGACGGTGGGGACGTGGCCGGCGGGGATCCACCAGAGCACCAGGTGGTGCTCGACGTGCCGTTCGAACCATTCGCGGCGCCGCCGCATCGCTTCCAGGTGCCCGCTGCGGTAGGTGAAGTCCCAGAGGGCTTCCAGGGTCTCCCACACCGACATGTTGACGATGGCGTTCTCGCCGGCCGGGCGCAGGCCGGTGGCGTCCCGCTCCCCCTCCCCCACGAGCCGCCACACGAAGCCGGGCGTGCCGTCGGCTGCGGTGTTGACCGGATCGAGCAGCTCGACGAATCCGGCAGAGAGCGGGTCTTCGAGGGGCTGGAGGAGGGTTCCCACGTTGAACTGGGCGAGATGGGCAGCGGGTTGCGTGGATGCGGTCATGGGTTCATCCCAGCACGGCCCCGCTTTCTATGTCAACGATCGTTGTTTTTAGAATGTTCAGGAGGGCTCGACCACCACGCAGCACTGCCCCGGCCGGGCGTCCATGCGTGCGCGGACAGGGCCGTCGGTACCGAGCAGCCCTTCGAGCAGCGCGAGGTTCATGCCGCAGACGAGCGGCGGGAAGCGTTCGGCGACGGCGTGGAAGGGGCAGTTGCGCATGCGGATGACGGCAGCGTCCGCGTCCGCGTCCGCCTCCGGGGCGGCTTCGACGGGCTCCAGGTGTGGTTCGTAGCCGCGGGCCGCCAGCACCTCCATGGCTTCCGCGATGCCGCCGCAGGGTGCCGCCGTACCGCGCAGCGCCTCGCCCCGGCTGCGTGCGGCCGCGCGGAGTCCGGCGTCCAGCCCGGCCCGTTCGGCGGCCTCGGCGAGCAGCTCGGCGGCGGTGCGGTAGTCGCGGGCGGGCAGCGACACCGAATGCTCGGCCCGTGCCCGCGTGTAGACCTTGGCGGGGCGGCCCGCCCCCGGCCCCGTACGTCCCGTCAGGCGCCGGCTGCCGCTCTCCAGCAGTCCGGCCTCGGTCAGCTTGTCCAGGTGGTGTGCGGCGAGCGTGCGCGCCACCCCGGCCGCCTCGGCGGCCTCGTTGCGGCCCACTTCGCGGCCCTGGGCCGCCACGTACTCGTACAGACGGCGCCGTACCGGATCCTGCAGCACCGCGATCGCGTTGATGTCCTCCACCCGGCCATTCTAGGAACGACGCAGGTTGGAGATAGAAAGCCGTGGCCGGAGGTCAGGCGGCGCGGCAGAGTGCGGCCGGATCGGCCGGAGCCGTGCCGCGGGCCACCATCGCCGCATGGACCGGGCGCCGGGTGCGGGCCGCGGGGAGGGCACCGGCCGGGAGGGCGGCGACGGGGAGGGCAGCGACGGGTGCGGCCTGCGAGCGGCTCCGGGCGAAGACGACGAGGCGCAGCACCACGAACCGGGCGACCCCGGCGAGCGCGGAGGCCGACAGGTAGACGGCCTGCTCCAGCGCCGCACCGGGCGAGGTCACGAGCTGGTGCAGGACGAACATCGCCAGGCAGGTCACCGCGTACGCCGCCGCCGCGGACCCGGCCGACTGCAGGTGCTGGTTCCAGGTCGCGCGGCTGCCGGCGCCGAAGGTGAAGCGGGCGTGCAGTTCGGTGGCCAGGAGCGTGGAGACCGCGGTGATCAGGGCGTTGGCCAGGACCCAGGGCATCCAGCAGGCGAGGGCCGCCACGGCGAAGCTGGAGGCGAGCCCCACTCCGCCGCCGCAGAGCACGAAGCGGGCGAAGGCGGCGAACGCGCCGGGTGCCGGCTGCTGCCGGTCCTGTGCTGCCTTCGTGTCCTGCATGTCCCGCTCCCCCTTGGTGATGATCCGCCCCGCGGTGCGCGCACCGTCCGGTCCGGTCGACCGACGGGGGTTGCGCGCCGCCCATGATGCCATCATGGCACATCCATGGCGCCATCGCGAGCTATTTCTGGCGCCGACCTGGCGTCGGATCGGCGTCGAGTTGGCGTCACCGACGCCGCGACCTGGCCGATGATCATGAAAGGGCAGGTCAGAGGCTGTTCCCTGACCGACGGCACGGTGATCGGACCGGCCACATCTCCGGAGGTTCATCGGCTCCGGTCCGGGCCCGGTGGGGTCCTTGGCGCCACTGGAGGCGCTGGAGGCGCCACTTTGGCGCCCACCGGGTGGCCGCCTCGGCAGGATGGGCCGTCGGCGTGGCTGCTTGCCCCGGTGTACGAGCCGGGCGTGTCATGTCGAGTGCCCGTGACGTGTCCTGCCGTGCCGTCCGTGGCGCGGCGATGGCGAGGTGACCCTGGTGAGGCAAGCGTGGTGAGGGGAGCGTGGTGAGACGTCCTGCGCGCCGATACCTGCTGGCGGCCGGGGCCGGCGCATCGGCCGCGGTCCTCGTCTCCGTCGCCTTCCCGTTGCGGAACGGCGCCGGGGCACCCGGCCCGGAGCCGCCGACCACCCCGGCCACCCCGCCCGCCTCGCCCGCTCCGTCCGCCTCCGGGACCGGCTCGCTGCGCACCGACCTGTCCGTACGCAGCCGGGTGCTCGGCCGGGAAGTCCCGTACAGCCTCTACCTGCCCGCCGGGGTGCTCCCCGCACCCGGCGGCCGCAGGCCGGACGGCCCGCTCCCGATGCTCGTCCTGCTGCACGGTTCGAGCGGGAAGCACACCGACTGGGTGGTCAAGGGCGGCATCGTGCCGACCCTGGAACGCGTCATCGCGGCGGGCCGGATCCCGCCCTGTGCGCTCGTGATGCCCGATGCCCGGCGCGACCCCGGCCGACCGGGTTCGGAACAGGACGAAACCTTCTACGTCAATGACGCCGCCTCGCCCGACGGCGACGCCCAGCGCTTCGAGGACATGTTCGTCAAGGAGTTCGTCCCCGCCGTCGAGCAGGCGCACGGGCTGGGCGGCCGGACGGAGAGGCGGGCCGTCGCCGGGCTCTCCATGGGCGGCTACGGCGCGCTGATGTACGCGCTGCGGTACCCGGGCCTGTTCGGCGCGGCCGCCGGGCTCAGTACGGCGCACTTCACCGACGAGGGCTACCGCGCGATCCCGATGAAGGAGTGGAACCGCTTCTACGGCCGTGCCTTCGGCCGGGACCTGTCCGGCTCCGCCCGGCTGACCGACCGCTTCCGGGAGTACGACCTGGCCGACGTCATCCGGCGCACCCCGCCCGAGCGGCTACGGCGCGCCCGCTGCCACCTCGCCTGCGGGACCGAGGACGCCAACCACCTGCCGGGGACCGAAGACCTGCGCACCGCGTTCGCGGCCCGTGGCGTGGCGGCCGACGTGGCGCTGGGGCCGGGCGCGCACGGCTGGGCGTACTGGACCGTCGCGGCCGAGCCGATGCTGGAGTTCTTCGGACGGCAGCCCGGCTGAGGGCGGCAGCCCGGCCGAGGGCGGCAGCCCGGCCGATGGCAGCAGCCCGGCCAAGGACGGGAGCCGACTGCCGGCGGCAGTTCAGCCTACGGCCCGGGCGCACGGGTCACGCCCGACCGCCACCCGCGGGCAGCTTCGGCAGGGCCTCGCAGAGCCGGTCGAGGAGGGCCCGGGCCGCCGGGCTCGACGGTCCGCCGGTCTGCCAGGCGACCGCGATGCGGGCACGCATCCCGGGCCGGACGATCCGCAGGGTGCGGAGCGGGCCGTCGGGGTCCGGCGCGTCCTCTCCGGCCGGCAGTACGGCGACCCCCAGGCCCCGCGCGGCGAACTGCGCCAGCACGTGCGGGGCCGCCGCCTCGAAGGTGACCCGGGGGTGGAATCCCTCCTGCGCACAGCCGCGTTCGAGCGCCGCCCGCACCCCGGTGCCACGCGGCAGGCAGATCAGCGGCCGGTCGCGCAGGCCGGCGAGCGGGACGGTGGTGCCCTCTTCGGCGAGGCCGAGCAGCGGATCGCCGGGCGCGACGGCCGCGACCAGCGGAACGTCGACCACCGTACGGAAGGCCAGTCCGGGCGGAGCCGTCTCCTCGGTCGGCCCGAGGACGGCGATGTCGAGCTCGCCGCCCAGCAGCGCGGCCTGCATCCGTTCCGTGGTGTCCTCGGTGAGCGCCACCTCCAGAGCGGGGTGGGCCTGGTGGAAGTCCGCGAGCAGACCGGCGATGTCGAAGGCGCGACCGGTGGCGCCGGAGACCAGTCCGAGCGTGACCCGGCCGCGCAGCAGCCCCGTGTACGTGTCCACGGTCTGCCGCACCGAGTCCGCGGCGGCCAGTGCGGCACGGGCGTAGGGCAGGACCGCCCGGCCCACTTCGGTCAGCGTCACCGACCGGCCCGATCGGTCGAGCAGGGGCTGTCCCAACTCCCTCTCCAGCTGGCGGACCTGGGCGCTGAGGCCGGGCTGGGCCAGGTGCAGCCGGGCGGCGGCGCGGGTGAAACCGCCCTCCTCGACCACGGCGACGAAATAGCGCAGCTGGCGAAGTTCCATAAGCGGTGATTCTAGGTACCGGAAGAACCGTCTACTGGTGGTACGGGCAGGTCGGCCGCAGGCTTGACCCATGGAGAAGCGGACTGCACGCAAGGGGAACGGGGCCGGGTCCCGGGACGATGTGAAGGCCGCCATCGCGGCGGAACGCCGGGAACTGGCCGACCTGTTCGACACGCTGGACACCGGGCAGTGGAACGCGCCCAGCCTCTGCGAGGGATGGCGGGTGCGCGAGGTCGTGGCGCACATGTCGATGGGGTTCCGGCTGTCGCTGCCCGCGATGCTCGGAGAGATGGCCCGGGCGCGCGGGAACCTCGACCGGATGACCGACAGGGACGCCCGCAGGGACGCGGCCGCCCGTTCCACCGCCGAACTGGCCGCCCTGATCCGGGACAACGCCCACCACCCCTGGACACCGCCGGTCGGCGGACCGCCCGCGGCACTCGGTCACGACGTCGTGCACGGGCTGGACATCACCGTCGCCCTCGGCATCGACCGGCGGGTCCCCGCGGACCGGCTGCGCATCCTGCTGGGCGAGGTCCGGCCCTTCATCACGCGGTTCTTCGGTGCCGGTCTGGGCGGGGTGCGGCTGTGCGCCGACGACCTCGACTGGTCGTACGGATCCGGGGAGCCCGTGTACGGCACGGCCCAGGACCTGTTGCTGCTGGCCTACGGCCGCAAGGTTCCGGAGGGCCGGCTCCGCGGGGAACCGAGCGGCCGCTTCACCCGCCCCTCCGGAGAGGCCGGAGGGGGTGAAGCGGCGGCGTCGGGGGAAGCCTGATCGCGGACCCGTACGGGTCGTCGGAGAAGAGCGAGGAGAGGGAGGAGATGGGGGAGATGGACGCCGTGCGCACCCTGACCTTCGTCGTCGGCACGGGCCGCAGCGGGTCGACCGCGCTGTCGGGCATCGTCAACGCCCATCCGGACGTGCTCAGCCTGAACGAGCTGCTGTCGTCGGTGCAGAGCCGGGGCTTTCCGGAAGGGCGGCTGGACGGGGCGGAGTTCTGGCGGCTGCTGTCCGCCCCCAATCCGATGTTCGAGCGGATGATCCGCAGCGGCGTACCGATGCCCGAGTTCCTGTACACGCGCCGTCCCGGCCGCTTCACGACCGGCACCACCGGGACGACCGGCACCACCGGCACCACCGGGATCCCGGCCCTGTCGCTCATGGTGCTGCCGCACCTGACGGAGGACCCGGACGGCCTGTACGACGAGCTGGAGAAGCAGGTGCCGGGCTGGCCGTCCCGGACCGCCGCCGGCCATTACGAGGCCCTGTTCGCCCTGTTGGGTGAGCGGTTCGGGCGGACCGCGGTGGTCGAGCGGTCGGGCTACTCGCTGGAACGGGTGCCGCTGCTGCGCCGGGTCTTCCCGCAGGCACGCTTCGTACACCTGCACAGGGACGGGCCCGACTGTGCGCTGTCCATGAGCCGGCACACGGGCTACCGGCTGATCTTCCTGCTGCGGGAGATCCTCGCGCGGACCGGTGTCCAGCGCGTCGAGGACCTGACCGAGGAGCAGGTCCGCTCCCTGCCGCCCGAGTTGTCCCGGCTGCTGGCCGAACGCTTCGATTCCGCCCTGGTCATGGGCCGCGAGCTGCCGCCGGCCGGCTTCGCCGCACTGTGGTCGGAGCTCGTGGTCCGGGGCGTGGCCCATCTGGACCGGGTGCCGGCGGCGGCGAGGACCACGCTCTCCTACGAGGGTCTGCTGGACGAGCCCCGCGAGGAACTGACCCGGCTGGCGGGTTTCATCGGCGTCGAACCACTGCCGGAGTGGCTCGACGTGGGCGTCGCCCGTCTGGACGCCGGTCGCCGCGGCGCCTCCCGGCGGCTGCCCGCAGCCGAACTGGCGGCCCTGCGGGAAGCGTGCGCGCCGGGCGCCCGGGCCCTGGCGGGCAGCGGCGCCGGGGCGCGCTCACACCCCTGACTCGCTCACCCGGCTGCCCGGTCGCTCAGGCGCCCTCCCGCCTGCGGGAGACCTGTTCACGCACCCACGCCGGGTCGGGGTTGGTGTGCGGGCGGCCCGCGACGACCACCGTGGGCACCGTCTCGTTGCCGTCGTTGGCCTGACGCACCACTGCGGCGCCGGCCGGGTCGCGCCAGATGTCGACCCAGTGCACACGGCGGGCGGTGCGGCCGAGCCGGAGACGCAGTCGCAGGCAGTAGGTGCAGCCCGGCCGCCAGTAGACGACCGGCCGCCCGTCGACCGCGCTGCGCTGCTGCGCCTCCAGGGCGCCGATCGACCGGGGGAAGACCAGCGGTGAGTTCAGGCCCGCGAGGAGGACGAACACCAGCAGCAGCGCCACGGCCCGGGCCGGGTCTTCGCGGAGGAACAGCCCGGTCGCCACGACCGAGCCGCAGAGCACCAGCAGTACGGGCAGGATCCACGCGCGCGTCATGACCGTGCAGCCTACCGATCGTTCGAAACCGGACTCGAACGGACTCCGTCCGGGGCGGCCGGTGCCGTCCCGGCCCGGTCGACTCAGTCGGCTGGGTCGGCTCAGCCGGCCCGGTCGTCCTGGAGCTGCCTGAGCCTGGCGGCGTAGCGGGCGGCGATGCGTGCGACCCCGTCCGGGTCCTCGGTCTCCAGGCGGTCCAGGTCGTCCACGGCATCGTCCCGGGCCGTGAGCCACGCACCCACCAGGTGGGCACCGCCCGGGCTCCGGCGGGCGGATGCCAGGCGGGCGTTGTAGTGGGCGATCACCTGCTTCAGCGTGGTCACGGCCTGCTTGGTGTCGCTGTCGGTGACGTCGGTGGCACCATCGGCGCCGCCGGTGCTGTCGGTGCCGTGGTGGCCGTGGTGGTCGTGGTGCGGCCGCTGGTGGGGGTCTTCGGGGGCGACGGCGCCGGCCACGGCTGACAACTCCTCGGCTCGTGCCGGCGTGCTCGGCCGGCCGTGTTTGCTCGGCCCGCCAGGCGTCGGCGCCGGGCGGTTCCGAGCAGCGATCATGGCGGGCCCGCACGGCCGGCGCAGCACCGGGCGCGGAACCTTGACGCATCCCTAACGCGGTACGGCCCCCGCGCGTCGCCCGAAGTAGGACACGTCCTGACCTGGTTGGCGCATAGCGTCGTCGTACCGCGCAGGGAGTCGCGTACGAACGGCTACGGAAGGGGACACCGATGAAGATCGCCGCGCCCGAGGGGTACACCACGGTGGCGCCGTGGGTGGTCACCGACGACACCGGAGCACTGCTCGACTTCGTCGCCGCCGCCTTCGACGGCGAGGAGCTGGCCCGGGTGAGGGTGGAGGACGGCAGCATCGGCCACGGCGAGATCCGGGTCGGTGACACGGTCGTCCTGGCTTTCGACCGCAGGCCCGACTGGCCGGAAATGCCCTCGCTGCTGCGGGTCTACGTTCCCGACGCGGACGCGGCGATGGCCGCGGCCGTGGCCCACGGTGCGGAGGTGATCACCGAGGCGGGCAACAGCGCGTGGGGCGACCGCGGCGGCCGGGTCCGCGATCCCTTCGGCAACATCTGGTGGGTGATGAGCCGTGTCGAGGAGGTCGACCCGGACACCGCCTGGCGGCGCCTGTCCGAGCCGGAGTACGCGGAGTCGATGCGCACCGCGCAGGAGACCCTGGACGCCGCGCTGGGCGGGAGGGAGTCGGGAACGTCCAGCACGCCGCTGCGGCCGGCCACGGCGGAGTGAGCGAACCCGCCGCCCGCGTGGCGGGAGGGGGTGGATCCGGTTGACCCGCGGACGGTTCCGGGTGAGGGTCCGGGGCATGGAGTTCTTCTGCTATCACCGTGACCGGGCCGGTTCGGCGGCTCTTCGTATGGAGCTGCTGGAGCGGCACTGGTCCTACATGGACCGGTACGAGAAGGAACTGATCGCCCGGGGCCCGACGTTCGGCGAGGACGGTGAGACGCCGACCGGCAGCGTGCACATCGTCGACCTGCCCGATGCCGCCGCGGCGCGGGCGTTCGCCTTCGAAGAGCCCGGTTACCAGGCCGGGGTGTACCGGGACGTGCTGCTGCGCCGGTGGCGCAATCTGCTGGGACGCACGATGTGGGAGTTCCCGGGCGGCCGGAGCGGAGGGAACCGGTACCTCGTGATCGGCCTCGGCCCCGCCTCTGGAGCGGGGCCGACCGTCGGCCTCGACGTTCCCGCCGAGCGGGAAGATCTGATCGCGTACGGGCCGCTGCTGTCGGACGACGGCGCCACCCGGGTGGGTACGGCGGCGCTGGTCCGGGCCCCGGATGCCGATGCGGCGCGCGCCGTCCTGGCCCTGGAGGGCTGCGGGGACGGGCACGGGACCGGGAACGGGGGCGGGAATACGGGCCGGTACGCGGACGTCGAGGTTCACGAGTGGGAGTTCGGCGGGCGCCGCTGACGGCGCGGGGTGTCTCCGGCCCGCGTTCCCCCGCGTGCGAGCCGGATCAGCCGCCGATGCCCGGGCGCCGGTGGTTCAGGCGCCCGTGTCCCGGGCGCCCGTCTCACGGGCGCCGTTGACTCAGGCGCCCAGGTGCCCGGCCTTCGCCCAGTCCTTGTCGCCCGTGAGGAGGCAGGTGGTGGTGTAGGTGGGCCCGGTCAGCGGGGGAACGGCCACCGCGGTGGCGCAGTTGGAGGTGTAGGCCGAGTGGCCGCCGTAGAACTTGTCGATGTCCACGTGTCCGTCGGCGGCGGCGGCACCGGCACCGGCCAGCAGGATCCCGGCGGCCATGAACGAGGCGGTCAGGGCGGAGCGGATACGCATGACTCTCCTAAGGATGTCGGAAGGACGCTCGGCGAACGCGTGCGTCGGCCGGTTAAACATCACGAAGGGGCGATGCGGAACTGTCATTCACTCCAATGCCAGCGCAGTATCGATTCGCCGCAGATCTGCGGGCCCTGACGCGACCCGGGCGCCCCGCGTGCCCGGCGTGGGGCGGCCGTCGGCCACGGCATCGCTGCCACGCTCGACGTCCATGGACGTGAACACCTTTTACGCGCTCTTCTCCGCCACCTGCTTCACGCTGGTGGGGCTGTGGTGGAACGTGGTCCAGAGCCACCCGGAGTGGATGCGGGAGCCCGGCCTGCGGCGCATCACGGGCGGGATCTACCTGTCCTTCCTGCTGCCCGCGCTGATGGGGCTCTTCGCCCAGGTCGGCGGTGCCGAACAGCCCGAGATCTGGCGGTCGGCCTTCGTCGTACTGGCGCTGGTCGGCTGCCTGAGCACCATCCGCCTGCTCTCCCGGACCCACGGCGACCGCCTCGTCGTCGGGCAGCAGGCCTGCGCCACGCTGCTGTACGCCCTGGTCGCCGTCGTCGGGGCCTTTCCCGGGCCGGCGGGACAGATCGGCCTGCACCCGTTCCAGGCCGAGGCGTTGCTCCTGATCGTGCTGATCGTCCTGGGCCACGCGCTGGTCTGGCACTTCATGGCCGGGGAGGGCCGCCGTCCCGAAGAGCGGGCGTGACGTGCCCGGTGGACGACGGGGGCGCCGGTGGCGGCGGAGGACCCGGTGACGGCCCCGGGGCCCCGCCCCTGGTGGCCGGTCCCGGGCCCCCGCCCCTGGTGGTCGGTCCCGGCGCTACTTGCCGCCGAAGTTCAGCATGTTCTCCAGTACGTCCTCCAACGGATCGTCGATCTGCCCGGTGTTGAGCAGCGCCACCACCGGCGCGTTGTGCGAATCGCGGTGCTGTTCGTCCGCGGAGGCGGGGCCGGCCGCGCCGGCGGCGAGGGCAGCCACGAAGGCAGCCGTAATGATCTTCCTCATGTCCGGACCAACGACGTCCCGCCCCACGGGATGCGGCCGTGGCAGCGCGATCCGGCCCGCCCGCACCGAGGTTCCCCGAACGGGTGTCGGCGGATGTCAGCGGGTGCCAGAATCCCTGGTCGGGGATGATCATCGCGCACGGGCGGTGACGGTGGACCTTCAGGGAGTCGGCATGGCACGTTCGCTCGACGGGCTCGTCTTCGTACCCGTCGCCGATCAGGCGGCGGGGCAGGTCGGGCGGCAGACCCGGTTCACGTACCACGAGGACGACGCGGACGGCCGGGTCTGGGCCGAGTACGCCGGCGGGGACGTGGTCAGGGGGTATCTGGTCGGCACCCGGGCCGGGGACGCCGTCGACTTCCGTTACGTACAGCTCCGGACCGACGGGAGCACCGCGTCCGGGCACTGCGTCTCGCTGGTCACGGAACTCCCCGACGGGCGCCTCCGGCTGGAGGAGACGTGGTCGTGGGAGTCCCAGGACGGCAGCGGGACCAGTGTCGTCGAACAGGTCGCGGGGTAAGGGCCGAGCCGCGCCCCCGCCCCCGCCACCGCCCCCGTCGGCCGGTGGTCCGGCGCCGTCAGCCCCGGCAGATGCCCCGTTCGTGGTCGTACGTGGCGGTGGCCTGCGAGTGGCGCCACTGCGGGGCCAGCAGGTCGTCGTTCAGCTGGGCGGCGGCCGCCGGGCTCTCCACGACGTAGCCGAAGTCCTGGAGCCAGGACGGGTAGAGGTTCTTGGAACCGAGGTAGAAGGCGGAGCCGTCGACCGAGACCAGCTTGTGGTGCTGGGCGTACGGGTGCCCGTCGGCCCAGGTGGGGCTGTCGGAGGCGCGGAACGTGGCCAGTTGGAGGTTGGCGCACATGGCGGTCCGGGCCTTGGCCGGGTCTCCGGTGAGGGTGGTCAGACGGCCGCGGAGCACGTCGCTGATCTCGTTCAGGGACTTGATCTGCGAGTAGCCGCCGCTGCCCACGGCTCCGCGGTTGGCGGGGTCGCTGACGACGATGCGGACCTTGACGCCGCTCGCGAGCTTGGCGGCGAGGGTGTCGTAGAGGCGGACGTCGTAGCGGGGCAGCGGCGGGCAGGTGGCGTTCATGTCCTGCTGCGAGATGTCGATGCGGCGGGTGGCGGAGCCGACCAGGGAGCGCAGGGCGCTCTCCTCCGGGTTGACGGTGTCGTAGTCGCGGTCCGCGTTGGTGTTGTCGTGCAGGCCCATCACGCACTTGGTGTCCGGTGCGGTGGGGAGGACGGGCGCGAAGCGGGAGGACGGGTCGCGGTCCTTGATGCCGACGCCGAGGCCGCCGACGGCCACGACGGGTACCCCGTCGCCCGTGTTCGTGCCCGTGTTCGTGTTCGTGTTCGTGTCGGGGCCCTGGCCGGTGTTCGCGGGAGCGGTGTCGCGGGGCAGGGTGGTCATGCAGCCGGCGCCGCCCGACGAGGCGAACCAGACGCTCGCCCAGCTGGACTTGTTGCGGCAGGTCCAGTCCCACAGGGTGTCCAGGTAGGCACCCGCGGAGCCGGCGGCCGGGCCGGTCAGGGCGAGGTCCACGTCCGCCACGGGGTGGGCGGTGTCCAGGTAGTCGCCCTTCCAGCCGTTGATGCCGCCGGTGATCACGGAGGTGCCGTCGACGACCAGCAGTTTGGAGTGGTTCCAGGAGAACGCGGTCTTCGACGTGGTCATGGAGGCGACGTTGAGGGTGATGTTCCGCGCGGCGGCCGGCCCGAGCCTGGCCACCAGCTCGTCGCGGTAACGGGAGGGGATGACCGTCGAGTGGTAGACGGGTGCGGCGCCGACCAGGATCCGTACGTCGAGCCGGTTGCCGGACTCCGCCGACCGCTTCAGGCCCGCCACGATCGCGTCCTGGAAGGCGCCGTCGGGGAACGGCGCGAGGGTGGAGATGTCGACGCTGCGCCGGGCCCGGGAGATGTTCTCGGTGGTCTTCTCCAGCAGGCGCCGGGTGCCGGGCCGGTCGGCGCAGGCGGGATCGCCCCAGCAGCCGGGCGTCTGGAGCAGCCAGTCGGCGCCGCCGGGGGCCGAGGCGTCGAGACGGTTGCCGGCCGTGCGTTCCCACACGCTGCCTTCGAGGCCGGGGGACACCTGGCGCAGGGTCTGCTCGACCGCGTCCAGGTGCGGGGTGGCCCGGGCGGACGGGCCGTCGGCGGTGGGTGCGGCGACGGCGGCGGAAGCCGGCAGCAGGGTGAGGGCGAGGGCGAGCGCTGGTACCGCCGCGAGGCGCGGACGTATCACGGTCTGGTGTTTCCTTCGTGCGGGTGCGGGTGCGGGTGCGGTTGCGGTTGCGGTTGCGAGTCCCGGAGCGGGTGCCGATGCAGGCGGGGGCGCAGGTGAACTGCGGGTGAACCAAGATCGACTCGCGGAAGTTACCAGCAGGTAAGGGTAGTTGCGTACTTCGAGGGACAGATCCGGCCACGCCGGGCTCCCGGTTGCCGCCACGGCGATGTTTCGCCGGTTGCCGCGAAAGTGAGGTGGGCTGCGGTAGTAGGTGGAGCAGCATTCCGTAGCATCCGAACCCCGTCCGAAGGGACCCGCCGTGTCTGCTGAGCTCAGCGCCAGGCTCAAGGAACTGCTCGACAGCCCCGTCTTCGTCACCATCGCCACCGTGCAGCCCGACGGTAGCCCCCAGGTGTCACCGGTCTGGGTGAAGCGCGACGGCGACGACGTACTGATCTCGACGACCATCGGCCGGCGCAAGGAGAAGAACATGCGGCGCGACCCGCGCGTCACCGTGCTCCTCCAGCCCTTCGACGCCCCCTACGAGTACGCCGAGATCCGCGGCACCGCCGAGCTCACCACCGACGGCGGACAGGAACTCATCGACGAGCTCTCGGTGAAGTACACCGGCAAGAAGTACCGCGAGTTCAACCCGGCTGCCGCCGACGACGCCCCCCGCGTGGTCGTCCGGATCTCCCCGCGGAAGATCGTCGGAGCCCTCTGAACCCCCTGCCGCCCGGGTCCCGTGCCCCCGTGACCTGCAGGAATCGCGGGGCAGGGGGCCACCGGCGCCACAGCCCTTGCCACGCATTCGCGTCTACGCGGGTCGGGTGGGGTGGGCAGATTTGACCTCCGCCTCCCCGGCCTGAAGGCCGGGGATTCTCCGCCTGTGGGTGGTGCCGGTTGTTGCCGGACCACCCGCTTCGGGTGGGTTCCTGGTTCCTCCCCACCGAGGTGGGGGTTGTGCGCGCTGCCGGACGAGGTCCGGTCTTACGTGCGCTCCGCAGGCATTTACCGTCACCGTTGCCGGTGCCGGGCCCCCGGTCCGGGGGTGGGTGGTGATGGTTGTTCAGGCCGTGAGGATGCGGCGACCTTGGTAGAGGACGTTCCGGCCGGCATTCCAGTCCCGGTCGTGCCGGATCTCGCAGTTCGGGCAGGTCCAGGTGCGGACGTTGAGGGGCTTGGGGCCGTCGCGATGTCCGCAGGCGGAACATATCTGCGAGGACGGGAAAGCCCGGTCGACCTTCGCGAAGTCCCGGCCGCGGCGTGCGGCCTTGTATTCGAGCATGGTCACGAACTGGGACCAGCCCGCGTCGTGGACGCTCTTGGCCAGGCGGGTGCGTGCCAGTCCTCGCACGTTCAGGGTCTCGGTGAACACCGCTTGGTTTTCGCTGGTGAGCTTGTGAGACCACTGGTGGTGGAAGTTCCGGCGCGCATCGGCTACGGAGGCGTGAGCGCGGACGACTCGGATGCGGGCCTTGTCCCGGTTGTTCGACCCCTTCGCCTTCCGCGACAGCTCCCGCTGCCGCTTCTTCAACTTCTTCTCCGCCCGCCGCAGGTACTTCGGGCTCGCGATGTGCGTGCCGTCGGAGAGGACCGCGAAGCGGGTCAGGCCGAGGTCAATGCCCTGTTCCCCGTCGGTGGGCGGGAGGATGTCGGCGGCCGGGTCAGTGTCCACGACGAAGGAGACGAAGTACCTGTTGGACCGGTCCTTGATCAGCGTCACCGACGTCGGATCGGAGGGCAGGTCGCGGGTCCACTTCACCCGCACGTCACCGATCTTCGGCAGGCGCAGCCGACCGTCCTCGGTGATCGACCAGCGGTCCGACTTCGTGAACCGCGCGGCCTGCCGGCTGTCCTTCCGGCTCTTGAACCGCGGGGGCTGGACCTTCGGCCCCTTGCGCTTACCCGTCTTGGAGTCCTCGTGCGCCTTCCACGCAGCGTCCAGGTCCCGCAGAGTCTGCTGCATCACGCCGACCGGAGCATCGGACAGGAACGCCCGCTCGGCGGTCTTCTTCGCGTTGGTGATCAGCGCCTTGGCCAAGTCCGGGTTCTTCGGCACCCGCAGATACGGGCCCTCAGCTCGGCGTTCCTTCGGGTTCCCGAGGAGCTTGTTCGCGCCTTTCACCGGCTTGATCCGGGCCAGCGCATCGTTCCAGACCACGCGACGGCACCCGAACACCCTGGCCGCGCTGATGCGCTGACCGGGCGTCGGGTAGACGCGGTACTGGTAACGAAGCTGCATGATCGCGATGCTAATACAGTTGGGTTATGGCT
This sequence comes from Streptomyces sp. NPDC089799, assembly GCF_040684755.1. NCBI lineage: Bacteria > Bacillati > Actinomycetota > Actinomycetes > Kitasatosporales > Streptomycetaceae > Streptomyces > Streptomyces sp. NPDC089799. The sequence continues at coordinate 128,088 of NZ_JBFBGR010000019.1, read as the reverse complement.
GAGTACGAGAACATCCGCACTGGTAGACACTGCACCTTTCTCATGCACGCCCACTTGGTTTTCGTGACCAAGTACCGGCACAACGTGTTCACCGACACCCACCTGACGCGCATGGAAGAGATCATGCGAGCCGTGTGCGCCGACTTCGAGACCGAGCTGGTCGAGTTCAACGGCGAGGCCAACCATGTCCACCTGCTGGTGAACTTCCCGCCCAAAGTCGCCATCTCCAAACTGGTCAACAGCCTGAAGGGAGTCAGCTCCCGCAGGCTCCGCCAGGAGTATCCCGAACTGGTCCAGCACTACTGGCGAGCCCAGCGCCTGTGGGCTGGCTCCTACTTCGCCGGATCGGTCGGCGGTGCCCCTCTCGCGATCGTCCGCCGCTACATCGAGCAGCAGAACCGGCCCGTCTGACCGTCAAGACGGAGGCGGAGAACTCCGGCGCTCCGCGCCTCCCCCCAAGGACGCATTCCCTACCGCCCTAAAGGGCGGTACTCCCTGCGAGAAATCAGGTGGCGGAGGTCCGGTGCCGGAGCGGGGCGAAGGCGAGGAGGTACAAGAGTCCGCCGAGGGGCAGCAGGTCGAGGTTGGCCGCGATCGCGGCCGTGCCCAGCAGGAAGAGTGCCGACGCGCGGACGGAGTCACGGCCCCTGAGGGCCGCGAGGAGGATGATCATCCCCAGGTAGAGGAAGAGCGGTCCGACCGTGTAGACGGCCGGTTCCACTCCGGGGACGTCCTGGATCCGGGCGAAGAGCTCCCGCATGTGCGGCTTGTCCGTCGCGCGGAGTCCCACGTACAGGTCGATCAGCGCCTGTGCGGCGGCGGCCGCCATCCCCAGCAGGCCCGTCACGAGGCCGGCCCGGGCCAGGCGCCGTCGGACCGGGCCACCGCCGTCATCCGTCACCGTGCGGTGCAGTCCCGTGCATATCGCCCCGAAGGAGAGGACTCCGAGGAGGAATGCGAGGTGGCCGATGGTCCAGGCGGCACCGGGCTCCTTCGAACCCTCCACCAGCAGGCGTACGGAGCCGTAGGCGATGAGGAGGATGGGGGCCGTGATGAAGGAGAGGCCGGCGCGGCGTCCGGACGCGTTCGATGTCATGGCTCCACCCTGGCGGGCGGGCCTTCGGCCGCACCATCGGTGATCACCCTTACAACGCCCCCATATGGCTGGGGGATTGGGCCGGGGGTGGGTTAAGGGTTTCCTCAGGGTGGGCCGCCCAGCCCCGGCTCGCCGGGCACCGACCGGTGCCCGACGAGGATGGGGGTGCGGCTACGCGGCTTCCTCCGTGGGGTCCAGCTCCTCGTCGAGGTCTGCGCCGGGGAAGGCGCTCTCGTCGGGTCCGCCGTCCTGCATCATGCCGCCGGCGAAGCCGCCCAGGAGCTCGTCCGGGTCGAGTTCGGTGGCGCCGGCCGGGGCGGTGGGAGAGGTGCCCTCGGTCATCTTCAGCACCAGGCCGAACTTCCGGTCCTTCGCCTTCTCGGTCAGCTTGGCGAGGTCGACCCTCACCTCGGTCAGCTCACCCTTCTTGAGGGTGAAGTCGGCCGTGACCGTGGTGTCGGGCACTTCCTTCAGCTCCTCGTCCGTCGGCAGGTCCATGCCGGGCGGCAGGTCCTTGGCCAGCGGACGGATCTCCCCGACCAGCTCCGTGATCAGGCTGCGGAACGGGGCCGTGGCGGTGATGCGGTCGGTGCCGCCCTCACCTCCGGCGGTCTTGAAGTCGACCTTGCGGGCAATGGCCCCGCGCAGCGCCTCGGCGAGCTTCTTCTGGGTCCTGGCGTCCAGCGAAGGCTCCGGCGACGGCTTGGCGCCGGGTGCCCGGCCCTTCTCCTGGCCCGCCTTCTCCATCTCCTTGGTGTTGTACGTGACCCACTGGCCCTCCAGCACCTTCTTGAGGCCCTTGGCCTCCGGAGGGAGTTCACCGGCGGGCGGCACGGGCACGTCCATGGCCTTGGTGAGGGCTTCGGCGTTCAAGCGGAGGTAGGTGTGGTCGCCGATGACCCGGTACTCGACGAGGTCGCCCTCGGGGGCGCTGACCTTCATGGCCATGCCCACCAAGTCCTTGTCCTCGGACTCGTCGAACGGCTTCTTCGACTCCATCGTGACACTGACCTTCGCGCCGCTGATCAGCTCGGCGGCCGCATCGGGCAGCTCCTCGCCGGGCTCCGGGTCCGACTCGGCATCGAGCTCCTTGAGGGTCTTGGCGTCGACGTCCAGGTCCAGCTCGAAGGAGATCGTCTTCTCCTTGCCCAGCTTCTCGAAGGCCCGGTCCAGTTTCCGGCCGGCGGACAGCTGCTCGACCGTGCCGCAGGCGGCCGAGCCCATCAGCACGGCGCCGACGACTGCGGTGGCGGTGAGGGTCTTGCGTATGGCGGTGATGGTCTTCTCCTCCTGGGTCCGATCACGGTGCACGGTGTGATCGGTAAGGAGACTCACGGCCCCACCGGAGGGTTGCCCTGCTGTTCCGCATTCATCCGTGGCAGCGGATGCCGCATGGGCCCGTGCCGACGGCAACGAACCGTCATCCCGCCTGTGTAATATCCGATTTCAAGCTGCGGTCGTTACTTGGAGGGTGTCTCGATGTGGGATCTCGCGCGCTCGTGGGTCGATGGATGGGTCGTCTCGCGGAGGGCGCCGAAGCCGGTGGACGCTCCGTGGGGGTTGAGCATCCGGGTCGGGCTGCCGACCCAGACGGTCCGTCACGTCCTGCTCGACACCGATGCCGGGACCGCCCGCGGGCTCGTCGGCACGATCACCGAGCCCGCCACCTGGATCAAGGGCTTCGTGGAACCGGACGTGATGGAGCCGTGGTTCACCCGCGGGTGGGAGCCGGACGATCCCGGCTTCCTGATGGCCGTCGACCTGAGCCCGTCCGTCGTGCGCGCACCTGACGGCTACACGGTCACGGCCGGGACCGCCGACGGCGTCCTGAGCGTGCGCGTCCTGGCCGGCGACGGTGAGCTCGCCGCGCGCGGTCAGGCCGGTCTGGCCGGCGGCGCCTGCGTCTTCGACCAGATCATCACCGAGGAGGCCCACCAGCGCCGCGGCCTCGGGACGCTGGTGATGGGCGCGCTCACGAACGCGGCCGTCGAGAACGGTGCGGCCACGGGCGTCCTGGGCGCGACCGTCCAGGGCCGGGCTCTCTACGAAACGCTCGACTGGAAGGTCCTCGCCCCGCTGACCGGATTCATCCACCGGCCGGTCGCCGCCTGATGCGCATCGGATTCTCCGTCCCCCAGTTCGGCCCGTTCGCCGACCCCGACCGCAGCGCCCGGATGTGCACGGCGCTGGAAGGGCTGGGCTGCCACAGCCTCTGGGTGGCCGACCGGCTCCTGGCCCCGCTCGCCTCCCCCGAGGGCTATCCGGGCGGGAAGGGGATGCCCGCCCGTTACGCCACCCACCTCGACCCGCTGCTCACCCTGGGCGTGGCGGCCATGGCGACCGAGCGGGTACGTCTGGGCAGCAGCACGCTCAACGCCCTGTGGCAGCCGCCCCTCGTGCTCGCCCGGGCGCTGACGACCCTCGACCTGATCAGCCACGGACGTCTGGACGTGGGCCTCGGGCTGGGCTGGATGCGCGAGGAGTACGAGGCTGCCGGGGTGCCCTGGCGGGGCCGCGGCGCACGGCTGGAGGAGACCCTCGACGTGCTCGATGCCGTATGGCGGCCCGGTACGGTCGCCCACACCGGCCCGCTGTGGACGATCCCCGAGTCGACCGTCCTCCCCAAACCCGTCCAGGTCCCCGGGCCCCCGGTGCTGCTGGGCGGCTTCACCCCGACCGCCCTGGAGCGGGTCGGCAGGCGGGCGGACGGCTGGCTCTCGGCCTCGATGCCGCTGCCCCACCTCACCGGCCTGTGGTCGGTCGCCGTGGCGGCCGCCGAGCGGGCGGGGCGGGACCCGGCGGGGCTGCGCCGGGTGTTCCGGGTGAACCCCGAGGTCACCCGGGCCGGAGCCACCCCCGCGGAGAGCCACCGCCGCGGGACCGTGCGCCGGATCTGCGACCACCTCGAGGCCATGTGCGAGGCGGAGACCGACGAGGTGCTCGTGGACCTCCAGCTGACGACGGACTCGCCCGAGGAGTTCCTCGATCTGGCGGCCGCGTTCATGGCCGAACTGGACGGGGGTTCCCCGGCGCCGGCCCGGGATCAGCCGGTGCCGGCCCGGGATCAGCGGGTGTCGGCCGAGGATTCCCCGGGGCGGCCGCCCCGGGCGTGAGGGGTGGCTCCACCTGTGGGCCGGCGGGGGTCAGGCGTCGTCGCGCGGTGGTGCCGGGGGGTGGCCGCGCAGGTCGGCGAGGACTTCCCGGGCGGCCCGGGTGCCGGAGGCGAGGGCGCCCTGGAGCGAACCGGTCGCCCGGTGGTCGCCGCAGACGTAGCGGCCCGCCGCGAAGCGGGTGGTCCGGGACAGCCGCAGGGGCGGGGGCATGGCCGGGAGGGCGTCGTGGACGGTGACGCGGTGGACGGGTTCCCAGTCCGTGGTGTCCGTGCCGTACACCTCGCCGAGGGCGGCGCGGACCGCCGCCTCTCCCGCCGGGTCCGGCGAGCCGAGGACGGAGGTCGACACCAGCGCCCGTCCGTCCCCGGAATAGCCGGGGTGGAGCTCGGTGAGCACACAGGTGTTCAGGAACCTGCGCCGGGCGTCGACCACCAGGGTGGGCTCGGCCAGCGGGGAGCGCCCTGCCGCGTGGTAGAGGGTCGTGACGGTCCGGGCGCCGGGCACGTCGAGGCCGGGGAGCAGGCGCGCCGCGGCTCGCAGGCCGGTGGCGACGACGACCGTACGGGCGGTCAGTTCGCCGCGGTCGTCGGCGAGGGTGACGCCGGCGGCGGTGAGGGCCGCGACCGGTGCCCCGGTGCGCAGGACCCCCGGAGGGAGCCGGGAGGCGAGCTGGTCCGGTACGGCGCCGATGCCCGCGGCCGGCAGGCACGCGGTGCCGCGGAGCAGTGAGCGCCACACGAGGTGGAAGAAGCGGGCGGAGGTGTCCAGCCGGTCCTCCAGGAAGACTCCGGACAGGAAGGGCCGGAAGAAGGTCTCCACGAAGCCGGGCGTGAACCGGGCCCCGGTCAGCGCGGCGAGCGTGGTGGCGTCCGGCCGGGCCTTCATGCGGGTGACCGGGGTCAGCACGTCGCGCGCGGAGAGCAGGGCCAGGGCGGCGAGGTCGCGGCCCGGAGCCAGTCGGCCCGGCAGCAGGTCTCCGCTCTGCCGGAGGCGGCGGGTGGGGTCGGTGAACCTGCGCAGGCCGCTGCCGGTGTGCACCAGCACACCCGGCGTGAACGGCCGCAGGCGCAGGGCCCGTAGCTCCAGGCGGTGCTTGACCTGCGGGTAGGAGGTGTTGAGCACCTGGAACCCGCGGTCGACGGTGAAGCCGTGCACCCGGTCGGTGCGCATCCGTCCGCCCGCGGCGTCACCGGCCTCCAGCAGGACGACCCGCAGTCCCGCCCTGACCAGGTCCGCGGTGCAGGCCAGTCCGGCGGCGCCTGCCCCGACGACCACGACGTCCGCATCGGGGCGCTCTGCCTTCCGCATGGCCGCAGTCCTCCTTGCCCGGGTGGATGGTGCGCGGTTCCGCCAGGGTACGCAGGGCCGGGTACGGCAACGGGCGAGGCGCGCGCACGCCCCCGCCGTCCGTGCTCCCCGCTCCCGGGCCCCGAGGGGTCGTGGTCGAGGGCACGGGAGGCGGCGGAGGTGCACGATTTGAGGTGATATTCCCAGCCCGTGCGCGATGTGGCACGACCAATTCCGGATGTGGGTCGCTTCGGTCGCTCCGGTCGCTCCGGTCGCTCCGGTCGCCGACCATCCGTCCCGCCGTGCGGCCACCCCTCCCGCCGCGCGAGGGTCCGGTGGCGGGGCCTCGCCGTCAGGCGATGAACAGGCTCATCCCGGGGGCCGGCCGTACGGTCTGACCCGGCAGGACGGCACCGGTCACCCGCCCGTCACAGAAGGGCCCCGACCACACGAAGGCCACCTCGTCCGTGAGGTTGACGACCTCCGAGGGCACGAAGTCCCCGAGCGGGTGGCACCCCGACGGGTCCGTGTGCGGCACTCCGTCGATGATCAGCAGCCCGTTGGCCGCCTGTGCCGTGCCGCCCGGCACCGCCACCGCCAGCACCAGTGCCGCCGTACACGCTCCGAGCACCCGCGCCGCGCGTCGTGTCCCACGCATCTTCCGCCCACCCGCCTCTTCCGTCACGCCGGCACCGCCGACGCCACTCTCGTCACCGACGCAGCTCTCGTCACCGACGCCACTCTCGTCACCGACGCAGCTCTCGCCGCCGGCGTCGCCATCGTCACCGACAGTAGGGAATCGGCCCCCACGGTGACACGGCGTGTGGTGGTGAAAGGGGGCGCGCGATGCTTCGGGGCGCTATTCGGCCCGCAGCGCCGCCAGCCGCTGTTCGAACGGGACCACCCGGAAGCCGTCGGCCGGAAGCGTGGACGTGATCGCCCCCGCCGGCGAACGGGGTGCGATCGCGGCCGCCGTGTCGAGGTCGGGGGCGTGAACGGCGGCGGTGGTCCGGACGGCGGGAGTCATGAAGCGGGCCAGTTCCGCGCCCGCACGGGTGATGCGGTGGGAGAGGCCGTCCTCGCCCCAGTCCTCGGAGGCGGCGTAGACGGCGGTGGGGAGGACGAGCGCGCGGAGGTAGGTGAAGAGGGGGCGCAGGGCGTGCTCGGTGACCAGGGAGTGACGGGCCGTGCCGCCGGTCGCGCCGAGGAGGACCGGCGTGCCGGTGAGGGCGTCCTTGTCGATGACGTCGAAGAACGACTTGAACAGGCCGCTGTAGGAGGCGGCGAAGACCGGGGTCACGGCGATCAGGCCGTCCGCGGCCGCCACCGCGTCGAGGGCGGCGGCCAGTCGGGCGGGCGGGAACCCGGTGACGAAGTGCCCAGCGATCTCCGTCGCCAGGTCCCTCAGTTCGATCACTTCGACCTCGGCGTCCACGTTCCCGAGCGTCGCGGCGGTGAGGCGGTCGGCGAGCAGGCGGGTCGAGGAGGGCGAGCTCAGTCCGGCCGACACGACGGTGAGCTTCATGCCCGTGCCTCCTGCTCCGTGGCCGCCCGGGCCGCGGCCACGCGGGCCGGGTGGGTGGGTGCGTCCGGTACGCCGGCGGGGCGCAGGCTCGCGAACTCCTTGCGGAGGACCGGCACGACTTCCTCGCCGAGGATGTCGAGCTGCTCCAGGACGGTCTTCAGGGGCAGGCCCGCGTGGTCCATCAGGAACAGCTGGCGCTGGTAGTCGCCGGCGTAGTCCCGGAAGGAGAGGGTCCGCTCGATGACCTGCTGCGGCGAGCCGACGGTCAGCGGGGTCTGGGAGGTGAACTCCTCCAGGGAGGGGCCGTGGCCGTAGACGGGCGCGTTGTCGAAGTACGGGCGGAACTCGCGGACGGCGTCCTGCGAGTTCTTGCGCATGAACACCTGGCCGCCGAGGCCGACGATGGCCTGCTCGGGGGTGCCGTGCCCGTAGTGGGCGTAGCGCTGCCGGTAGAGGTTCACCATCTGCTCGGTGTGGGAGGCCGGCCAGAAGATGTTGTTGTGGAAGAAGCCGTCGCCGTAGTACGCCGCCTGCTCGGCGATCTCCGGAGAGCGGATGGAGCCGTGCCATACGAAGGGCGCGACACCGTCGAGGGGGCGGGGGGTGGAGGTGAAGGACTGGAGGGGCGTGCGGAACTTGCCCTTCCAGGTGACGACGTCCTCGTCCCACAGGCGGCGCAGCAGGGCGTAGTTCTCGACGGCGAGATCGATGCCGTCGCGGATGTCCTTGCCGAACCAGGGGTAGACCGGGCCGGTGTTGCCGCGGCCCATCATCAGGTCGACACGACCGTCCGCGACGTGCTGGAGCATCGCGAAGTCCTCGGCGATCTTCACCGGGTCGTTGGTGGTGATCAGCGTCGTGGAGGTGGAGAGGATCAGGTTCTCGGTGCGTGCGGCGATGTAGCCGAGCATCGTCGTGGGCGAGGAGGGGACGAACGGCGGGTTGTGGTGCTCGCCGGTGGCGAAGACGTCGAGGCCGACCTCCTCCGCCTTCTGCGCGATGGCGAGCATCGCCTTGATGCGCTCGTGCTCGCCGGGCGCACGCCCGGTCGTCGGATCGGCCGTGACGTCACCGACGGTGAAGATCCCGAATTGCATGGCTGAGCTCCCCTTGCCCTTCCCCGAGGTTGTTTACAATTCAACTATATGCCAAGAGTGGGGCTGCTGCCAAGGTGCGGGCTCGGCGGATCGGCGCCGACGCGCCCTGCGCGACATGACCGGCGTGCACGGGCGAAATCTTGCGTTTCGCCGGCTTGTCGCGTCAGTCACTTCGCCGGGAGAAGACCGATGCGCCGGCCCCTCCCGTCCACTGCACGCGGACGCGCCGCGTGGTGGTCGTCCCTGGTCCTCGCCACGCGTACGGCGATCGCAACGGAGGTCCGGAGCAGTCGCTCACGCTGTGGGGCGACCCCGGCCGGTGCGTGCTGTGCGACTACGGAGCCTCCGAGGTCATGATCCACACGTTTGCGGAGCGGTACGGACGCGGCTTCGTCAGGGATCTGCTCTTCGAGGGCGGCGGCTCCGTCACCGTCGACCCGGCCGACCCCACCCTCTCCTTCGACGCCCGCCGGGACATCGAGCCGGGTTACGACATCGGCGCGGTCCGGGCGTCGACGGACGGGGGCGCCACCTTCACCTCACGCCGGAGCGCCGGGATGGTCACCGCCCTGGCGAGCGACGCAGAACAGAACGTCGCGGCCCTGCTGCCCGGCTTCAACGGCGACTCCGGCGGCTGGACCCACCAAGGCATCGACCTGTCCGACCTCGCCGGCCGGACGGTGCCGGTGGCCTTCCGCTACAAGACCGACTTCCCCGCCGGCCACCCGGGCCTGTGGGTCGACGACATCAGGTCGGGCGGCACACTCGTGTCCGACGGGACCGGCTCACCGTCAGCGGAGCGCTCCAGGCGGGCGGGAGCTGACCGACGGGGGCCAGGGGAACAACTCCTCCCCCTGGCCCGGCCGCCTCTTCCGCCCCTCTCCGTCCCGGAAATGCTCAGTCGAGGCAGAACTCGTTGCCCTCGACGTCCTGCATCACGATGCAGGACTCGTCGAAGCCGTCGGCGATCAGCACGTTCTCGCACTTCGCGCCGAGCGCGACCAGCCGGTCCCGCTCGGCCTCGAGCGTGGCCAGGCGCTCCGCGCCCACGAGACCCGTGGCGACCCGTACGTCGAGGTGCACCCGGTTCTTGACGGCCTTGCCTTCGGGGACGCGCTGGAAGAACAGCCGCGGACCCTCGCCGGACGGATCGACGCAGGCGAAAGCCGAACCCTGCCGCTCGGGCGGCAGCGACCCATCGAACGCGTCCCAGGAATCGAAACCCTCCGGCGGCGGCGGTACGACGTACCCCAACACCTCGCACCAGAAGCGGGCGACGCGCTCGGGTTCCGCGCAGTCGAACGTCACTTGGAACTTCTTGATCGATGACATCGGCGCACCATAGCAGGGGGACTGCGCAGCTCATCTCCCTTTTCGGAGCGGCACGTTACGAATGGAGCCGCGTCCAGGACCCCGCCGGCGCCGTGTCCCTGGCCGAGCTTCTCCTCACCTTGCGCCGCCGTGTCCCGGGCAGCCGTCACCAGGAGGCACCGGCCCTGCCGACGAAGCGCCGCGACGCGCTGGAGGAACAGTGACCCACATGTGGTCACGCCGACCGCGACGGCTGAGTCGGCCGTCCCCGCGGGTCGGCGGGCCTGGAGTCCCGGCCCGCCCACCGCCGCATCAGGCCGCCAGTGCTTCGCGGAGCGTGGAAGGCTTGAGTCCGAAGGTGTCGCGGATATCGCTGTCGTCCACGATGAACGGACGCTCGGACATGTAGCTCATCTCCGCGAACTCCCGCCACAGTGGATCGGTGAAGGACAGCAGCGCCAAGTCCCGTTCGGTGAGGGGCTCCAACCGCGGTTCGGGCGCTCCGTGGAGTTCGGCCAGATCGGTCGCGGCCTGACGCATGGTCGTGGTGATGACCGGGGCGTGCCAGGCCCGTCCCCAGGCCCGCTCGTCGTCGCTGACCGCCACCAGTGCCGCTGCGACGTCCTCGGTGTAGGAAAACGAATGCGCCGCATCGGGGTTGCCGTGGACGAGAGCCAGTTCACCCTCGCGGACCCGGGGAGCGACCAGCAGCGTGAACGGTGAGACTGCGCCTGAGCCCAGGTACTGGCCGGCTCGGACTTCGGTGGCCCGCAGCCGCCCTTCGTCGTGCGCGCTCTCGGCCCGCTGCCACAGTTCGGCCCTCACCCGGCCCTTTCGGGTGTGCGGGGCCATCGGGGTGCGCTCGGTGACCGGCCCGGTGGTCTGCTGATAGCCGTAGTGGTTGCCGAGCATCACGTAGTCGGCCCCGGCCCGCTCGGTCGCGGCGAGAATGGAGTCGAACAGCGGCGGCATGGTCTCCGGCCAGGTGTGGTAGGCGGTCATGGCGGCGTTGAAGACCGTGCCCGCTCCGGCCAGAGCCTGGGCCAGCTCGTCGGTGCGGCCCGCGTCCAGGGCGACCCGTTCGATGGCAGGGTGGTCAGGACCACTGCCGCTGCGGGTGATGAGGCGGACCCGCTTGCCGCTTTCCGCCAGTTGCCTGGCGGTCGCGACCCCGGTCGCACCTGCCCCGATGACGGCTGCTCCACCCATGGTCTGTCTCCGTTCACCTTCGAAATGGAACGCTTCCCCGAAGGGGAAACGTGGTTCACGGAGGGCCCGTCCGTACGCCCGACTCTGCCGTTCGGACGCGGGGTAGGTTAGTGACCTGAATGCCATGACCTCCAAGGATCCAGCCATGCACCGTGTCGCCGTCCTGGCCGTTCCCCCGGTCAAACCCTTCGACCTGTCCATGCCGTCCGCGCTGCTCGGCGCCGCCGAGCTCGACGGACGTCCCGGCTATGAGGTGACGGTGTGCACCGCCACGCCAGGCGTGATCGCCGCTTCCGGCGGCATCGAGGTGGTGGTCCGGCACGGCCTCGATGCGGTCGCGGCGGCGGACACGGTGATCGTCCCCTCGACCGCCAGCCGGCACGACGCCGAGCCGGCCGCACTGGACGCCTTGCGGGAGGCGGCCGCCGCGGGCAAGCGCGTTGCCTCGATCTGCAGTGGCGCCTTCGTCCTCGCCCAAGCCGGGCTCCTCGACGGCCGTGTCGCCACCACCCACTGGGGCCTGGCCGAGGAAATGCAGCGCGCCTTCCCCTCGGTGCGCGTGGATGCCGACCGGCTGTTCGCCGAGGACGGACCGGTCATCACCGGTGCGGGCTCGGCCGCCGGGATCGACCTGTGCCTGCACCTGATCGGTTCCGATTACGGTGCGGCCGTGGCCAATGCGGCGGCCCGTGCCGCCGTCGTCACCCCGGTCCGCCACGGCGGGCAGGCGCAGTTCGTGCAGACCCCGCTCCCGGCCGAGATCGACTCCTCATTGGATGCGGCCCGCATCTGGGCACTGCAACACCTGGACCAGCCGATCCCCCTGCGCGACCTGGCCGGTCAGGCCAAGGTCAGTGTGCGGACCCTGACCCGCCGATTCACGGCCGAGACGGGTATGACTCCGTTCCAATGGCTGCTCCAGCAGCGGCTGCTGAGGGCTCGCGAGCTGCTGGAAACCACCGACCTCACCGTCGACCAGGTGGCCGGCCGCAGCGGCCTCGGTTCCGGCGAGTCGCTCCGCCAGCACCTGAGCCGCCAGATCGGCATGACCCCAGCCGCCTACCGGGGCGCCTTCCGCCACCCGCGCGGGAAGATCGGACGGAGCCGCCCAGGCCGGTGAGCGCCGGGCCTTCATCGAACCTGCCTCCCCGCGTACACAGGGATGGCCCTTCGGCGGTCAAGGCGTGATCGTCGCACGGGATTCGGCATGTTCGAACAAAAGGGGGAATATTCGCACCCGATAGGGCGGTGGAAGAATCCTTTTCTCGGGCTTCGGCGCATACGGGTGATCTTGAAGAGGTCGGTCGGAATTCGATGTTTATGATCCACCGTTGTGACAGATCGTCGGTACGACCGGGTCGTCGAGGACTCGGCTGATGTGATCATCCTCGGCGCGGGTCCGGCCGGGCTGGTGCTGGGGAACCTCTTATTGCGCGGCGGGGTCGACTGTGTGGTCCTGGAACGCGCCGATCGCGAACACGTACAGCAGCGGACGCGGGCCGGTTATCTCGCTCCGGAAACCGTGCGCATTCTGGAGCGCAACGGCCTGGCCGAAGGGCTGCGGGCGCGCGGGCGGGAGCACGGCGTCTGCGAGTTCCGGACCGAGGACGGGCGCTTCCGCCTGGACTACCGGACGCTGGGCCGGGGCGAACCGCACACCGTCTACCCCCAGCACGAGCTGGTCAGCGACCTGCTGGCGCAGTTCATCGACGCCGGCGGGCGGATCCGCTTCGGCGCGGAGGCGGTCACGGTGGCCGAAGCGGACGGTCCCGATCCGTCGGTGACGGTGCGGGAGGGGGACGGGCGCCCCGGGCGGTGGCGGGGCCGGTACGTCGCCGCCTGCGACGGGCGTCACGGGGCGGGGCGGCGCTCGCTGCCGCCCGGCGCGGTCCGGCGGCACCACCGGGACCACGGCGTGTCCTGGCTCGGCCTGCTCGCCGAGGCGCCGCCGAGCCTCGACGCCGTCGGCTACGCGATCCATCCGCGCGGGTTCGCCGGGCACATGGCCCGTTCCACCGGGATCACCCGCTACTACCTGCAGTGCGAACGGGACACCGCGGCCTGCGACGCATGGAGCGACGCGCGGATCTGGGACGAGCTCGACCTGCGCATGCGGGCGGCGGAGTACGGCCCCCTGCTGCGGGGCCGGATCGTCCGGCGGGGCGTCGTCCACCTGGAGTCCGACGTGCTCGAACCCCTGCGCCACGGGTCGCTGTTCCTGGTGGGCGACGCCGCCGGCCTGATCAGCCCGTCCGCCGCCAAGGGGGCGAACCTCGCGGTGCTGGAGGCCGAGATCCTCGCCCGCGCCCTGATCGACGCCCTCGTCCGGGGCGATACCGTGCCTCTCGCGGGCTACTCGGAGCGGTGCCTGGCGCACATCTGGCGTGCGCAGGACTTCTCCCACTGGATGATCGGCCTCCTGCACACCGCCGCCCCCGGGCCTGAGGCCGCCTCGTTCTTCCAGGAGGGGCTGCGGCGTTCGCGCATCGCGGCGCTGCGCGGCTCGCGCACCCAGCAGGACTGGTTCGCCGAGAACTACGTCGGTATCTGAGCGGCCCGTCGCGTTCGCTTTCCTTCCCTTCCTCCCCTTTCCCCTTCTGTTTTCCCTGGCCCTTTCTCGTCTTTCCCCTCCCCTGACGGATGGTGAGTGCGCTCCATGGATTCCTTCGGCATGCCCGCGATGTCGTATGCGACCGGTGTCGTCGTCGATGACGGCAGCGATTTCGGTGGCGATTCCGGTGATGATGCGGCACGGTTGATCGCGACGGCCGGATTCGTCCGGGAGCAGGACACGTCCGTCCTCCTTTCGCGCGTCCTGCCGGGGCTCGACGGCCCCGAACTGCGGGCGCTGACCGAGCGGTGCCGCTTCGCGCACGCGGCCGTGCTCGTGTTCCCCGCCGATGAGGCGGCCCTGCGGGCGGAATTGGCACGGTGCGGGCTGGCGACCGATGCCGAGGCGCAACCCAGCGTCGTGGTCCGCCGGCGTCTCGCCGACCGGCACGGCCTCCCTGTCGCCGATCTTGACGTAAGGATTCTCCGGCCGCCGGTGCCCGGGCCCTCGGGAGAGGAACGGGCGGTGGAGGTGTTCGCACTCACCGTGCCGCCGGGTTCCGGGCTGTCCGCGATCGCCGACCACGAACGCCGCCTGGACCACGAGGCGCACCTGGCCTTCGACGTCGTACGGCCCGACCCGCTGGTGCTGCGCGGACTGCTGGCCGGATTCGCGCGGTACGGAGCGGCGGCGGACGGCGGCGGCTACAACCCGCACGAGGACGGCACCGTCTTCTACTTCACCGCCCCCGCGGGAACGAAGACGGCGTACCGGCGGGTGGAGCTGTACGCGGGCGGCGACCACCGGGACGTGCTGGGCGAGCACCTCGGTGAGCGCCGTGGCGGGAACCCTGACGGGAACGCCGACGGCAACGCGGACGCGAACGCCGTACGGCCCCTGGACGATGTGCAGGCGGCCGAAACGCTCCTGCGGCTGCTGACCGGGGCCTGGACCACCCAGGCGCTGGCCGCCTGCGCCCAGTTGCGGCTGCCCGAGGCGATGAGCCGGCACACCGGCATCGGCACGGCCGCGCTGGCGGAGCGCGTGGGGGCGCATCCGCGGAGCCTGGCGACGCTGCTGCGGTACCTCGTCATGCTGGGCGTGGTGTCCGAAGGAGCGGACGGGTTCCGGCTGACCGGCGTCGGCGCCCTGCTGGACGCGGCGGCTCCGGCGTCGATGCGGCCGCTGGCGCTGATGTACGGCGGCCCGTTCTACGAGTCCTTCGCCCGACTGGCCCACGCCGTACGCACCGGACGGCCCGGTTTCGAGGACCTGTACGGCGAGAACCACTTCGACCACTTCGCCCGCGATCCCGAACTGGCCGCGGTGTTCGACCGGTCCATGGCCTCCAGCGCCGCCATGTTCGGTCCGCTTCCCGCGCACCCGGTGATCACCGGGGCGGCGGCGGCCCCGACGAGCACCGTCACCGCCGCCCCGGGCGGGCCGCGCACCGTCGTCGACGTCGCCGGCGGTACCGGGGAGCTGCTGGGCCTCGTCCTGACCGCCCACCCCTCCCTGCACGGCGTCCTCCTCGAACGCCCTCATGTGCTCGAAGCGGCCCGGAGCCGTCTCGCCGGCACCGGTGCGGGCGACCGCTGCCGCTACGTGGCCGGTGACTTCGCCGACGTGCCCCCGGGCGGCGACGTGTACGTGCTCTCCCGCGTCCTCCACGACTGGGACGACGACCGGTGCCGGACCATCCTGGGCCACTGCGCCCGGGCCATGCCCGCGCACGCCGACCTGCTCGTCGTCGAACGCCTCCTGCCCGAGGACGGCACAACACCGTCCCTCGCCACCGCCTGGGACCTCCACATGCTGTGCAACACCGGCGGCCGTGAGCGCAGTGCCGGGCACTACGGCCGGCTGCTCCGGGACTGCGGGCTCGAACTCGTGGGCCACACCGCGCTCCCGCTCGGGGCCCATGCCCTCCACGCGCGCCGGTCCTGAGGTTGGGCACGGGACCCTCTCCCCGGGTGCGCGGGCCGTCGGCGGGCCGTGTCCGAGGCCGTATCCGGGGCCGTGTCCGAGGCCGGGACCGATTGTCAGTGGTGGGTGCGAGGATCGGAACATCGAATCGGAGAGGCCGAAAGGCCGAATCGAAAGAGGGGGATCCGCCATGTCCGGAAAGCAGAACTACATCAACCACGTCGCTCTCGTGCTGGACGCGAGTTCGTCGATGTCGCACCTGAGCGGCAAGGTCATTGACGTAGCCGACCAGCAAATCGCATATCTGGCCCGACGGTCGGAGGAACTCGACCAGGAAACCCGCGTCACGGTGTACGTCTTCGCGAACAAGGTCGAGTGCGTCATCTACGACAAGGACGTGCTGCGGATGCCGTCCCTGAAGCAGATGTACCGGACGGGTGGAATGACGGCCCTGCTGGCGGCCACGCTGCAGTCGCAGCGTGAGCTCGCCCAGACGGCCCAGCTGTACGGCGACCACAGCTTCCTGACGTTCGTCCTGACGGACGGGCAGGAGAACGCGAGCCACCGCTGCCCGGGCGCCCCGTCCAAGGACCCGCGCGTGCTGGTGGATTCCGTGGCGGAGATGATCGAGACCCAGCAGGACAACTGGACGCTGGCCGTCCTCGTGCCGGACCAGATGGGCAAGCGCGAGGCCATGCGGTGCGGATTCCCGAAGGACAACATCGCCATTTGGGACGCCACGAGCACGCAGGGGCTGGAGGAGGCCGGGCAGGTCATCCGGGAGGCCACCGAGAAGTTCATGGTGGGCCGCACCAAGGGAATCCGGGGATCGCGTGCGGTGTTTTCCACGGGCGCGGAAGCGGTGAACAAGGACACCATCAAGGCCGCCGGACTCACGCCTCTGGATTCGGCCGGCTATCAGCTCGTTCCGGTGGCACGGGAAACGGCCATCCGGGAATGGGTCACCGAAAGCGGGCACACGTACCGGACGGGTTGCGCCTTCTATCAGCTGAGCAAGTCGGAGAAGATCCAGGCGCGGAAGCAGATAGCGGTGCTGGAGAAGAAGTCGGACCGGGTGTATTCGGGGCCGGAGGCGCGGGCGCTGCTCGGCCTGCCGGACGCGGAGGTGCGCGTGAAGCCGGACCACAACGACGACTTCACGATCTTCGTGCAGAGCACCAGCGTGAACCGGAAGCTGGTCCCGAACACCCGTCTCCTGGTGATGATCTGACGGTCCGGTAACCGGCGCGAACACCCGTACGATGCCCCGCGTGGCAGAGATCATCGACTATGGACGGTTCGCCGAGCGGCTCCGGAGCCAACAGGGCAAGTCCCGTTGGGAGTTGCTCGACGCGGTACAGCGCGAGTGGGGATACGAGGACCCTGGGGGCGAGCCGGTCGCTTCCCGTTGGGACGGGGAGAACTCCGACTACGGCATCGACGAGAGCCTGCCGGTGCCCGCGGCGCTCGCGGAGTGGTGGGACTCCCCGGTCAACTCCTTCTCGTTCCGGCCGCGGCTGTACTGGACGCACACCCAGTGGCCGCCGAGCATCTGGGTCGACGAGGCCGGCGATGACGATCCCTACGACGAGGACTTCTTCGATGCGGAGGAGGACGACGAGGACGAAGAGGATCAGGAGGACGACGTCTTCCTGGATCCGGCGCGGGCCGACGGGCTGGCCGAGGACAGCCCGCTGCTGCCTGCGGACGCACCCGACCGGCGGATCTGCGTCTTCATGTCCGAGTACCAGTACTGCAACCAGTGGGGCTACCTCGCCGCCGAAGCGTCCCATGCCGACCCCCGGGTGGTGGTCAGCACCGGTGGCGGCTGGCAGCTGCAGAGCCGGTCGCTGTCGGAGTTCTTCCTGCAGCTCGCCCTGTCACGGCTGCCCGGAACGTACGGCTGGACGCTCAGGATGCGGCGGTCCGACGTCGAGCACGCCCCTGCGGTTCTGGAGCGGCTGACGGCCTCCTACCCGGAGCTGGGACTGCTGCCCTGGCAGGAGCTGGGCTGCGACTCGCTGATGTACGGCGGGCCGGACGTGCTCATCACGCACGGGCGCGGCCGGGGAGCCGACTTCGCCCTGGTCGTCCACGGCCGAACCCGTGAGGCGCTGCTCCAGGCCGTCGGGACGCTGGGGATCGACTGGACCGACGAGGACGTCGAGCAGCCCGGCGAGGTCCCCGAGCCGCTGGAGGAGCTCGGCCCGTTCGCGGCGGCCGGCGGGGACGGCGACGACCGCGGGCGCTGGCGGGTGGAATCCGCCGGCGGCGCCGCGCCCGCCGAGGACGCCGTCCCGGCCACGGAGACCGTCCCCGGTGTGTTCCCGGCGGTGGTGGACCGCCTCACCGCCACGGCTCTCCTCGACGGGGGAGCCGCCCTGGCCGTCGCGGGCGACGCCGAAGGCCGCGTCCACCTGTGGGAGTCAGCCGACCGGGCGGCTGCCGACGGGGCGGTTGTCGACGGGGCAGGCGTCGGCAAGGCACTGCACCGTGCCCCGGTGACGGCGCTCGCCTGCTTCCGGCCCGACGAGGCCCACCGGGCCGTGGTCAGCGGCGACGCCCACGGTGTGCTGCGGTACTGGCGGACGGACTGCGACCCGCGGCCGTTCCCCTTCGACCGGCGGCGCACCGCCGTCACCGCGCTCACGGCCGCCGACCTGGCCGACGGACCCGCCCTGGCCTGCGCCTGGGCGGACGGGCTGGTCCGGATCTGGGACCTGCGCTCCGGTTCCGTCGCTCGGCTCCTCCTGGGCACCGGCATCACGGACCTGACCCTGGAGGGCGACGGCACGCTGCACGTCACCTGCCCCTCCGGGCGGGTGGCGCTCCGCCTCGACACGGCGAGGCTCTGGCCGCACCGCGAACTGCAGCTGCGTCTGGACGACATCGAATGGGGCTCGTACTGGTCCGGCCGCGGGCCCGCGCACGCGGTGCCGGGTCTGATCCGCAAGGTGGCGTCCGACCACGAGGAGACCGCGATGAACGCGGTCCACGACCTCTACCGGCTGCTGGTCTCCAAGGGGGTGCGCATCACCGCGGCGGCACCCGCCGTGCCGTTCCTGGCGGAGCTGATGAACGATCCCGAGAACCGGTCCCGTCCCACCCTGCTGCTGCTCATCGCGGACATCGCGGACTGCAACTCCGCGGAGAACCTGGCCGCCGTGCGGGCGGTGCTGCCCACCCTGCGCCACCTGCACGACGACCCGCTGTCGTCGATCCGGTGGGCGGCGGCGGAGCTGGAGAAGCACTGCGCGCCGCGGGCCGGCGAGGAGGCGGAAGAGGAGTGAGCGGGCCGGGCGTCCGGGCGGCGGTCCTGCCGCCGCCCGGTCCGCTCGCCGGCCTCACGACGACACGGCGCCGGCCGTGGAAGGGCCGCCCGGGCCGGACTGCCGCTTCGCGGTGACCAGTTCGCAGGTGCCGTTCTCGCACGAGCGCTGCAGACGGCCTCTGGAGACGGTTTGCAACAGGCCGATCGTCCAGCACATGGGGCATCCCCGCAGGGCCAGTACGCCGACCGGCAGCAGCAGGAGGGACACCAGGCCCACGAGCGGGAGCAGTGCGACCGAGCCGATGAGCCCGCCGAAGCCGACCGCGCCCCGTACGAGGTGGCGGGGCAGGGACGAGCTCGCGAAGTCGGGGCCATCGTTCCCCGCCCTCGCCATCGTCCTCGTGTCCGTCCTCCTGTCCGTCCTCGTGTTCGTCTTCGTGTTCGTCTTCGTCGTCGTTGTCATCTCGACTCCTTGAGGTCTGCGAGCGGGGCCGGGGCGGCCAGGGCGGCGCGGAGCGCCGCCCTGGCACGGTGCAGACGGGACTTCATCGCGGCCGTGCTCAGGCCCAGCGCATCGGCGGTCATCCGCCCGCTGTATCCCTGGATGTCCCGCATGACGAGCACGCGCCGCTGGTCGTCGGGAAGGGCGGCCACGGCGGCGGCCACGCGGCCCGCTTCCAGGCGCTGCAGCACCTCCTCCTCGGCCGAGCCCACGGCGGTGTCCGGCCGCGGCGGCACCGGGTAGGGGTCGGCGAGGACCGTGCGGGCGCGGCGGAGGCACTCGTTGCGGACGATGCGGAACATCCACGACGCCAGGGCACCGGACGCCCGCAGCATCCCGATCTTGCGGTACAGGACGATCAGCGCTTCCTGCGCCGCGTCCTCGGCGTCCTGCGGAGTCGCGCACAGGAAGTGGGCGAAGCGCTGTACGTTCGGGTGCGCGCCGGTCACCAGGGCCGTGAGCGAATCGACGTCACCGCGCTGCGCGGCGACGACGAGCTGCTCCCCGGGCCATGTCGGCTCAGCCACGCGCCCGGCCCCGCTTCCGCAGCACGGTGACGGTGCAGGCGCACAGCAGTACCGCCCCGACGGCGACCGCGATTCCGATGACCATGGCACTCTCCTTCTCCGTCCCGGCCCCTTGCCGGCACAGCTGTAAGAGGAGCGGGCCGACGGAAAGGATTCACCCCGGGCGGGAGAACGGGACCCGGCGCCCGTTCTCACCGGACCCGGCGCCCGGTCTCAGAGGAAGTTGTTCGGCCAGATCATGGTGCGCCACATGTGCGCCTCGGGGGAGCCGTCGAAGCCCAGGCCCTGAGCGGGCTGGCGGAAGTGGCGGCCGACCACGTCCTCGAACTCCTCGAACTCGACGTGTGCCTCGGGGTCGAAGGTGTACACGTCGTTGATGGTGACCATGCGGGCGGACATGTACCAGCGGTGCCTGCGCGCTTCGAGATAGGCGACCCGGGTGTGGGCGGGGGGCCGGTATTCGGCGCCGAAGAAGTCTGCGTACGCCTCCGGGTAGCCGTAGCCGACGGTCTCGTCGGGGAAGTAGCGCAGGACCTCGTGCTGGCGGATGGCCCAGGCCACCTCCTCGTCGACGTACGCCCCCACCAGTTGCGCGCCCCAGTGGCCGTGCTGGCTGCGCAGCAGGCCGGCGACGGAGATGTCGTGCAGGAGGCAGGCCAGCACCACCTTCTCGCCCATCCCCTGCTGCCGGGCCCTGCGTGCGCTCTGCAGCATGTGGCGCGTGGTGAACGGGTCGAGGGCGAGGCGCAGCCGGAAGAAGTCGGCGAGGGTGGGCCGTTCGGGCATCGGGGGAAGGGTGTGGTTGTCACCCATCATGAAGACCTGACCGGGTCCGCGCGAGGACAGCCACCGGTCGCCGGATCGGTGGCCGTCGGTGCCGAGGGTCGCGGCCGCCGGCGGGCAGATGAGGCGGTCGTGGTTGTGCTGACCGTGGGTCACGTGCTGCCTTCCTGATCGGATGATGCCATCGGGGACGGGCATCAGGGCTCCGATCCCAGCAGGAAGATCGACACGGGCGGCGCCGTGTTCACCCGTACGGCGGAGCGTGCGGGTGAAGAACACCCGGTTCGGTGAGCCCGGCGCACGTATCCGAGCCGTCCGGGCGCCGACACGCCCCCTCCCCCTCCCCCTCGCCCACACACACCTCGGCCGCGCGCCCGTGCTGTCAGGTGTGCCTGCGGCGCAGGAGGGCGAAGGCGGCGGTGGCAGCGGCCGCGGCGAGGAGCAGGACGATGCCGGACTCGACGAGTTGGAGGGGCCAGAAGTGGGCCTGCGGGTGGTGGTGGAGGGCCGTCCCGCCGGAGGCCGGCTGCGTGGAGAGGTCCCAGGCCCGGGCGTTGCGCGGGGCACCGTCCACGGTGGGCCACAGGTGGGGGCGCAGGGCGGTGAGGGCCGTGAGGGTGCCCGCTGTCGCCGCCACGGCCGCGGCCATGGCGGCGAGCGTACGGCGCAGCAGGAGTGCGGCCAGTGCGCCCGCGGCGATGGCGAGGAGGGCGTAGGCGAGGACCACCGGCCCGGTGGCCGGGTAGACGGTGCTCCGGTACCACTCGACCGGGTACCAGGAGCGGGGGCGGAGGGTGGTGCGCAGGGCCCAGGCGTGGACGAGGACGGCCGCCGGCAGGGCGAGGGCCACGCCGGCCGCCGGGAGGAGGAGCTTGCCCGCGAGCCACCGGGCCGGGGTGACCGACTGGGTCCACTGGAGGCGGTAGGTGCCCGACTCCAGTTCACGTCCGATCACCGGGCCGGCGACGAAGGCCGCGAGGAGGACCGGGAGGGCGGTCAGCGCCAGGGAGGTGAAGGAGAACAGGCGGTTGTAGTAGAGGCTGACGCTGAGGTAGTGGCGGACCTGAATGCCGCAGCCGGGGACGGTCGCCTCGACCCGGCAGCCCTCGGCGGCGAGGTCGGTGCCGAGGCCGTCGGTGTACCAGCGGGCGGCGGGGAGCGCGGCCGAGGCGAGGGCGAGCAGGGCGAGGAGTATCCACAGGGCGTTGCGGTGGAGGCGGGCGTCGACCCACAGCGGGCCGCGCAGGGCGGGGGCGCTCATGCGTGCGCCACCTCCGCGGACGGGGTGAGCAGCGCCGGGACCTCCGGCGCGCGCAGGTGGGCGAGCAACAGTTCCTCCAGGGTGGGTTCGGCGCACTGCCAGATGCCGGGGTCGAGGGGGCCTTCGGGGCGCAGCAGGGCGGTGAGGCCGCGGCCGGTCGTGCGGGTCGAGACGACGGTGTGCGGGGCCAGGTCGTGGACGGGGCCGGTGACCAGGGTGTGGGCGGCGAGGAGGTCTTCGATGTCCCCGGCGAGCCGGATCCGGCCGCCGTGCAGCAGCAGGAGGTGGTCGCAGGCGTCCTCGAGCTCGGTGAGGATGTGGGACGACATCAGGACCGTGGTGCCGTGTTCGGCGGCCGTCGCCATCAGCAGGCCCATGAGTTCGCGGCGGGCGAGCGGGTCGAGGTCGGCCATCGGCTCGTCGAGGAGCATCAGTCCGGGGCGTTTGCCGAGGGCCAGCGCGAGGGCGACGCGGGTGCGTCCGCCGCCGGAGAGCGACCTGATCCGGTCGCCCGGGCGGAGGCCGCCGCCGGCGAGGGCCGCGTCGGCGGCCGCCGCGTCCCATCGGCCCGGGTTGAGTTCGGCGCCCATGCGCAGGGTCTCGGTGATCGTGAGCTGCGGGTAGAGCGGCTTGTCCTGGGCGACGTAGGCGATGTGCTCGCGGGCGGGGGCCCGGAGCGTGCCCTCGGTGGGCCTGAGCACTCCGGCGGCCAGCTCCAGCAGTGTCGACTTGCCGGCGCCGTTGGGGCCGACGAGGGCGCAGATACGGCCCGCGGGCAGGCGGAAGGAGCAGTCGCGGAGCGCCCAGCCGCGCCGGAAGCGCCTCCCCACCCCGTGCGCTTCGAGCTCGATGGCCGTCGCCTCCACCGCCGTCGCCGCCTCCCCCGCCGTCTTCGCCTCCCTCGCCGTCGTCGCCGTGGTCGCCGTCGTCCTCATCCTTCGTCCCCCTCGGTGGTCGTGTGCGTCCCGCCGTCGTGTTCCTCCAGTACGGCGGTGAACAGTGCGGTGATGTCGTCCTTCTCCAGGCCCTCCGCCCTCGCCCGGGCCATCCACGCGGTGAGGTCGGAGCGCAGCAGGGCGTCGTCGGCGCGTCCCCCGCCCAGGCCGCGGCGTACGAAGGTGCCCAGGCCCCGGCGGCCTTCCACGAGTCCTTCGCGTTCGAGTTCGCGGTAGGCCTTGAGCACGGTGTTCGGGTTGATCGCGAGGGCCTCCACGACCTCACGGGCCGTCGGCAGGCGGTCGCCGGGCTCCAGCAGGCCCAGGCGCAGGGCCCGTTTGGTCTGCTGGACGAGCTGGAGGTAGGTGGCGACGCCGCTGCGGCGGTCGATGCGGTACTCGATCACATCAGCTCAACACCCTTTCACTATTTGAGTAGTGAAAGGGTGTTGCATGGGCGTCGACCTTGTCAACGTCACGGAAGGGCGTGACCGGACGTGCGTGACCGGGAGGACGCGACCGTGAGGACGTGACCTGGAGGACGTGACCTGGAGTGTGTGACCGGGGGTTCGGGACCGGGGGGCGATGGGTGTCAAGAGGCGAAATGGTGGGACTTTCCGAGGGAGTCGGAGACACGGAGAGTGGCGGTGGAGCGTCGTGAACCGCCGCCGGGCGGGTCCATCCGAACGAGGAGACCGACCACCGCATGTCCACTCATGACCCCGGGGCACTGTCCCTGCCGTTGACCTCGCCGCAGGCCGGTGTGTGGTTCGCCCAGCAACTCGCCCCCGGTCGCACCGACTACGCGATCGGCGAGTACCTGGAGATCCGCGGCCCGCTCGACGCCACGGTGTTCGAGCAGGCGATCGACCTCGTACTCGCGGAGACCGAGACGCTCGGCATGCGGTTCGCCGAGAGCGGCGGCGAGGTCCGTCAGGGGCCCGTCGCCCGGCGGCCGTTCCGGCTGGAGACCGCCGACCTGCGGGGGCGGGCCGACGGGCGGGCCGAGGCGGAGGAGCTGATGCGGTCGGCGCTTGCCCGGCCCATGGACCTGGCGTCCGGGGACGTCCACCGTCACCTGCTGGTGCGCAGCGGCGCCGACCGGCACCTGTGGATGCACGGCTACCACCACATCGTCGTCGACGCGTACGGCGGCTCGCTGCTGGCCCGCCGGACGGCCGAGGTGTACACCGCGCTCGCCACCGGTGTGCCGGTGCCCGCGCCGGAGGAGCCGGCCGCGCCGTGGGCGGAGATCGTGGCGGAGGAGCGGGCGTACCGGGAGTCCGCGGAGTGGGCCCGGGACCGTGGGTTCTGGCAGGGGGTGCTGGCCGCGGCACCGGACCCGGTGGCGTTCACCGGGCGGCCGCCGGCCCGCCCGGCCGGGACGCCGCTGCGCTGCCGGGGCGATCTTGCGGCGCCGGACGCGCACCGGCTGCGGGCCATGGCGCGTTCCCTGGGCACCCGGTGGTCGGCGGTGGTGGTGGCGGCCTCGGCGGCCTACCTGCACCGGGTCGGCGGCACCGAGGACGTGGTGCTGGGCCTGCCGGTCACCGGCCGGACCACGCCCGCGGCACGCCGCACGCCCGGCATGTTCTCCAAGGTGCTGCCGCTGCGGTTGCGGGTGACCGGCGGGATGACCGTGGGCGAGCTGGTGCGCGGCGCCTCGGCCGCGATCCGCGACGCGCTGCGGCACCAGCGGTTCCGGGTGGAGGAGCTCTACGGGGACGCGCCGCCGTGGAGCGCGTCCGTGAACGTGATGTCACTGGACTACGTGCTGTCCTTCGCGGGTTCCGCGGCGACCGCGCACAACGTCGCGGTCGGGCCCGTGGAGTTCCTGTCCCTGAACGTGTACGACCGGGGCGGCGACACCCCCTTGACGGTGCAGGCGGAGGCGGACGCGGCGGACACCGGGGCGGCCGGGCTCGCCGCGCACCGGGACCGGTTCCTGGCCTTCCTCACCGCCCTGGCGGACGCGGGGCCGGACGCCGCGCTGGACTCGGTGGACCTGCTCACCGGCGGGGACCGGGCGCTGCTGGCGGAGTACGCCGACGGCGGCGGTCGCGGAGCCGAAGCCGGCGGGGAGGGGGCGCTGCTGCACGGCGTGTTCGAGCAGCAGGCCCGGCGCACTCCCGGCGCGACGGCGGTGGTGTGTGCCGGGCAGGAGGTGACGTACGCGGAACTCGACGCCATGGCCGGCGCCGTCGCGGACCGGCTGCGGGGCCGCGTCGCGCCCGGTGACCCGGTCGGGGTGTGCGTGCACCGCTCCCCCGCGATGGTGGCCGCGCTGCTGGGCGTGCTGAAGGCGGGGGGTTGCTACGTCCCCCTCGATCCGGGTCTGCCGCAGGCGCGGGTCGCGCAGATGGCGCAGGACGCCGGCATCTCGGTGGCGGTCACCGGGCCGGGTGCCGGGGACCGGCTGCCGGAGGGTGTGGTGACGGTGTCCGTCGGCGCCGGCGCCGTACCTTCCCCCGGTGCCGTACGTCCCTCCGGTGCCGTACGTCCCCCCGGCGCGGGCGACACCGCGGGCTTCGCGACGGGCTTCACGGCGGGCGGCCCGGAGCTGCCCCCTGCGGCCCCGGCGTACCTGCTGTTCACCTCGGGCAGCACGGGCCGGCCGAAGGGCGTGCTCGTCCCGCACGCCGCCGCGGCCGACTTCGTGCTCGGGCACCTGGCGTGCGCCGGGATACCGGGGCCGGGTGCCGGTGCCGGGGAGCGCTTCCTGGGCTTCGCGGCGCTGTCCTTCGACGTGTCGGTGCTCGACGTGTTCGGTCCGCTGGCCGCGGGCGGGACGCTGGTGCTGGCCACCGACGAGGAGCGGCTCGACGTGGACCGGCTGCAGGCGCTGCTGGCCGGGCAGCGGGTGACGGTGGCCGACCTGCCCCCGGCGCTGCTGCCGCTGCTGGACCCGGCGCCGCTCACCGGGCTGCGCTTCCTGTCCACGGGCGGCGAGGCCCCCTCGGGCGACGCCCTGGACCGCTGGGCGGCGCCGGGGCGGGAGGTGTGGAACGCCTACGGCCCGACCGAGGCCGCCGTGTCCGTGACGATGCACCGCTGTACGGCGCCGTCCGGGGGCCGGGTGCCGCCGATCGGCCGGCCGATGCGCAACCACCGCGCCTACGTGGTGGACGCCCGGCTGCGGCTGCTGCCGCCGGGTGCCGCCGGTGAGCTGTGCGTGGCGGGCGCCGGTCTGGCGCACGGGTACGCGGGCCGTCCGGGGACCACCGCGGAGGTGTTCACGGCCGACCCGTACGGCGGGGTGCCGGGCGGCAGGATGTACCGGACCGGGGACCTGGTGCGCTGGACGGAGGACGGCGAGCTGGAGTTCCTCGGCCGGATCGACCGGCAGGTGAAGGTCAACGGGCACCGGATCGAGCCCGGTGAGATCGAGGCCGTGCTCGCGGCGCACCCGGCGGTCGGCCAGGCGGCGGTCGTGGTGGACGGCGGGTCCGGTACGGGTGCCGGGAAGCGGCTCGTCGCGTTCGTCGCGCCGGCGCCGGGCGGGCCGGCGGCCGGGCCCGCGGAACTCGTCGCGCACCTGGGCGGATCGCTGCCCCGGTACATGGTGCCGCAGGTGTTCGTGCCGGTGGACCGGCTGCCGCTGACGCCGGGCGGGAAGGTGGACCGGCGGGCGCTGGTGGTGCCCGCCCCGGCGGCGGGCGGGCCGGGCCGGGAGGTGCGGGAGCCGGGCAGCGCGGCGGAGCGGACGCTGTGCGCCCTCTTCGAGGAGGTGCTCGGGCAGCAGGCGGGGCCCGACGACGGCTTCTTCGAGCTGGGCGGCGACAGCATCGCCGCGCTGTCGCTGGTGAGCCGGGCCCGGGCGCGGGGGCTGCGCTTCACGCTGCGCGAGGTGTTCGCGGCGCGTACGCCGGCGGGGCTGGCGTCGGCGGCCGTGCAGGACGACGGTCCGGGCGCGGAGGCGGCGGCCGGCGGTCCGGTCGCCGAGACGGGTCCGCTGCCGGCCACACCGGTGATGCGGTGGCTGCTGGACGGTCCGGGCCCGGTCGGCCGGTTCAGCCAGTCGATGGTGCTGGCGCTGCCCGAGGGCATCGGCGACGCCGCGCTGGTGCGGGTGCTCCAGGAGGTCCTGGACCGCCATCCGGCGCTGCGGATGCGGATGGCGCCCGGCCCGGACGGGCGCCCGCAGTGCGAACTGCCCGCGCCGGGCGCGGTGGACGCCGCAGGCGTGCTGGTGCGGACCGCCGACGGTCCGGGAGGGCTCGATGCGGCCGCGGCCCGGGCCGTCGCGGAACTCGACCCGGCGGCCGGGGTGATGGTGCGCGCGGTGCGGTACGACGGGCCGGACGGTGCCGGGCGGCTGCTCCTGGTCGTGCACCACCTCGCCGTGGACGGGGTGTCCTGGCGGATCCTCGCCGAGGACCTCGCCGCCGTGTGGGACGCCGTCGCCGCCGGCCGGCCGGTCGCCCCGGCCCCTGCGGGGACGCCGCTGCGCGCGTGGACGGCGTACCTGGACGGGCTGTCCCGCGCCCCGGAGACCGTGGCGGAACTGCCGTACTGGCGGCAGACGCTGGCCCCGGTCGGGGCCGGCCCGGACGCTCCGGAGCCCGCCCCGGCGGCCGGTACGGACGCCGTCGCGGAAGCCGCCACGGAGCCCACCCCGGCGGCCGTCGCAACGGCCGGTGCGGAAGCCGACGCAGAAGCCGGTGCCGAACCCGCCCTGACGGCCCTCGCAGAGGCCCGTGCGGAAGCCGTCGCGGAGGCCGTCACGGAGCCCGCCCCGGCGGCAGTCGCGGAAGCCGCCACGGAGCCCGCCCCGGCGGCCGTCGTACAGGCCGTCGCACACGCCGTCGTGGAGGCTGGTGTGGACGCCCGTGCGGAGACCCGTGCGGCGGAGGCCGCGCCGTGGGACCGGGTGCCCGACCCGGGCCGGGACCTGGTCTCCGGGAACCGCACGCTGCGGGTGTCCCTGCCCGCCGGGGTGGCCGGCCCGCTGCTCACCGGGGTGCCCGCGGCCCTGCGGACCGGGCCCGCGGAGGTCCTGCTGGCGGGTCTGGTGCTCGCCGCGCACGCCGTGCGCGGGCGGGTGGACTGCGCGGGCGTCGCCGACTCCCTGCTGCTGGACCTGGAGGGCCACGGCCGGGCCGACGCTTCCGGCCTGCACGACCTGTCCCGGACGGTGGGCTGGTTCACCACCCAGTACCCGGTCCGCCTCGACCTGCGGGGCCTGGATCCGGCGGCGGCGCGGGCCGGTGACGCGGCCGCGCTGGCCGACGTCGTCGAGCGGGTCCATGTGGCGCTGGCCTCGGTGCCGGGGCACGGCACGGGCTTCGGGCTGCTGTCCCGGCTGAACCCGGCGACCGCGCGCGAGCTCGCGACGCTGCCGGCGCCGCGAGTGCTCTTCAACTACCTCGGCCGGTTCGACGGCACCGGCACGGCCGCGTGGGGTCCCGCCCCCGAGGCCGGCGGGCTGCGGGCGGACGCCGATCCCTCGATGCCGGTGGACCACGCCCTCCAGATCGACGCCATGGCCGTGGCCGGATCCGGCGGCACCGCCTTCGAAGCGGTGCTGACCTGGCCGTCGGCACTGGTGGGCCGGGACGAGGCGGAGGCGTTGGGTGCCGCCTGGGAGGAGGCGCTGCGGCTGCTGGCCACGGCGGCCGCCGCCGTTCCCGAGGGCGGCCCTTCCGGCGGGGACGGGCGTCCCGCGCCGCGGGACGTGCCGCTGGTCCGGGTGACCGGCCGGGACCTCGACGGGCTGGCCGGACGGTACCCGCTCCTGGCGGACGTACTGCCGCTGTCGCCCCTGCAGGAAGGCCTGTTCTTCCACGCCGCGTACGACGCGGACGGCGTGGACGCCTACACCGGGCAGATCGTGCTCACCCTGCACGGTCCGCTGGACCCCGGGCGGCTGCGCGCCTCCTGCGCCCGTCTGCTGGACCGGCACGCGGGGCTGCGTGCGGCGTTCACCGACCGCGGCACCGGGCGCCCGGTGCAGGTGGTGTCCGGCCGGGTGGAGCTTCCGTGGCAGGAGACGGACCTCAGCGGCCTGCCCGCGGCGGACCGCGAGGCCGGCTGGCAGGCCCTGCTGGCCGGGGACCGGGCGCGCCGCTTCGACCTGGAACGGCCGCCGCTGGTGCGGTTCACGCTGGTGCGGACCGGTGGCTCCGAGCACCGCTTGGTGGTGACGAACCACCACATCCTGTGGGACGGCTGGTCCTCGGCGGTGATCCTGCGCGAGCTCCTCACCGGGTACCGGGAGCCTACGGACGCGCTGCCCGCGGCGCCCGCGTACCGGGAGTTCCCCGGCTGGCTGGCGCGGCAGGACCGGCAGGCCGCCGCGGAGGCGTGGGCGGCGGCCCTGGACGGACTGGCCGAGCCCACCCTGCTGGGTGCGGCCGACCCGCACCGGATGGCGGAGCTGCCCGAGCGGATCACGGTGGAGCTCTCCGAGGAGCTGACCGCACGGCTGACGGCCGGTGCGCGGGCGGCCGGGATCACCCTCAACAGCGTGGTCCAGGGCCTCTGGGCGGTCCTGCTGGGCCGGCTCACCGGCCGGGAGGACGTCGTATTCGGCGGCACCGTGTCGGGGCGTGACGCGGCCTTCGAGGGTGTCGGCGAGCTGGTCGGCCTGCTCATCAACACCCTGCCGGTACGGTTCCGGGTCCGCCGGGACGAGGGGCTGGGCGCGGCACTGGTCCGGTTCCAGCACGAGCAGGCGGGGCTGCTGGACCACCGGCACGCCTCCCTGGCGCAGGTCCAGGGCGCGGCCGGACTGGGCACGCTGTTCGACACCGCCGTGGTGGTGGAGAACTATCCGCTGGACCTGGAGGGGATGCGGGACCTGGCCGGAGAGGTCCGGCTGGCCGGCGTCGACGCCTGCGACGCCACCCACTACACCGCGAACCTGGTGGTGCTGCCCGGTGACCGGCTGCGGCTGCACCTGGACCACCGTCCCGACGCGCTGGACGCGCGGGCGGCGCTCAGCGTCGCCGAGGGCCTGGAGCGGCTCCTGACGGCGTTCGCCGAGGACCCGGAGCTGCCGGCCGGTGCCGTGGACCTGCTGTCGGACGGGCAGCACCGGCTGGTCGAGGAGTGGAACGCCACGGCCGTGCCGGTGCCGGAGACCACCCTGAGCGCGCTGTTCGAGGCGCAGGCCGCCCGTACGCCGCACGCCCTGGCGACGGTATCCGGCTCCGAACGCCTCGACTACGCGGAGCTGGACGCGCGGGCGGAGGCCCTGGCCCGGGTGCTGCGGGCGCACGGCGCCCGGCCGGAGACGGTGGTGGCGGTGGCCCTGCACCGTTCCACGGAGATGGTGGTGGCGCTGCTCGCGGTGCTGAAGTCGGGGGCGGCCTACCTGCCGGTGGACCCGTCCCTGCCGGAGGGCCGGGTGGCGTACCTGCTGGAGGACGCGCGGCCGGTGCTGCTGATCGCCACCGACGGGGTGGCGGCCGTACTGCCCGCGGTGACGGACGGGCCCCTGCGGGTCCGTCCGGACGGGACGACGGACCGGGACGCGCAGACGGATCCCGGCACGGACGCGGGAACGGACGCGGGCACGGACGGGCTTCCGGACGCCGGGGGTGCGCTGCCCTCGCACCCGGCGTACGTCATCTACACCTCGGGGTCGACGGGCCGTCCCAAGGCCGTGGTCGTGGAGCACGCGGCGATCGTCAACCGGCTGCTGTGGATGCAGGACCGCTACCGGCTCGCGGCGGACGACCGGGTGCTGCAGAAGACCCCGTTCGGCTTCGACGTGTCCGTGTGGGAGTTCTTCTGGCCGCTGCTGGCCGGTGCCGCGATCGTCGTCGCCGCGCCCGGCGGGCACAAGGATCCCGCCTACCTGGCGCGCCTGATCCGGCAGGAGTCCGTCACCACCGTCCACTTCGTGCCGTCCATGCTGGCCGAGTTCGTCCGGGAGCCGGCCGCCGCCGAATGCCGGAGTCTGCGCCGGGTGGTGTGCAGCGGCGAGGCCCTCGGCGAAGCCGTGAAGAACCGGTTCCTGGACCTCCTGGACGTACCGCTGCACAACCTGTACGGGCCGACCGAGGCGGCCGTGGACGTCACCCACTGGGACTGCCTGCGGGCGGACACCGGTCCGGTGCCGATCGGGCGGCCCATCCGGAACACCGCCCTGCACGTGCTGGACGCCGCCGGACGGCAGGTCCCGCTCGGCTTCCCGGGCGAGCTGTACCTCGCGGGGGCCGGGCTGGCCCGCGGCTACCTGGGCCGTCCCGGGCTGACCGCCGAGCGCTTCCCGGCCTCCCCCTACGGTCCGCCGGGCAGCCGGATGTACCGCACCGGGGACATCGCCCGCCGCCGTGCGGACGGGGCAGTGGAGTACCTCGGGCGCACCGACGACCAGGTCAAGATCCACGGGTTCCGCATCGAGCTCGGCGAGATCGAGGCGACGCTGTCCCGGACCTCCGGGGCGGCCCGGGCCGCGGTCGTCGTGCGCGAGGACCGGCCCGGTGAGAAGAGGCTGGTCGGGTACGTCGTCCCGGAGCCGGGGGCCGACGCGCCCGTGCCGGAGGCGGTCCGGGCCGAACTGGCCCGCACCCTGCCGGAGTACATGGTGCCGGCGGTGGTCCTCGTGGACGCGCTGCCGGTCACCGCGAACGGCAAGCTGGACCGGGCGGCGCTGCCCGCCCCGGACGATCCGGCCGGTGCCGCCGGATCCCCGGGCGGCACGGGCGAGCCGCCCGAGGGCGAGACGGAGGAACTCGTCGCCGCGGTGTGGCGGTCGGTGCTCGGCGTGGACCGGGTCGGACGCCACGACGACTTCTTCGCCCTGGGCGGGCATTCGCTCAGCGCGACCCGGGTGGCGGCACGGCTGCGCCAGTCCCTCCTCCTCGAACTCCCCCTGCACACGCTCTTCGAGCACCGCACCGTCGCCGGCCTCGCCGGGGCCGTGGAAGCGGCACTGCTCGCCGAACTGGCGGACGGCCCCGACCCCGCGGACCCGTACCCGGACCCCGTCACGGACCCCGCCGCGGGCCCGGACCCGTACCCCGCCGCGGACCCGTACGGGTCCGCGGAATCCGACGCCCTCCTCGTCCCCGCCGCCCCCGCACCGGGTGACGACGCACTCGCCCCTCAGGGAGACCGCTCATGACCCTCCAGGACAACCCGCCGGCCGCCGCAGGCCGCCCCGATGCGCGCGAACTGCTGCGCCGGCGGGTGCGGGCCGCGCTCGCCGGGACCACCGCCCCGGACGCCGACGGCACGGCGGCCGCCGCCGGCACCCCGGCCGCCGCCCCTGCCGCTGCCGGCCGGTCCTCCGCCCCGGCCGAGCCCGTCGCCTCGTTCGCCCAGGAGCGGATGTGGCTGGCCGACCGGATGGCCGACGGCGACTCCGGGTACGCCGTCCCCCAGGTGGTGCGGCTGCGCGGCCCGCTGGACCCGGCGCCGCTGCGCGCGGCGCTGACCGCCGTCGTCGCCCGGCACAGTCCCCTGCGGACGGTGTTCCGGGAGCAGGACGGGCGGCCCCGCCCCGAGGTGCTGCCGCCCCCGGCCGCGGTGCCCGTCCCGCTGCTCGACCTCGGCGCGGGCGAGCCCGCCGACCTGGAGCGGCGGGCCCTGGACCTGCTGCGCGAGGAGGCCCGCCGTCCGTTCGACCTGGCCGCCGGCCCGCTGCTGCGCGCCCTGCTGGTCCGGACCGCCCCCGAGGAGCACCTGCTCCTGCTGGTGGTGCACCACATCGCCACCGACGGCTGGTCGATGGGCCTGCTCTGGGAGGAGCTCGCCCGGAACTGGACGGAGCCGGCCGCCGGCCGGCCCCTGCCGGAGCAGCGGCCGCTGCCGCTGGAGTACCCGGCGTACGCCGGCGAGCAGCGCGAGCGCTTCGCGCGCGGTGCGCTGGACCGCGAACTGGCTTACTGGACCGGCCGGCTGGCCGGGCTCGAACCCCTCGAACTGCCCGCCGACCGGCCCCGGCCCGCCCGCCGCAGCGGGGCCGGCGCCTCCCTCGGCTTCACCCTCGACGCCGGGCTCACGGCCGGCCTGCGCCGGCTCGCCGAGGGCGAGGGCGTCACCCTGTTCACGGCCCTGCTGGCCGGTTTCCAGGCCACCCTGGCGCGTTTCTCGGGCCGCACCGACATCGCCGTCGGCACTCCGGTCGCCGGGCGGGACCGGGTGGAACTGGAGCCGCTCGTCGGGCTGTTCGTGAACACCCTGGTGCTGCGCACCGACCTGTCGGGCACCCCGGGCTTCCGGGAGCTGCTCGGCCGGGCCCGCCGGGTCGTCCTGGACGCCTACGACCACCAGGAGGTGCCCTTCGACCGGGTCGTGGAACGGCTCGCCCCGGAACGCGCAGGGGACCGCAATCCCCTGGTCCAGGTGATGTTCGCCGCGGCCCGGGACGAGACGGAGGGCCTGCGGCTGCCCGGGATCGCCGCGGAGCCCGTCGACCTCGACTTCGGCGGTTCCCTGTTCGACCTGAACGTGTTCGTCACCGAGGGCGCCGAGGAGTGCACCGGCACCCTGGTCCTGGACACCGACCTGTTCGACCGGGCCACCGGCGAACGCCTCCTGGGGCACTGGCTGGAGCTGCTCGGCGCGGCCGTGCGGGACCCGGAGGCCCCGTTCGCCGGGCTGCTGCCGGCCCCCGCCACGGCGGCCCGCCTGGTCGCCTCCGGGCACGGCACGCCGAGGCCCGGTCTGGCGCCCGCGACGGTCACCGGCCTGTTCGCCGAGCAGGTGCGCAGGTCCCCCGGCGCGACCGCCGTGGTCTGCGGGGACCGGCGGCTGAGCTACGCCGAGCTGGACGCCCGGTCCGCGGCGCTCGCGGCCCGGCTGACCGCCGCGGGAGTGGGCCGCGAGACGGCGGTGGCCCTGATGTCGGAGCGGTCGGAGCACGTTCCGGTGGCCCTCCTGGCGATCCTGCGGGCGGGCGGCCACTACGTCCCGCTGAACCCGGAGTTCCCCGCGGAGCGCCTGCGCTGGCTGCTCGCCGACACCGGGGCGCGCCTGGTGCTGGCCGACCCGGCGTGCGCCGGCCACGAGGCCCTGCGCGGCGGGCCGCTGCCGGTGCTCGGTCTCCTGGACGGGGCGGCCGGCGAGGACGGGGTCTCCGTACCGCCGGCGGGCGGGAGCGGGGAAGAGGACGGGATAGCCGTACCGCCTGCGGACGCAAGCGCTGACGTCCGGCCGGACGGGCTGGCGTACGTGATGTACACCTCCGGTTCCACGGGCACCCCGAAGGGCATCGGGATCACCCATGCCAATGTGGCGGCCCTCGCCCGGGACACCGCCTTCGGGGCGGGGCACCACCGGGTGCTGGCGCATTCGCCGCTGGCCTTCGACGCCTCCACGTACGAGCTGTGGGTGCCGCTGCTGTCGGGGGGCACCGTGGTCGTGGCCCCGCCCGGACGGACCGGCACGGACACCCTGGCGGCGCTGGTGCGGGAGCACCGGATCAGCGCGCTGTTCCTGACCGCCGCCCTGTTCAACCTGGTGGTCGAGGAGTGCGTCGGGCTGCTGACGGAGGTCCGCGAGGTGTGGACGGGCGGCGAGGCCGCCTCTCCGGAGGCGTTCCGCCGGGCCCTGGGCGCCGCGCCCGGTACGGCGGTGACCAATGTGTACGGGCCCACCGAGACCACCGCGTTCGCGCTGTTCCACCGTCTCGACCCGCGGGCCGGGGGCGCCGTGGCGCCCGGCGACGGCAGGGTGCCGATCGGGCGTCCGCTGGACGACACCCGCCTGTACGTGCTGGACGAGCGGGGGCTGCCGGTGCCCGAGGGCGCCGTCGGTGAACTGTGCATCGGCGGCACCGGGGTGGCCCGCGGCTACCTGGGCCGGCCGGCGCTGACCGCGGAGCGGTTCGCTGTGGACCCGTACGGGCCGGCGGGCGCCCGCATGTACCGCACCGGCGACCTGGCCCGGCGGCGGCCGGACGGCACCGTGGACTACCTCGGCCGGGCCGACCAGCAGGTGAAGATCCGCGGCTTCCGCATCGAGCCGGGCGAGATCGAGGCGGAGCTGCTGCGGCTGCCCGGTGTGGGCGGAGCTGCGGTCGTGGTCCGGGAGGACGTGCCCGGCGAGCGCGAGCTGGTCGCGTACGCCGTCCCGGCGGCCGGTCACGTCCTGGAGGAGGCCGCCCTGCCGGGGGCCCTGGCGGCCAGGCTGCCCGCGTACATGCTGCCGTCCGCGGTGGTGGTGCTGCCGGAGCTGCCGGTGACCCCGAACGGGAAGGTGGACCGGCGGGCGCTGCCCGCGCCCGCCGGATCCCGCCCGGACCGGGCGGAGTTCGCGGAGCCGGTGACCGCGGCGGAGCGGCTGGCCGCGGAGGTGTGGTCCGAGGTGCTCGGCGGGGTGCGGCCGGGTCGGCGCGACGGGTTCTTCGCGTTGGGCGGGCACTCGCTGCGCGCGACCCGGGCGGTGTCCCGGATCGGTGCCCGGCTGGGCGTGCCGGTGCCGGTGCGGCTGCTGTTCGAGCACCCGGTGCTGGAGGGGTTCGCGGCGGAGCTGGACGCGCTGCGGGAGGCGGCCGGGAGCGGCGGGCCGGGGCCGGAGGGCGTGGGTACGGTCCCGGCCCGGCCCGAGGGGGCCCGTGCCCCGCTGTCGTACGCGCAGCGCGGGCTGTGGTTCCTGGACCGGCTGCGTCCGGGCCGGGCCGACTACAACATCCCCTTCGCCGTACGGCTGCACGGCCCGCTGGACGTGCGGGCGGTGACGGGGGCGCTGGAGACGGTGGTGGCCCGGCACGAGCTGCTGCGGTCCCGGATCGCCGAGCCGGGGCCGGAGGACGGGTCCGGCGGGAGCGCGGGTGCGGTCGGGGGGCCGTGGCTGGTGGTGGAGCCGCCGGAGGTGTTCGCGGTGGCCGTGGACGACCTGCGGGACCTGCCCGTGGGCGGGGCCCGGGAGCGGGCGGCGGAGCTGTCCCGTGCCGATGCCGCCGAACCGTTCGTGCTGGCCGCCGCGCCGCTGCTGCGGGCCCGCCTGGTGCGCGTCGCCGAGGAGGAGCACCTGCTGGTGCTGGTGCTGCACCACACGGTGGGCGACGGCTGGTCGATGCCGGTGCTGTGGCGCGAGTTCGCCGCCGGGTACGCGGCGCTGCGGCGTGGCGGGGCGCCCGTGCTGCCGGCCCTGCCCGTGCAGTACGGGGACTACGCCCACTGGCAGCGCAACCGGGGCGAGGACGTCGTCCGGGCGGGTCTGGCGCACTGGCGGGACGCCCTGGGCGGGCTGCCGGCGCTGGAGCTGTCGGGTGACCGGCCGCGGCCGGCGGAGCCCTCGGGTGCCGGGGGCAGCGTCGTCTTCGAGGTGCCGGGCCCGCTCGCGCAACGGCTGGACGGGCTGGCCCGCGACCGCGGCGCCACCCCCTTCATGGCGCTGCTGGCCGGGTTCCAGGCACTGCTGGGCCGGTACACCGGGCAGGAGGACTTCGCGGTCGGCTCGCCCGTCGCGGGGCGCGACCGGCCCGAACTGGAGCCGCTGATCGGCCTGTTCGTGAACACCCTGGTGCTGCGCGCGGACCTGTCCGGCGACCCGTCGTTCGAGGAGCTGCTGGGCCGGGTGCGGCGGACCGCGCTGGCCGCGTACGAGCACGCGGACACGCCGTTCGACCGGCTGGTGGAGGAGCTGCGCCCGGACCGGGAGGCGGGCCGCAACCCGTTGTTCGACGTGCTGTTCCAGCTCCACCCGGAGCAGCCGGCCGCCCTGGAGCTGGACGGGCTGCGCGCGGAGTCGCTGGACGCGGCCAGTGAGGGCGCCAAGTTCGACCTGAGCCTGGCCATGACGGAGCACCCCGGCGGGTTCACGGGCACCCTCACCTACGCCTCGGACCTCTTCGACCACGACACCGCGGAACGGCTGTGCGCGCACTACCTGCGGCTGCTGGACTCGGCCGCCGGGGCGCCGGGGGCGCGGCTGTCCCGGCTGGAGGTGCTGTCGGCGGCGGAGCGGGCCGAGCTCACCGGCGACGCCGGCACGGACGGCGCCGTGGCAGCCGTACCGGCCGTAGCGTCTGTGCCCGCACTGCCCGCACTGCCCGCCGGTGCCGCCGGTGCCGCCTCGACCCTGCACGGTCTGGTCGAGGCGCGGGCCCGGCTGCATCCGGAGGCGCCGGCCGTGACCTGCGGCGGCCGCACCCTCGGCTACGGGTCCCTGGACGCGGCCGCCAACCGGCTCGCCCGCCGGCTGCGGGCCGCGGGTGCCCGGACCGGCACCCCGGTGGCGGTGATGGCGGGCCGCGACACGGGGGCCGTCGTCGCCGTGCTGGCGGTGCTGAAGACGGGCGCGGTCTACGTGCCGGTGGACCCCGCGCACCCGGAGGAGCGGATCCGTGCCGTCCTCTCGGACAGCGGGGCCCACCTGGTGGTCGTCTCCGGCCTGCCGGACGGGCCGCCGCGCGGGCTGCCCGGCGGGGCCGTCGTCGTCGACACCGACGCGGAAGCGGAGCGGATCGCGGCGCTCGACGCCTCCCCGCTGCCGGCCGCGGCCGGACCGGACGACCTGGCGTACGTGCTGTACACCTCCGGGTCCACCGGGCGCCCCAAGGGCGTGGCGGTCCCGCACGCGGCGATCACCGGCTACCTCGCGGCGCTCACCGCGGAGTTCGGCATCGGCCCGGCGGACAGCGTGCTGGCCCGTACGCCGCTCACCTTCGACCCGTCGGTGCGCGACCTGTTCGCGCCGCTCGGCACCGGCGGCCGGGTGGTCCTGGCGACCGCGGAGGAGGCGGGCGACCCGGAGGCCCTGGCACGGCTGCTGCACGCCGAGCGGGTCACCGCCCTGCTGTCGGTGGTGCCGTCGGTGCTGGAGCCGCTGGTCGCCGCCGTGCCCGGGCCCTCCGCGGACCTGCGGCTGGTGATGACGACGGGCGAGGAGCTGACGGCCCGGCTGGCGGGGGCGGCCTGCAGGCTGGGCATCGCCGGACGGTTCCGGCTGGTCAACCAGTACGGGCCGACCGAGTGCACCAACACCACCACCGCGCACCCGGTGGGTGCCGCGGACGTGGCCCGGGGCCGGATACCCATCGGCCGGCCGCTGGCCGGGGCGCGCGTGCTGGTCCTCGGGCCGCGGCTGGAGCCGCTGCCGCGCGGCGCGGTCGGCGAGCTGTTCATCGCCGGGCGCGGCGTGGCCCGCGGGTACCTGGGGGATCCGCGGCGGACCGCCGAGGCGTTCCTGCCGGACCCGTTCGGGCCGCCGGGCAGCCGCATGTACCGCACCGGGGACCTGGCGCGGCTGCGTGCCGACGGCGTGCTGGAGTTCCACGGCCGGCGCGACAACCAGGTCAAGGTGCGCGGGCACCGCATCGAACTCGGCGAGGTCGAGGCGGCCGTGCTGCGGCACCCCGCGGTGGCGCGGGCGGCCGTGGCCGCGCACGGGGAGGGCGACGGGCGGCGGCTCGCCGCGTACGTGGTCTGGGGGCCGGAGGGCGGCGACGCGGCCGCGGTCCTGGACGCCGTACGGGCCGTGCTCCCCGCGGCGATGGTGCCGTCCACGGTGACGGTGCTGGACGCGATGCCGCTGACGCCGAACGGGAAGACGGACCGGCGCGCGCTGCCCGCACCGGCCGCCGGGGACACCCGCCGGGCGTACGTCGCACCGGCCGGGCGCACCGAGCGGGCCGTGGCGGAGGTCTGGGCCGAGGTGCTCGGCGACGAGGACGGCCCGGTGGGCATGCTCGACCACTTCTTCGAGCGCGGCGGGCACTCGCTGCGCGCCACCCGGGTGGTGTCCCGGCTGCGGACCGTGCTGGGGCTGGACGTTCCGGTGCGGCTGCTGTTCCGGCATCCGGTGGCCGGGGAGTTCGCGCGGGCGCTGGCCGGGCTCGTTCCGGACGCGGACGCCGGGATCCCGGTGCTGCCGGCGGGTCCCGCCCCGCTGTCCTTCGGGCAGCAGCGGCTGTGGCTGCTGGACCGGCTCCGGCCGGGGCAGGCGGACTACAACGTGCCGGGCGCCGTACGGCTGCGCGGCCCGCTGGACGTGCCGGCGGCCCTGGCCGCGCTGGGCGACGTCGTGACCCGGCACGAGCCGCTGCGGTCGCGGGTCGCGGACGGCCCGGAAGGGCCCTTCCCGGTGGCCGAACCGGCCGGGGTGTTCCGGCCGGTGTTCACCGACCTGTCCGGGGCCGGCACCGGCGCGGCGCGGGAACGCGCCCGCGCTCTGGCGGCCGCGGACGCGGCCGAGCCCTTCGACCTGACGGCGGCACCGCTGCTGCGGGCCCGGCTGGTGCGGATCACCCCCGAGGAGCACCTGCTGGTGGTGGTCGCCCATCACATCGCCTTCGACGGCTGGTCGGAGGGGGTGTTCCGGCGGGACTTCTTCGCCGCGTACGCCGCACGCACGGCCGCCGGCGACGAGCCGGTGTCCGGACCGGTGCTGCCGCAACCGGACGTGTCCTACCGCGATTTCGCCGCCTGGCAGCGGGACCGGCTGGCGGGCCCCGCCGGCGAGGCGCAGCTCGCGTACTGGCGGGAGCGCCTGGCGGGCGTCACCCCGCTGGACCTGCCCACCGACCGGCCGCGGCCGGCGGTCCCGTCCGGGCGCGGGGCGCAGCACTCCTTCGTGCTGCCCGCACCGCTGCTGGAGGGCCTGCGCGCGCTGGGGCGCCGCGGTGACGCGACCCTGTTCATGGTGCTGCTGGCCGGTGTCCAGGTGCTGCTGTCCCGCTGGTCCGGGAGCGCGGACGTGACCGTGGGCTCGCCGGTCGCGGGCCGCGACCGTACGGAACTGGAGCCCCTCGTCGGGTTCTTCGTGAACAA
Organism: Streptomyces sp. NPDC089799; assembly: GCF_040684755.1. Taxonomy (NCBI): domain Bacteria; kingdom Bacillati; phylum Actinomycetota; class Actinomycetes; order Kitasatosporales; family Streptomycetaceae; genus Streptomyces; species Streptomyces sp. NPDC089799. The sequence goes on along the minus strand of NZ_JBFBGR010000019.1, from coordinate 89,027 downwards.
CCTGGTGCTGCGCGGGGACCTGTCGGACGACCCGGCGTTCGCCGGGCTGCTGGCCCGGGCCCGGAGCACCGCCCTGGACGCGTACGCGCACCAGGACGTGCCCTTCGACCAGGTCGTGGAGGCGGTGTCGCCGGAACGCGACCTGGGCCGCAATCCGCTGTTCCAGGTGATGCTCGTGGTCAACGAGGCGGTGGACGGGGCGGTCGCGGCCCCGCCCGGGCTGATCGCCGAGCCGGTGCCGCTGCCGAGCGGTGCCTCGAAGTTCGACCTGTCGCTGTACTTCGCGGAGGTGGACGGCGCGCTGCACGGCGAGGCCGTGTTCGCGTCCGACCTCTTCGACGCGTCGACGGTGGCCCGGATGGCGGAGGCCCTGGTCACGCTGCTCGGTGCGGCCGTGGCGGCACCGGACACCCCGGTGGGGGCGCTGCCGCTGCTGCCGGCGGAGACGGAGCGGGAGCTCCCCGCTCGGTGGAACGACACCGCCCGCGAGGTGCCCGCCGTACCGCTGCACGTCCTCGTCGGCCGGCAGGCGGCCCGTACGCCGGGTGCGGTCGCCACGGACGACGGCGGCCGCCATCTGACGTACGCGGCGCTGTGGGAGCACTCCGGGCGGCTGGCGTCGGAGCTGGCGGCGCTGGGCGCGGGTCCGGAGACGGCGGTCGCGGTCGTCGCGGACCGTTCGGCGCTGCTGCCGGCGGCGCTGCTGGGGGTGCTGCGCAGCGGCGCCCGGTACGTGCCGGTCGATCCCGAGTACCCGGCCGACCGCGTGGGGCTGATGCTGGCGGACAGCGGGGCCCGGATCGCGGTGGTGTCGGGGCCGGCGGCCGCGCTGCCGGAACTGCCGCCGGACGTGGCCGTCGTCGACCTGGACGCGCTGTGCGCGCCGCGGGACGGACGGCACGCGTCGGCCGGCGTCCCGGATCCCGTGGTCGGCGGGGAGCACCCGGCGTACACGCTGTACACCTCGGGCTCGACGGGCCGTCCCAAGGGGGTGGTGGTGCCGCACCGGGCCCTAGCCAACTTCGCGCACGACATGGCGGAGCGGCTGTCGCTGTCGGGTCTGGACACCGTCGCGGCCGTCACCACGGCCTCGTTCGACATCGCGGTGCTGGAACTGCTGGTACCGCTCACCCGCGGCGCCACCGTACGGGTCGTGGCCCGGGAGGACTCCCGGGACGGCACGCTGCTCGCCAAGCAGCTCGACGATTCCGGGGCGACGGTCGTCCAGGCCACGCCGGCCACCTGGCACCTGCTGATGGAGGCCGGCTGGCAGGCCCCGCGGGTCCGGGCGCTGTGCGGCGGCGAGGCCCTGCCCCCGGCCCTGGCCGCGCGGATGCGGTCGGCGCTCGGCACGGTGTGGAACGTGTACGGGCCGACGGAGACCACGGTGTGGTCGACGGCGCACCTGCTGTCGCCGGCGGATCCGGCGGGTCCGGTCCCCATCGGCGGGCCGCTGGCGAACACCACGCTGCACGTGCTGGACGGCCGGATGCGGCCGGTGCCGCCGGGGGTGTACGGCGAGCTGTTCATCGGCGGCGCCGGTGTCGCCCGCGGATACCACGGGCGGCCCGCGCTGACCGCGGAGCGGTTCCTGCCCGACCCGTTCGGGTCCGGCGGGCGGCTCTACCGCACCGGGGACCTGGTGCGGCGGCTCGCCGGCGGCGGGCTGGAGTACCGGGGCCGGGCCGACGGCCAGGTGAAGGTGCGCGGGCACCGCATCGAACTCGGCGAGGTGGAGGCGGCACTGGCCGGCCACCCGGACGTGGCGGCGGCCGCGGCGGCCGTGCACGGCACGGGCGTGGACGCGGTCCTCGCCGGCTACGTGGTGTGGCGTACGGGCGCGGGCGACCCGGGAGCGGTCCGGGACCGGCTCCTCGCGGAGCTCCCGGCGGCGATGGTCCCGGGCACGGTGACGGTGCTGGAGCGGCTGCCGCTCACGCCGAACGGGAAGCTGGACCGGCGGGCCCTGCCCGCCCCGGTGCCCGGCACGGCCGCCGGGGCGGGGGCCGTGGCCCCGCGCACCGCGGTGGAGCTGCGGATGGCCCGGCTCTGGGAGGAGGTCCTGGAGACGTCCCCGGTCGGGGTCCGGGACGACTTCTTCGCGCTGGGCGGGCACTCGCTCAAGGCGTTCGCACTGATGGGTGCGGTGCGGCGGGAGTTCGGGGTGGAGCTGCCGCTGAACCTGGTGTTCCGGCGGCCCACGGTCGAGCTGCTGTGTGCGGCGCTGCCGGAGGCCGCGGCGGCCTCCGGGCGGCTGCTGGTGCCCCTCGCCGACGGCGACCGGGACCGGCCTCCGCTGGTGCTGGTGCACCCGCGGGGCGGCGACGTGGTCTGCTACCGGGACCTGGTCCGCGCGCTGGGCGCCGGACCCGCCGCCGGACGGCGGGTGTGGGGCCTGGAGGCGGTCGGCTGCAACACCGCGGAGGCCCCGCTGGAGGACGTGGGCGCCATGGCGGACCGCTACCTGGCGGAGCTGCGGGAGCAGCAGCCCTGCGGCCCCTACCTGCTGGCCGGCTGGTCGTTCGGCGGCACGGTCGCGTTCGAGATGGCGGCCAGGCTGGAGGCGGCCGGGGAACGCGTCGCGTACCTGGGGCTGGTCGACACGGCCGCGCCGGGCGCGGCGGCCGGCGCCGACGCCGCCGCCGAGGAGGGGGACGCGCTGGTGCGGCTCGCCCTCGCCGCCCGGGGCGGTGCCGTCGCAGGGACGGGCGCGGCGGGTGGGGCCTCGGCGGATACGGCGGATACGGCCGATGCCGACGCCGCGTACGCGGCCGATGCGGACGGCGCGGTGGCCGGCGGGGCGGACGCCGACGAGGAGGCGCTCTTCGAGGCGCTGGTGCGCCGCGGGCGGGCCGAGGGCACGCTGCCGCGCGAGGCCGCGGCCGAGGCGCTGCGCCGGATGCTCGGGGTGGCCCGGGCCAACGGGACCGCGGCGGCCGGATACCGCACGTCGGCGGTGGTGGACGCCCCGCTGCACCTGTACACGGTGGCCGAACGGCACGCGGAGCTGGCCACTCCGCTGGTCGATCCGGCGCCGTGGAAGGGGCGTTCGTCCTCCGTACCGCGCCACGCGGTCGTGGCCGGCAACCACCACACGGTGGTCGACGCGCCGCACGCGGCAGGACTCGCCGCGCTCCTGGGCGCCGACCTCGCGCGGGCCCTGTCCGCCGGGCCGGCGTCCGGCTGACCGGCTGACCGGTGGGGAGGGGCCGTACCGGGCCCGGCTCGGCCCCTCCCCATTCACGCACGGCCGGCCACGCAAACAGACCACGCACGACGACCACAGACAACGAACGACGAACCCGGAACCACCGAGGAGAACCCCATGGACCGTGCCATCGCCACCGGCACCGCGACGACCGCCGCTGCCCCGCTGACAGCCACGGAGCCGGACCCGGTGTCCCGCTTCCTGGTCGTCGCCAACGACGAGGAGCAGTTCTCGCTGTGGGAGGCGGACCGGCCCGTGCCAGCCGGCTGGTACCCGCAGGGTGTCCCGGCCTCCCGCGAGGAGTGCCTGGCGCACATCGAGCGCGTCTGGACCGACATGCGTCCGCTCAGCCTGCGCTGACCGCTGCCGCCCCCGCGCCGCGGACCGCCACCGCCGCTCCGGCGGAGCCGGTCCGCGGCGCCTTCCGGAAAGATGGGAGAGACCGTTGGGAACCACGTCCCCGCCCGCGCCGCCGCGGCGGGCCACCGCCCTGGTGACCCTGGTCGCCGTCTCGGCGATCTGCTCGGCCGGTGTCGCCATGACCCTGATCGCGCTGCCCTGGTTCGTCCTGCACACCACGGGCAGCGGAACCCGCACCGGGCTGGTGGCCGCCGCCGAACTGGTGGGCCTGCTCTGCTCGTCGGTGTCCGCCGGACCCCTGCTGGACCGGCTGCCCCCGCGGGCCGTCAGTGTCGGTGCCGACGCTCTGACGGCGGCGGCACTCGGCCTGGTGCCGCTGCTGCATTCCGCGGGGGTGCTGGGCCTGCCGCTGCTGGCCCTGCTGGCCTTCGTCACCGGGGCGGCCCGCGGCCCGGCGGACACCGGCAAGCAGCTGCTGCTGCCCGCCGCGATGGAGCGGGCCGCCGTGGGTCCGGAGCGGGCCACCGGCGCGGTCGAGGCCGCCCGGCGGATCGGCACCATGGCGGGTGCCCCGCTCGCCGGGGTGTCCGTGGCCGCGGTGGGCCCGGTGCCGACGCTGCTGCTGGACACCGTGGCCGTACTGCTGGGGGCGGTGCTGGTGGCCCTGCTGGTACCGGCGGTACGGCCGGCCGGCGCCGCATCGGGCCCGGACGCCGGGCCGGATGCGGGCCCGGATGCGGGCCCGCGTTCCGGCCGGGACGCCCGTGAGCCGTACCGGCAGGAGCTCGCCGCGGGGCTGCGGTGGCTGCGCGGCGATCGTCTGGTGCGGGCGGTGACCGGTGTGCTGCTGGTGACGAACGCCCTGGACGGCGCCCTGAACGGGGTGCTCTATCCGGCGTACGGGGCACAGGTGCTGGGCAGCGGTCCGCTGCTCGGCGCGATGGTGACGGCGATGGGCGCGGGTGCCCTGGCGGGCGCCGCCGTGTACGGCTGGGCGGGGCCGCGGCTGCCCGGACGGCTGCTGTTCACCGGATCGTTCGTGCTGCTCGGTGCCGTACGGTGCGCCACCCTGGCCGCCGAGCCGCCGCCCGGCGTGCTGCTGGTGCTGCTGGCGCTGTCCGGGGTGGGTTCGGGTGTCGTGGCGCCGCTGATGATGTCGGTGGCCTACCGGCGGGTGCCCGAGGAGCTGCGGGGGCGGGTGTTCGGTCTGCTGACGGCCTGTGCGCTGGCCGCGACGCCGCTCGGGATGGTCGGCGGCGGGCTCGCCCTGGACCGCTGGGGGCTGACCGGGACCCTGCTGGCGACCGGCACGGTGTACCTGGTGGTGACGTCGGCACCCCTGGTGTTCCGGGTCTGGCGCGGTCTCGACGCGGCGCCGGACGGAACGGACGGCGGTAAGGGAACCAGCGGCGACGGTACGGGAGCCGGCGGCGGGGGTACGGACACCGTCGGGGGCGGTGGGGACGCGAACGGGCCCGGTGGGGACGGCGCCGGCCGGACGCCGGCCGCCCTCGGGGCCGCCTCAACTCCCTGACGGTTGATCTTTTGTCACGATTTGCCTGCTATGCACCCCCTTCACTTTAGCGCCAGGCAACTTGATGAGCGCCGGGACGGGTCGAAGTGGGGCCGGGAGCACGGCAGGGTTGTCAACGACCGGCGCGGCGGGCCCACAAGGCCCGCCGCGTCTCCCGCAACACCACCGACCCTGGGGGAAGCTATGACCAAGCGTTCCGCACTCGCCCTGGCCTTCGCCGCCACCGTCCTGACCGCGCTCGGCGCCCTGGGCGCTGCCGGATCCGGCAGCGCGACCACCCTGGCCGACGGGGAGGCGCCGCGCCCGCACGTGACGGCGACGACCACGCACACCACGACCGGCGGGGGCCGGAAGGACACGAACGACACCTCCTGGGGCGGCTGAGACCCCTCCCCGGACGCCCCGCAGGTGCGGGGCGGCCGGTGCCTTTCCCCCCGGACGCCGGGGCGGCGCCCCGAACGGGGGCGCCGCCCCGGCGTCCCGCTGTTCAGCAGACGGCGGGGCGCAGCAGCAGGACGGCGTCGAGCGCGGCGGCGTCGAGCGGTGCGGGACGCCGGGCCCAGCGGTCGGGTACGTACAGCACCTCGCCGGCCCGGAGCCGGTAACAGAACCGCCGGGCGCCCCCGGCACCCGGCCCGGTGAGCGTCCAGGTCCGGGAACCGCGGAGCTGGTACACGAGCAGGTGACCGCCCTCGCGGGCGGCCGACCCGTGGCAGCCGGCCACCGGGAGACCGGTGAGCAGGGCGAGCTGACGGGCCAGCAGCGGAATCCCGTCCGGGCCGGCGGCGACGGAGGGGAGGTCGTGTTCGGGCCAGAGCACGCCCGGGGCCCGGCCGTAGTGCACGGCGAGGAACAGGGCGAGTTCGCGGCCGTGGGCCTGCCCGTCCGGGGGCCGGGACGTCCGCCCCGCCCCGGCCTCCTCGGGCGGCCGAGGGCCGTCGGCCGCGAGGTCCCGCGCCTCCGGGTCGAGTGCCGGCCAGTCCATGAAGTGCCCCCGTACGCGGAAGTGCCCGCCGGGCCGTGCTCGGGCACGGGCGGCGGGACCGGGGCGGGCGACTTCCCGCCCCGCCAGCGCAGCATCACCCACGGCGCGGGGTCGGCGGAAGACACGTGAACGCGGGACCGCGAACCCGGGACAGGCACCCCGCGGGTTCGGTCTCCGCGGGCCGTCCCCCGGGTCAGGTCCCGCTCGGATCGGTCCCCTCGGGCCACTCCCCCGGCGGGCCGGTGTCCTGCGGCGGTGTCCTGCGGCGGTGTCCTGCGGCGGTGTCCTGCGGGCCGGCCTCCGGGGTCGGCTCTCCGCGGACTCTCCGGGCCGGCCCCGCGGGGGTCAGCCCGCCGCGGCCCCGTCCGGGGCGGCACCGGTGTCGAGCAGGCCGCGGGCTGCGGCGGCCACGCCGGCCTGGAAGCGGCTGCCGGCCCCGAGTTCCTCCATGATGTCGGCGATGTGCCGGCGGGCGGTGCGCAGCGACATGCCCAGGCGGCGGGCGATGGCCTCGTCCTTCAGGCCGGCGGCCAGCAGCCGGATGATGGTCTCGTGGATCTCGCGGGCCACCTCGGCCAGGTCCTGTCCGGCGGCGCTGCTGAAGGGGGTGGCGCGGTCCCAGGTCTGCTCGAAGATGTCGACCAGGTAGGCGACCGTCGAGGGCTCCCTGATGACGACGGCGCCCCAGCTCCCGTCCTGCACCGGTATGAAGGCCAGTTCGCGGTCGAACACGATGATCCGGCCGAAGAGTTCGTGTGCCGTGCGGTACTCGGCGCCGAGCGCCGAGGCGGCCATCGCGTACGCCTGGCTGGGCCCGTTGAAGCGGGCGGTGTGGTGGTAGAGGCAGCGCATGGATATGCCGCGGCGGAGCATGACCTCGTCCCGGCGGATCGCCTCCTGCATGGCCGCCGGATAGCGGCTGCCGCCGCCGGGCTGGCTGCTGAGCACCTCGGAAGTGCAGTTCTCGGAAGCCCTGTTGAGGGCGCTGCGCACGTCCTCGACGTGCTGGAGCACCTCCAGCGCCTCGCCGGTGGAGCGGCGGCTCAGGTAGTGCGGGACGAACCGGTCGAGCCGGTCGCGGATGCGGCCGATCTGCCGGTGGTGTTCGCGGATGCTCTCCTCGAGCGGTGCCGCACCCCGGGCGGCGGCGGTCTCGGGCGCCACGGCGAACGCGGTGGTCGGATCGGCGGGGCTGAGGTGCAGCAAGTGGGCGGCGAGGAGCCGCTCCACGCTGTCGGCCGCCTCCCGGGGCTGGATCCCCGTCCCGGCCGCTACCGCGTCCGGCACGACCGTCCGGTGTTCGAGGACCCATCCGTAGACATCGACGTCCACGTCCTGCAGATCTGACACCACTCTTGCCCCATTTTGCACTTTTTCGCCCCGGGTCGCCTTGCTGCCAGGCACTTTGGTGAGGTGCCCGCCCCCTGGCATCAGCATACGCAGCACGAAAGGCTGAACGAGAAGCGTTCGAACGGCATGTCGCGCCTCCCCGGCCCCCGCCCCTGCGGCGTCCGGCCTGCGGCGACCGCGGCGGACCGCGCCCCGGCACCCCTTCCGACCCCACCGACCACCGACCACCGACCCACCGACCCACCGACCCACCGGAGCCTGCGATGTACGAGACCGACCTGACCCACACCTTCCCGGCCGCCGCACGCCCGGTCGAACCCGCCGCCGGCCTCACCCCCCGCGAGGAGGAGGTGCTCGCGCACCTCGCGCAGGGCGACACGTACCGGATGATCGCCTACCGCCTGGGGCTGAGTCCCCACACCGTGGACACCTACCTGCGGCGGCTGCGCAGCAAGACGGGGGCGGTCAACCGGACCCAGCTCACCCATGTGGCCTTCCGGCTCGGCTACGGGCCCTCGGCCGGGGATGTGGTCGTGCCGAACCCGCGCATCCGGCGCAGCGGCGAGCACAGCAGCACCAGCGGGGCCGCGGACAGTGCGGTGGCCAGGATCCACAGGGCTCCGCGCACCCCGTACAACTGACCCAGCGCGCCCGCGAGGAGACCGCTCAGCGGGAGTACGCCCCAGACCAGGAAGCGCATGGTGGCCGTCATACGGCCCAGCAGCCGCGGCGGGCACACGCTCTGGCGGTAGGTCACCTGGCAGATGTTGTAGACGGTGACCCCGGCGGACTGGACGAGCGTGCCGAGCACGAACAGCCCGAGCCGCCATCCCCCGTCGGCGAGCGGCAGGAGCAGCCCGAACGGCATCGTCACCAGCAGCGAGACCCAGGTCAACCGGGCCTCGCCGACCGCCCGGGACAGCTTCTCCGTGCACAGGGCCGCCACCAGGGATCCGACGGTGGCCGCCGTGAGGACCCAGCCGACGGCGGCCGGGGGCAGTCCGGCGGTCCGGGTCAGGAAGAGCACCTCCAGGGCGCCGATGCCGCTGAGGAAGAGGTTGACGGACGCGGTGCCCAGGGCCAGCACGCGCAGGACGCGGTGGCCCAGGACGAAGCGGAGGCCCTCCCGTATCTCCGCGAGCAGGCCGGGGCGTGCGGCCGGGACCGCTCCGGCTGCTCCGGCCGCCTCTGCCGCCCCTGCCGCCCCTGCCGTCCCGTCGTCGGCCCGGCGCGCCGACGGGTCCTGCTCGGGGGTGCGGATGCGGCCCAGCAGCAGCGCCGACGCCAGCGAGGTGACCGCCTGTCCGGCCAGCGTGCCGGCCGCGCCCACCAGCTGCACCAGGAAGCCGGCGATGCCCGGCCCGGCGAACTCGGCCGTCGAACGGACGGTCTCCAGGCGGGAGTTGCCGGTGACCAGGCCGGCCCCGCCGACCAGGGACGGCAGGTAGCTCTGGTCGGCGACGTCCCCGAAGAGCCGCGCGCAGCCCAGGAGCAGGGCCACCGCGTACAGCAGCGGCATCGAGTGCAGGTCGAGCAGCCAGGCCAGCGGCAGCGAGGCCAGCAGCACGGACCGGGTCAGGTCCGCCGCGATCATCACGGTGCGGCGGCGCATCCGGTCCACCCAGGCCCCCGCGGGCAGCCCCAGCAGCAGGAAGGCGGCCTGTTCCGCGGCGGCGAGCAGGCCCGCCTCCCAGGCGGAGGCGTGCAGGGTGAGGACCGCCATCAGCGGCAGGGCGACGTAGGTGATGCTGTTGCCCAGCTCGTTGCAGACGTGCGAGGCCATGAAGAGCCTGAAGTCACGGCTGCGCCGGCGCTGTCCGGCGTCGGGCGTGGTCTCCGGTGCGGTGGTGGGCACGGTGGTGTCCTTGTCTGGATTCGGTCCCGGATCCGGGTCGCGGATTCGGGGGTGGTGCCGGGCCGGGGTCAGGCGGTGCGGTCCGCCGCGGGCGCGGCGGCCGGGGCGGGCGCGGCGGCCGGGGCGGGCGCGGCGGCCGGGGCGGGCAGGGCACGGGCGTCGAGCTTGCCGCCCGGGGTGCGCGGCAGCTCCGCCATGATCACCACATCGGCGGGCACCAGGTAGGACGGAATCCGGCCGAGCAGGGAGCGGCGCAGTTCCTGACCGTCCGCGGGACCGGCGCCCGGCGCGAGCACCACCCAGGCGGCCAGCCGCGGCTCACCGGTCCCGCGTACGGCCCGCACCACCGCGTCCGCGACGCCGGGATGGGCGGCGACCGCCGCCTCCGCCTCGCGGAGCTCCACCCGGTGGCCGCGGATCTTGACCTGGTCGTCGGCTCGGCCGAGGAAGCCGAGGGTTCCGTCGGCCTCCCGCCGCACCCGGTCGCCCGTGCGGTACATCCGCTCGCCGGGATCCGCCGCGAACGGGTCGGCGACGAAACGCTCCGCCGTGAGGGCGGGTCGGCCGTGGTAGCCGCGGGCCAGGCACGGACCCGCCAGGTACAGCTCGCCGGCGGCTCCCGCCGGGAGCTCGCGCAGCTCCCCGTCCAGGACGTACGCGCGGACGCCGGGGAGCGGGACGCCGAGGGGGATCAGCCCGCCGCCGTCCGGCCCGTGACCGCCCGTCGGGCCGCGGCTCCCCGTCGGGCCGTGACCGTGGCCTCCCGCCGGGCCGTGACCTCCCGTCGGGTCGGGCTCGTGGGAGGTGGCCGTGATGGTGGACTCGGTGAGTCCGTAGCAGCTGACGGTCCGCGGGCCGCCCGCGGCCCGCCACCGGTCCAGGTCCGCGGTGCGCCCTGCATCGCTGCCGATCACCACCAGCCGCAGCGCCGCGGGCAGCGGCCGCGGACCGCGGACCAGGTCGGCGGTCCACTGCGCCCAGTACGGGGTGGGCAGGTTGACCACGGTGACCTCCCGTGCGGCCAGTACGGCCTCCAGCTCGGCGGGGGCCAGGACGTTGTCCGCGAGGAACACGGCGGTCCCGCCGGCGCACCAGGTGGGGACGGCCTCCTCCAGCGCCACGTCGAACGCGGGCGCCGCGAACTGCAGCACCCGGTCGGCGGCGGTCAGCGCGTACCGGCCGGCCAGCGCGCGGGCCTGCCGGGCGAGTCCGGCGTGGCCGACGGCGACCGGTTTGGGGGCCCCGGTGGATCCGGAGGTGAACAGGATGTAGGCCAGTTGCTGCGCGGCGGTCCCGCCGGGCACCGTCCCGGGCGGTGCGTCCGTGCCGTACGGGGTCGTGCCGTACGCCGCTGTGCCGTACGCCGTGCTGCCGTACGCCGTGCTGCCGTGCGCGGCCGCGAACCCGTCGGCTGCCGGAGCCGGTTCCGTACGGGCCCACAGCAGCGGGGCGCCGCAGCGCTCGTGGAGGCGGGCGGCTTCGGCGTGGCCGGTGGTGACGGCGTAGCGGGTGCCGGAGGCGGCGGTCAGGGACCGCAGCCGCTCGTCCGGGGCGTCGAGGTCGACGAGGAGCAGGGCGGCACCGGCGTACCAGATGCCGAGCACGGCGACGGCCCACGCGGTGTCGCGGCGCACCCCCACCAGGACCGTGTCCTCGGGGCCGGCGCCCGCCGCGCGGAGTTCGGCGGCGACCGTACGGGCCCTGCGGTCGAGTTCCCGGTAGGTGAGGTCGCCGCCGGGGGCGCGGACCGCTACGGCGTCCGGAGTGCGGGTGGCCTGCCGGGCGATGAGCAGCGGTACGGGGGCGTCGGCCGGCCACGGAGGTTCGGCGGGGGGCCGGGGGCCGGCGGTGGGGGCGGGGGCGGGGCCGACGGCGGGGGCTGTTGCGGGGAGCGGGGCGGGGGTCACGGGGGTTCTCCTGGGGGTCGGGGTGGGCCCGGCTCCGGGACGGATCCGGAGCCGGGGCGGGGGGAGGGGCACGCTGCGCGGTCGGCGCGGGCCGGTGTGCCGTGTGCCCACCCGTGCCGCCCTGCGGCACGCCTGCCCACACGGCGGCGTGAACGGCAGCCGGGCCCGCACGGCGGCGGGGGCCGGCACGCCTGCCCACACGGCCGCGTGAACGGCAGCCGGGCCCGCACGGCGGCGGGGGCCGGCACGCCTGCCCGCACGGCGGTGGATCAGGTGGTGCGGGCGCGGGGGCGGAGGGTCGGGCGGGGCGGTTCCGGGGTCTGCGGGTGCTCCTGCGCGGTGGTGCGGGCGGCGATGCCCGCCGGAGTGGGCGTCTCGTACAGGTCCCGCAGGGCGAGTTCGGTGCCGAGGGCCGAGCGGAGGCGGCCGACGAGGCGGGTGGCGAGCAGGGAGTGCCCGCCCAGCGCGAAGAAGTCGTCGTCGGGGCCGGCCGATGCCAGGCCCAGGACCTCCGCGAACACGGTGCAGACGGTCTCCTCGGCGGGCCCGGCGGGCGGCCGGCCCCCAGGCACGGTGAAGGACGCCGGGTCCGGCAGTGCCTTGCGGTCGAGCTTGCCGTTGACGGTGAGCGGCAGCTCGGGCAGGACCAGCAGCACGGAGGGGACCATGTAGCCGGGCAGGGTTCGGGCGAGTGCGGTGCGGACGGTGTCCGTGTCCGCCTCCCCGGTGAGGTAGCCGACGAGGCGCAGGCCGCCCGCGGGGTCCGGCCGCGCGACGACGACGGCCTCGGTGATCCCCGGCACGGCGCGCAGCGCGTTCTCCACCTCGCCGGGCTCGACCCGGTTGCCGCGCACCTTGACCTGGTGGTCCTGGCGGCCGAGGAAGTCGAGCTGTCCGTCGGTGCGGAGGCGGGCGAGGTCCCCGGTGCGGTACATCCGGGCGCCGGGCTCGGCGGCGAACGGGTCCGGTACGTAGCGCTCGCTGGAGCGGCGCGGGTCGTTGAGGTAGCCGGGGCCGACGCCGGTGCCGGCGATGAACAGCTCTCCGGGGACGCCGGGCGGGACGGGGGCGAGACCGGGGTCGAGGAGGTAGAGCCGGTTGTTGCGCAGCGGGCGGCCCACGGGCAGCCGGCCCTGTTCCAGCTCGGCGGCCGGGTCGGGGCCGATGAAGGCGTGGGTGTTGTCGTCGGAGCACTCGGTGAGGCCGTACGCGTTGATGATCGCGGCCCGGGGGTGGCGGGCGTACCAGCGGACGCACAGTTCGGGCGGCAGCACCTCGCCGTTGACCACGAACCAGCGCAGCGCGGGCAGTTCGGGCGGGACGGCCCCGGAGTCCCAGAGGTCGACGGCGGCGCGGACGAAGGAGGGCACCGTCTCCAGGACGGTGGTTCCGTGGCGGGCGGCGCCGGCGAACAGGGCGGCGGGGTCCCGGGCGGTGTCCCGGGACACCAGGTGCACGCGACCGCCGGTGATCAGCGGGGCGAGCATCTGCCAGACGGAGATGTCGAAGGTGAGCGGGGCGTTCATCACCACGCGGTCGGCGGGGGTCAGCCGGAGGTCGTCGAGCTTGGCGAGGAGGTGGTTGTTCATGCCCCGGCGGTGCACCATCGCGCCCTTGGGCCTGCCGGTGGAGCCGGAGGTGAAGCAGACGTACGCGAGGGCGTCGGGGCCGCCGGCACCGGCCCGGGAGGGGCCGGCGGGTACGGGCGCACCGTCCAGGGGGAGGATCCGCGGGCCTCCGCCCGGTACGGCGGCGGCGATCTCGCGGGCCCGGTCGAGCCGGTCGGGGGCGGCCAGGACGCGGCCAATGCCGGCTTCGGCGAGCAGGGCCGCGGTGCGGACGACAGGGCCCTCCGGGTCGAGGGGGACGTACGCGGCGCCCGCTCCGAGGATGCCGAGGACTGCGGCCGGCACGGCGGCGGTGGGCTCGCTGAGCACGGCGACGAGGTCGCCTGGGCGGACGCCGTCGGCGAGGAGCCGGGCGCCGACGGCGTCGGCGCGGGCGACCAGCCCGGCGTAGTCCCAGCAGGTGCCGTGCTCGTCGGTGACGGCGACGGCGCCGGGGGTGCGGGCGGCGATCCCGCGGACCCGGTCGGGGACCTCGGCGTAGTCCTCGTCGCGGGCGGTGTCGTTGAACTCCTCCAGGACCAGCCGGCGTTCGGAGGCGGAGAGCAGGTCCACGGCACCGGCGGGCAGGCCGGGGTCGTCGGCGAAGGCGTGCAGGATGCGCACCAGGCGGTCGAGCAGGGCCCGGGCCCCGTCCGGGGTGAACACGTCCGGGCGGTGGTCGATCTGGAGGCGCAGGCCCTCGCCCGGGATGGCGGTCAGGCTGAGCGGGTAGTGGGCGGCGTCGCGGGGGTCGAGGCCGGTGACGCGGAGGGGCCCGGTGGACAGGGCGGCGAGCCCGGCGGGGTCGACGGGGTAGTTCTGGTAGGTGACGCACGAGTCGAAGAGGTCGCCGGCCCCGGCGGTCCGCTGGATCTCGGTGAGTCCGAGGTGGTGGTGGTCGATGAGGCGGGACTGCTCTTCCTGGACCCGTTCGAGGAGGGCGGCGAGGGGCTCGTCGCGGTCGATGCGGACGCGGACGGGCACCGTGTTGATGCACAGTCCGACGATGCCCTCGACGCCGGGCAGGTCGGTGGCGCGGCCGCTGACCACGGTCCCGAACACGACGTCGTCGGAGCGTATCTGGGCGGCGATCAGCAGGGCCCAGGCGGTCTGTACGAGGGTGCTCGGGGTGATGCGGCGCTCGCGGGCGAGGGTGCCCAGCCGGTCGGCGGCGGCGGCCGGGAGGACCGTTTCGACGCGGGCCGGGAGCACCGTGCCGGGCGGGACCGAGACGGGTGCGGTGCGGCAGCCGGACTCCAGTCCGGCGAGGGCCTGCGACCAGGCCGCGCGGGCGGCTGCGGTGTCGCGGCCGGCGAGGTGGCGCAGGAAGGCGGCGTAGGGGGTGACCGGGCCGAGCAGGGCGTCGGCATCGGCGTCCGGTCCTGCGTCCGGACCGGCGTCGTGCAGGGCGAGGAGTTCGCGGACCAGGACGGGCCAGGACCATCCGTCGAAGAGGACGTGGTGGTACGTCAGCAGCAGGCGGTGGCGGTCGGGGCCGGTGCGCAGCAGGGTCAGGCGCAGCAGCGGGGGCCGGGCGGGGTCGAAGCGGCGGGCACGGTCCTCGGTGAGGAGGGTGTCCAGGGTCCGGTGCAGGTCGTCGGGGGCGAGTCCGGACAGGTCGTGCTCCTGCCAGGGGGTGCGTACGGCGCGGCGGACGACCTGGGCGGGTTCGCCGGAGGCGCGGCGCAGGAAGCCGGCGCGGAGGTTGGGGTGGCGGGCGAGGACGGTGTCGGCGGCGGCGCGGAGCCGGGCCGGGTCGAGGGGGCCGGTGAGGTCGAGGAGGAGTTGGGCGGTGTAGACGTCGGGGCCGGTGTGGTCGTAGAGGGCGTGGAAGAGGATGCCTTCCTGGAGGGGGGAGAGGGGGAGTACGTCCTCGACGTGTGACGCGGGTGCGGGTGCGGATGTGGGCGTGGGCGTGGGCGTGGGCGTGGGCTGGTTCATGGGGTGGGTCCTCGGCGGGTCGGTGGCTGGTCGGGGTCGGGGGTGGGGCCGGCGCCGCCCTGCAGCGGCGCTCCGGCCGGAGCGGGGGTTCGACCCCGTCAGCGGGGTCGGGGTGCGGGGACACGCTGCGCGGACGCCGCGCGCCGGTGTGCCGTGTGCCCACCCGTGCCGCCCTGCGGCACGCCTGCCCACACGGCGGCGCGAACGGCCGGCAGGCCCACACAGCGGCGGGGTGGGGCACGCCTGCCCACACGGCGGCGCGAACGGCCGGCAGGCCCGCACGGCGGCGGGGTGGGGCATGCCTGCCCGCACGGCGGCGGCGGTTGGGGTCAGGTGCGGGACGGGCGGCGGCGGATCACCGGGGGTGCGGTGTCCTGGATGCCTGCGGCGGTGGCCTCGTCCACCGCGGCGGCGAGGCCGGCGACGGTCGGCCCGGCGAAGAAGCGCCGGACGGCGACGGGGACGCCGAGGGCTGCCCGGACCCCGGCGAGGACGCGGGAGGCGAGCAGGGAGTGCCCGCCGAGGTCGAAGAAGTCGTCGTGGAGCCCGACCGGTGCGGTGCCCAGGACCTCCTCGAAGACGGCCCGGACGGCGTGTTCGGTGGCGGTGCGCGGCTCCTCGGAGCGGCCGGCACCCGCCGTCGGCGGCACCGGCGCGGGAAGGGCGGCGTGGTCGGTCTTGCCGTTGGCGGTCACCGGCATCCGGTCCAGCACGGTGACGGTGGCCGGCACGGTCCACTCCGGCAGCAGGGCGCGCAGGTGCTCGCGGAGCTCCGGCGGTTCGCACGTGGCGCCGTCGGCGGGCACGGCGTACGCGGCGAGCGCGGGGCCGGCCGGGCCGGTGACGAGGGTGACGGCCGCCTGACCCACGGCGGGGTGGCGGAGTAGGGCGTCCTCCACCTCGCCGGGTTCCACGCGCATGCCGCGCAGTTTCAGCTGGCGGTCGGCGCGCCCCAGGTACTCGACGTTGCCGTCGGCGCGGCGGCGGGCCAGGTCCCCGGTGCGGTACATGCGGCTGCCGGGCGGTCCGTGGGGGCAGGGGACGAAGCGTTCGGCGGTGGTGCCGGGCCGCCCCAGGTAGCCCCGGGCGAGGCCGCGGCCGGAGACGTAGAGCTCTCCGGTGACGCCGGGCGGGACGGGGGCCAGGGCGGCGTCGAGGACGTGGAGACCGGTGCCGTCGAGGGGCCGGCCGATGGGCACCTGCCCGTCCGGGCAGGTGCTGCCGGGGCGGACGGGGAAGAGGGCGGCGAAGGTGGCGGTCTCGGTCGGCCCGTAGGCGTTGGTGACGGTGGTGTCCGGGCAGTGCTCGCGGACCCGGCGGACGGCCTCCGCGGATGCCGCCTCTCCCCCGGTCATGGCCTCGCGCAGCCCGGCCAGGCGTTCGGGATGGCGGTCGGCGAGCGCGTTGAAGAGGGTGGCCGTCAGGAAGGTGCCGGTGACGCGTTCCTCTTCGAGGAGCCGGGCGAGGCCGTCCAGGTCCAGGTCGCCGGGCGGGGCCACCACGACGAGTCCGCCGGACAGCAGCGGTACCCACAGTTCGTAGGTGGAGGCGTCGAAGGCGTGCGGTGAGCGGAACAGGACCCGTTCGTGGGCGCCGCCGCTCCAGTGGCCGTCGCGGGCCAGGGCGACGACCGCGCGGTGCGGCACCGCGACGCCCTTGGGGGTTCCGGTCGAGCCGGAGGTGTACATGAGGCAGGCGAGCGCGTCGGGGTGGACGGTGGGGCGGGCAGGGTGTGCCGGACGGGCGCCCGGGTCGGTGGCCGGGTGCGTGTGCCGGGTGGCGGCGGCCTCGGGGGCCTCGGGGCGCAGGGTCAGCGGGATGCCGAAGTCGGTGCCGTCAGTGCTGTCAGTGCCGTTGGTGACGTCGGTGACGAGGACTGCGGCGCGGGCCCCGGCGGCGAGTTCGGTCGTACGGGCGCGGGGGGCGCGGGCGTCCAGCGGCAGGTAGGCGGCGCCCGCCTGCAGGACGCCCAGGCAGACGGCCACCAGTTCGGCGGAGCGGTCCATCAGGACCGCGACGTTGTCGCCGTTGCGGACTCCGGCGGCGGTGAGCCGGTCGGCCCACCGGCCGGCCCGCGCGGCGAGCTCCCCGTAGCTGGTCTCCCGTCCGGCGCAGGTCACGGCCGGGCGGTCGGGGTGGGCGGCGGCCCGCTCGGCGAACAGGCCGTGGACGGTGGCCTCGTCGGAGGCGGCGGGCCCGCCCTGCCAGCGGCCGCGCAGGGCCTCCTCCTCGTCCTCGGCGAGGACGGGCAAGGCGGACAGCGGGCGGTGGGGGTCCGCTGCGGCGGCCGTGGTCAACCGGACCAGGCGGTGCAGGAGGCGGCGGGCGGTGTCCTCGTCGAAGAGGTCCACGGCGTATTCCAGGGTGAGCCCGATCCCGTCCGGGGTGCCGTCCGGCCGGTGGTGCTCGGTGACCTCCAGGGTGAGGTCGAACTTGGCGGTGCCGGTGCGGACGGGTTCCGGTGCGCCGACGTGCAGGCCGGGGAAGTCCGCGGCCGGTCCGCCGCCCCGCTGGGCGGCCACGGCGACCTGGAACAGCGGGTGCCGGCCCGGCGCCCGCGGCGGGGCGAGGCGCTCGACGAGTGCGTCGAAGGGCAGGCCGGCGTCGGCCCGGGCGTCGAGGACGGCGTCGCGGACCCGGTCGAGGAGGTCGGCGTACGCGGGATCGCCGGAGGTGTCGGCGCGTACGACGGTGGTGTCGACGAACAGGCCGACGAGGTCCTGCAGCGCCTCTTCCTCACGGGCGTCGACGGGGCAGCCGAGCGGTACATCGGTTCCCGCGCCGAGCCGGGTGAGGAGGGCCGCGAACGCGGCCTGCACGGCCGTGAACGGGGTCGTGCGGCGGGCACGGGCCAGCTCCGCCAGCGCGGCGTGGACTCCGGGGTCCAGCACCGCGGAGGTGTCGGCGCCCCGGTGGGTGGGCACGGCGGGGCGGGGCCGGTCGGCGGGCAGGGCGATCCCGTCGGGCAGTCCGGCGAGGGCGGCGGCCCGCCGGCCGAGCGCCCGGGCGTGGCGGGATCCCGGGTCGGCCGGGTCGCCGAGGAGCTCCCGCTGCCACAGGGCGTAGTCCGGGAACTGGACGGGGAGTTCGGGCCAGTCCGGGGCGGTCCCGGTCAGGCGGGCGGTGTAGGCGGCGGCGAGGTCGCGGAGCAGGAGGTCCAGGGAGGCGCCGTCGCCCGCGATGTGGTGGAGGGAGAGCAGCAGGTGGTGCCGGTCCGCGCCGTCGGTGAACAGGTGGACCCGCAGGGGTGTTTCGCGGTCCAGGGCGAAGGGGCGGGCGGCGGCTTCCCGGGCGCGGGCCCGGTGCTCACCGGGATCGCAGGCGGTCACGGCGAACACGCCGGCCGTTCCGAACACGCCGGCCGTCCCGAACACGCCGGCCGTCCCGGAGGCGCCGACCGCCCCGGCGCTGCCGGCCGTCTCGGCGGTGCCGGCGGGGAGGACGTGCTGGCGGGGAGTGCCGCGGTCGTCGGGGAAGACGGTGCGCAGGGCCTCGTGCCGGGCGGTGACGTCCGCGACGGCGCCGCGCAGGGCGGCGGTGTCGAGCGGGCCGCGCATCGGCAGCCCGGACGCGATGGTGTAGAGGGCCCCGGCGGCGTCCTCCGCGCCCCCGCCGGCGGCGGCCGGCACGGCGTCGCCGCCGGTGCCCGTGCCGGCGTCGTGGGAGAGGAGCCACAGGCGGTGCTGGGCGTGGGTCAGGGGAATCACAGCGGTGCTCCGAGCTGGTCTTCGAAGAGGTCGAGGTCGGTCTGGGAGAGTCCGGCCAGGGAGACGTCGGAGGGGGTCAGCCGGGCGGCTCCGGGCCGTCCGGCGTGGTCGGCGACCGCGCGGAGCATGGCGAACCACTCCTCGGCGAGGGCCCGGACCCGGTCGGCGTCGTAGGCGTTGCCGGACCAGGTCCAGGTCGCGGTGAGGGCGGGCCCGTCGGGTCCTTCGTGGGCGGCCGCGTTGACCTCCACGGCGTGCGGCAGGGGCATCCCGGGTTCGGCGGCGTCCAGGGCGAACGCGTGCCCGGGGGCGGCCTCCCAGTCGGCCGTGCCGCCGACCGGGAACCGGCCCAGGTAGTTGAAGCCCAGCTCGGGTACCCCGGCACGGGTCAGGCCGGGCGCGGTGCGCGGGTTGGTGTGGCGCAGCAGTCCGTGGCCGATGCCCTTGTCGGGGACGGCCCGCAGGGCCTCCTTGACGCGGCGCAGGGCGTCCCCGGTGGTGGGGCCGCCGGTCCGGGCGGCGTCGGGGTCGGTGCGGCCGAGGTCGAGGCGGACGGGGTGGACGGTGGTGAACCAGCCGACCGTACGGGAGGGGTCGGGTGCGTCGGCTCCGGTGCCGTCGGTGATGTCCTGCCGGCCGTGTCCTTCGACGTCGACGAGGACGGCGCCGGAGTCGTCCGGTCCGGTGTACGGGCGGCGCCACGCCAGCACGGCCAGGGCCAGGCCGGTCAGCAGGACGTCGTCCACGGTGCCGTTGACGGCGGCGGGGGCCCGGGTGAGCAGCGGGGCGGTCACCTCCGCGGGCAGGGTGAGGGTGAGGGTCCGGTCGGGGCAGTCCGCGTCGAGGGGGCCGTGGGGGCTGGTGCCGGCCAGCGGTTCGGGGGCCGGCCGCAGCGTGTCGTGCCAGTACGCGGCCTCGGCGGTGCGGCGTCCCGACAGGGCGTCGGCCCGCAGCAGCGCCGCCCATTCGGCGAACGGGGTCGTCACCGGGGCGGGCGCCGGGTCGCGGCCCTCCAGCAGGTCCTGCCAGCAGGACTTCAGGTCTTCCTGCAGGATGCGCCAGGAGACGCCGTCCACCGACAGGTGGTGGACGACGAGGGCGAGACGCCCCTGCACGGCCGGACCGCGGTCGAGGAGCACGGCCCTGTGCACCGCGCCGTCGGCGGGCGACAAGAGGCGTGCCGCCGCCCGGATGTGGCGTCCGGTCAGTTCCGGGAGGAGGTCCTCGGGGACGTCCCGGGCGTCGACGACGTCGAGCACGCGGGCCGCGTCCACGCTGCCGGGCGGGGGTACGGCGGGCCGGCACGGCCGGGCGCCGGTGCCGCCCTCGACCCGGAGCCGGAGCAGGTCGTGGTGGTCGGTCAGCGCCTGGAGGATGCGTACGGCGTCGGCGCGGCCCAGGGCCGCCGGGGTGCGCAGGACGAGGGACTGGTGGTAGCTGTCCGCGGGGACGCCGGGGGCCGCCGTCTCCGCGAGCCAGTCCATGATCGGGGTGGCGGGGAAGGGGCCGAGCCGGCGGACCGGCCCGGCCCGGCGGGCCGCCGCGCCCGACGGGCCGGCCGTCCGGGCACCGGCCGCGAGCGCGCGGACGGACTCGCTGCGCAGCACCTCGCGGGTGGCGAGGACGAGTCCGGCCCGGCGGGCGCGGCCGACGACCTGGATGGCCTGGATGCTGTCGCCGCCGAGCCCGGTGAAGCTCGCGTCCGGGTCGACCCCGGGCAGGCCGAGGACCTCGGCGAACAGCCGGCAGAGCACGTCCACGGGGGCGGCAGCGGCGTCGGGGGCGGTACCCGCCCCGGCCGGGGGGTGGCCGGGGCGGGGCGGGTGGTCAGCCACGGTCGGAGCCGGCGGCGGCGAGGGCGGCCACCAGGGAGGCGGGACGCATGTCGGTCCAGTGGGTCTCCACGTACTGCAGGCAGTTCTCCCGGGTGTCGGGGCCGTGGACGACGGTCCAGCCGGCCGGGACGGGCGTGGCGGCCGGCCACAGGGCGTGCTGCAGCTCGTCGTTGCGGACCACGGTGTAGGGGGCGGCGTCGTTCTCGAACGGGTTGGACATGGGGACTCCTCGTGTGGGTGCGGATGGTGCGGGTGGTCTGGGCTATCTGGGCGGTCTGGATGGTGCGGAGTTGCGGGTACGGGACACAGCAGTCGCGGGTACGGCGTACGGACCGGCCGTACGGGCCGGGCCCGGCCGGAGTCAGGGGCTGCCGAGGCCGGCCGCGGCAGGGACCTCGGCCGCGGCAGGGACTTCGCCCGCGGCAGGGGCGGCAGCCATGGCGGGGGCGGCAGCCGTGCCGGACTCGGCGCCCTCCCCGACGGTGATCCGCAGCCGGGAGTGGGCCTCGTCGAGGGCCTCGGCGACCCCTTCGGCGGTGGCGTGGCGGGCGATGACGTGGCCCAGCCGGTCGGCGGCGCTGCGCGGGCGGCGTACGGGGGTGCCCGCTGCGGCGGTGACGGTGACCTCCTCGACGCCGGGTACGACGGCGGCGGACGCGGTGCCCTCGACGGCGGTCAGCGGCCCGTCCGAGCCGGCCAGCAGGAACCGGATGCCGGCGTGGCCGTCCCGGTCGGGCACCAGGCCCGGTTCCCGGCCGAGGGCGGCCCGCAGCTGCGCCCGCAGCAGGTCCACGCCGGTGGCGAGGCGCACCAGTTCGGGGATCATCCCGCCGGCCGGGCGGGGGTTGACCTCGACCACGGCCGGGCCGTCGGCAGTCAGCTTCACCTCGGTGTGGGCGGCGCCGTGGCACAGGCCGACGGCGGTGAGGGCGGCCACCGCGGTGTCCGCGGCGGCGCGGGCCGGGTCGGCCGGCAGCGGCGCCGGGAAGACGTGCCGGTGCTCGACGAAGTACGGGGTGCCCGTGACGGACTTGGCGGTGACGCCGACGCGGTGGATGCGGCCGCCGGTACCGAAGGTCTCCACGCTGACCTCCGGCCCGTCGAGGTACTCCTCGACCAGGACGGTGCGGGCCGCCCGCATGCCGCGGGCGTTGACCTCCTCGGCGAGGATGAGTGCGGTCTGGGCTGCGGCCTGTTCCGGGTCGTGGCAGAGCAGGACGTGCGTGGACCCGGAGCCGTCGGCGGGCTTGACCACGCAGGGCAGGCCGGTCCGGGCGAGGGCCGCGGGCAGGTCCGCGGGGTCCTTGACGACGGCGTGCCGGGGCTGCCGGACCCCGGCGGCGGCCAGTGCGGCCCGCAGGGCGGCCTTGTCGCGGCAGGCGGCGGCCGCCTCCGGCGGGTTGCCGGGCAGGCCCAGCCAGGTGGTGAGCCGGGCGACGGCGGGGACGTAGAAGTCGCTGGTGGTGGTGATGCCGGCGATCTCCTCGCGGCGGAACCTGCCCAGCAGGGCGGCGCGCAGCGCGGCATCGTCGTTGGTGTCGCAGCGCAGCACCTCGGCTCCGGTGTCCGCGAGCCCCCGGTAGCGGTCCGGGTCGCCGGTGAGCAGCACCGGGACGGTGTCGAGTTCCCGGGCCAGGTCCAGGGCGATCATGCCGGTGCCGGTGGTGTTGGATTCGACGAACACCAGGTGGCGGCGGAGGTCCGCGGGGGGCCGGTGGGCGGTCCGCGACCAGCTGTGCGCGGTGGCGCCCGGCGGGAGGTCGGCGGGCGCGCCGGGGGCGGGCAGCTCGTGCAGGCGGTGCGCCGCCCAGTGGGCGTCGTCGTAGACGGTGTCGGCGTAGCGGTCGCCGCGGTCGGGCAGGATGCCGGCGATCCGGGTGCCGGGCGGGGCGACGGCCGCCAGGGCGGTGAGCACCCGGTAGACCGAGCCGGAGGTGTTGCCTCCGAACACCTGCTGGTCGCGGGCGAGTTCGCGGGCGGCGGCGAACGCCTCGCGGTCGTTGAGCCAGTGCACCTCGTCGATCAGCGTGCGGTCGAGGTTCTCGGGGAGCAGGCTGTTGCCCAGGCCGCTCTGCAGCCGGCCGGGCCGGTCGGGCTGCCCGAACAGGGCGCTGCCGACGCAGTCGACGCCCACGACGCGCAGGCCGGGCAGGGTCTCCTTGAGGGCGCGTGCGGTCCCGCACAGGGAGCCGCCGCTGCCGACGGCACCGACCAGGACGTCGAGGTGCCCGAGGTCGGCGAGGAGTTCGGCGGCCAGGCCCCGGTAGGCGCCCGGGTTGTCGGGGTTGGAGTACTGGCGGGGCCAGAACGCCCCGGGCAGCGTGTCCATGAGTGCGGCGAGGCGTTCCAGGCGGGCGCTCTGCCAGCCCTGGGCGCCCATGGCGTCGACGATGTGCACCCGGCAGTCCAGGGCGCGCAGCTTGGCGAGGGTGACGGGGTCGATGCGCGGGTCGGTGACGATGTGCACCTCGTGGCCGAGGGAGCGGCCGACCAGGGCGACCCCGAGCGCCATCGTCCCGGAGGAGCTCTCCACGACGGGTGCGCCGGGCAGCAGGTCGCCGCGGCGGCGGGCTTCCGTGAGAATGTGCCGGGCGACCCGGTCCTTCATGGCGAACGGGTTCTGCAGTTCGAGTTTGGCGTACGCCTCGACGCCGCGGTCCGCGCCGAGGCGGAGCCGCACCAGAGGGGTGCCGCCGATCGCGTCGGCCAGGGTGTCGTACAGCATGGTCAGCTCTCCGTGGGAGGGGCGGGGTGGCGGTGCGGCGGTCCGGCGGGGGTCCGGGCTTCGCCGGTGCCGAGGCTGCGGTGGACGGAGACGGCGCCGCCGAGGTCGGCGCAGCCGTCCCGGACGTGCTTGGTCTTCGCGTCGAGTTCGGGGTCGCCGGCGTCGAGGAGGACGCCGAGCACGGTGCCGCTGTGCGCGAGGACGAGGCCGTACCCGCCGACGTCGCGGCCGAGCCGGCGCAGCAGGTCGAGGCCGGGGCGGGGGCGGCGGGCCGAGTGCAGCTCGGCACTGCGGGTGGCGACCGCGCCGACCCGGTGCAGGTCGGTGTCGGCGACGGCCCGGGTGAGACGGCCGAGGAGCCGCGCGTACTCGGCCCGGTCGGCGGCGGGGACGGGGCCGACGGTGCGGTTGTGCGCGACGGTGTCGACCTGGCCGCCCAGGTCGTGGGCGATGACGGCGAGCGGCGGCAGCTCCCCGAGCCGGTGCCGGAGGCGGACCGTGCGGTGGTGGAAGGCGACGACGCCGTCGTGCATCACGCCGTCGGAGGGCTCCACCGCGCGGAGGAAGTCCTCGGTCCGGTGCGGCGGGAAGGTGATGCCGAGGGCGTCCCCGACGGCGCGGACGGTGGCGACCAGGTCGGCGGAGGAACTGGCGAGGCCCTTGCCCTCCGGCAGGTCCGCGGAGATCTCCAGGACGCCGCCGTCGGCCGCGCCGGCCGAGGCGAGGACTGCTTCGGCGACGCGGCGGGCCTTGGTCTTGTGGGCGGGGAGCACCCGTACGCCGGGGCCGGTGCCGGGCGGGGCCGGGCGGAAGGTGGCGGTGGACCAGCGGGCGAGGGGGAAGGTGACGAGGAAGTCGCCGTCCGGCTCGGGCAGAGCGCCCTGGAGGAGCTCCCCGAAGGTCCCGAAGGCGCGTCCGGTTCCCGGGGCGGGTCCGGTTCCGGCGGCGTCCTCGGTCCCCGAGCTGTGCCCGGTCGCGGAGGCGTCTCCGCTCCCGGAAGCGTGCCCGCTCCCGGAGGCGTGCCCGGTCCGGGGGCGGCCGGGTGCGGTGGTCTCAGATGTCGTGGCGGGAGGCACCCTCCACCCCCTCCCGTACGGGACCGGTCAGGCAGCGGTCCGTCTCGGCGGCCCCGTCCAGCCGGGCGGCGGTCCGCCGGGCCCAGGCCGCGGCCAGTTCCGCGTACCCGGCCCGCTGGGCGCGCAGGGTCTCGGCGACGGCGTCCGGGTGGGCGGAACCCGCGGAGGACAGCCGCTCCAGGGCGGCGGTGACGTCGAAGGCCTCGGACAGCAGCCCGCCCGGGTCGGCGGGGGTGAACCCGTGCCCGGCGGCCGCCCGGAGCAGCAGTGCGGGGTCGCCCGGCCGGGGCGGGACGCCCGCCCGGGCGGCCGCCACCACGTACTGTCCGGCGATGACCTGGGCGGTGCGCCAGGGCACCCCGGCGGTGAGGGTGAGGGCGTTGGCCAGGCTGAAGCCGCCGAGGTACTCCCGTTCGCAGACCTCCCGCATGCGGTCGGCCCGGAAGGTGACCCGGCCGAGGACTCCGTCGAGCAGCCGCACGGTGCCCAGGGCCGATTCGACGGCCTGGTGGACGTGCGTGCCGGCCTCCTTCGACACCTCCACGAGGTTGCTGAACGGGGTGTTGCGCTGCCCGAGCAGGACGTCGGCGTGGAAGGCGGTCAGGTGGGCGGTGCGGCCGCGGATCCGCTCCAGGACGGGGAAGTTCTTCTTCTGCGGCATCGCCGAGGAGATCCCGGAGAGCTCGTCCGGCAGGTCGAGGAAGCCGTGCTCGCTGCCGCCCCAGGTGAGCAGGTCGGTGACGAACCGGCTCAGGGTGCTGCCGAACAGGCTGAGCTCCCCGGTGAGTTCGGCGCTCCAGCGGCGGCCCGCCACCGCCGTCAGGGCGTGCGGCTGGGGCCGGGAGAAGCCGAGCAGGCGGGCCATGCGGTCCCGGTCCCAGGGGAGCTCCTGGCCCGCCATGGCCCCGGCGCCCAGCGGGCAGGCGTCGATGCCGTCGTAGGTGTGCAGCAGCCGGCCGAGGGTGTGCAGCACGTGCTCGGACAGGGCGGCCAGGTGGAAGCCGGGGGTGATGACCTGGGCGGCCTGGAAGTGGGTGTAGCCGGGCATGGGCAGGGTGCGGGTGGCGTCGGCGACGCGTACGGCCGTCTCGCCGAGCCCGAGGAGCGCGTCGGCGAACTCGGCCAGCCGCTGTCGGCCGTACATCACCTGGGCGGTGGCCTGGAGGTCGTTGCGGCTGCGGTCCACGTGCCAGTGGGGCACAGGCCGGGCCAGTCCGGCCTCGACGTGCCGTTCGACGGCGAAGGCGATGTCCGAGAGGTTGGCGTCGGGGCGCGCGGTGAGGGTCCGGGGCCCGATGCCGTCGAGCAGGGCGGCCACGGCTGCGGCCTCGGCGGGGGTGAGCAGGCCCATCCGGGCGTACTCGGCGGCCAGGACCTTCTCGACGGCCGTGTAGTGGTGCAGCAGGTGGCGGGACTCGAACGCGAACTGCGGGGCGAGGACCTCCTCGTGCAGCAGGCGTGCCGGGCCGTCCTGGAGCCGGCCGGTGAGACCGGCGGCCGGGGGCGGTGTGTCGCTGTTCACGGGTGGATTCCGATCTGGTGGGGTGCCGGCCGCCCCCTCGGGGCGGCGGCGCGGTGGGACGGTCCGACGGCGGGCGGGCGGTGAGCGGGCGCGCGGCGGGCGGACAACCGGCGGACGGGACCGGAGGCCGCTCCGGCAGGGTCCGAGGGGGCCGGACCCGGCCGGCGACCTCCGGCCGTTCCTCATCCGCCGGGCGTCGCCCGGCGATCCTGGTCGGCGGCGGGAGCCGGGTCGCCGACGGAGGCCGGGTCACCGGCGGAAGCCGAGTCACCGGCGGAAGCCAGATCACCGGCGGGTGCCGGGTCGGCGGCGGCGAGGGCCGCGTCGAGGTGTTCGGCGACGCCGGCCGCGTACGGGGGCCGCACCAGCTCGTAGTGGTCCGCCGCCAGTTCGTGCACGGTCAGCCCGTCCGGGGCGTACGCGGCCCAGCGGCGGGCGGCGTCGCAGCCGGCGCCGGTGCTGCTCTGGAGGAAGTGGACGGGACCGGGAACCGGGGTCGGCCGGTGCCGGGCCGCGGCGCGCACCGCCTCGGCGAACACGGCGTAGTGGTGGGCGAGTTCCTCCGCCTCGGGCAGGGCCCCCGGGTGGCGGCGGGCGGTGTGCGCCGCCAGCGCCCGCAGTCCGGCGGCCGCCGTGGCGGTGCCGTCCGCCGCGACGGCGGCCCGCAGTCCGGCCCGCAGCCCGGCGCGTTCCTCCTCGTCGGGGTCGATGCCGGCGGTACGGGCGAGGTCCTGGTGGAACCACTCCAGCAGGCCGTTCTCGTCCTCGGGGACGCCGTCCGGCTCGGGGTGGGCGGTGTCGAGCAGGGTGAGGGAGGCCGCGGGACGCCCCCGGGCCGCGAGTCGGGCCGCCATCTCCTGGGCGACCAGGCCGCCGAACGACCAGCCGGCCAGGTGAACGGGTCCGGCCGGGCGGGCGCGGTCCGAGGCGTCCGGGCCGTCCGGACCATCCGGGCTGTCCAGGCCGCCCAGGGCGTCCAAGGTGTCCAGGTGGAGGGCGGCCAGTTCGGCCACGGTGCGCGGGCGGCCGTCCGCCCGGGGTGCGGGGGCGGTGAGGCCCAGGACGGGCCGGCCCGGCTCCAGTGCGGCGGCCAGCGAGCGGTAGCACAGGACCTGTCCGCCGACCGGGTGCACGAGGACCAGCGGGGGCAGGTCGCCGCCCGGGCGGATCCGTACGACGGCCGGGGCGTGCCCGGTCCCGGCGGTGGGGGCGCCGTCGCGCAGCAGCTCGGCCAGGCGGGCCACGGTGGGCCGTTCCAGCAGCGTGCCGACGGAGAGTCCGGCGCCGAAGGCGGCGTTGACGCGTCCGGTCAGCCGCAGGGCGTCGATGGAGTGGCCGCCGAGTTCGAAGAAGTCGTCGTGGACGCCCACCGGGCCGCCGCCGAGGAGGTCGGCCCAGAGCGCGGCGAGCCGGGCCTCGGTGGCATCGCGGGGCGGGACCGCAGCACCGCGGCCGGACCGGTCGGCGCCGCCGGTGCGGGGTACGGGCAGGGCCGCGCGGTCGAGCTTGCCGTTCGCGGTCAGCGGCAGTTCGGGCAGGGTGACCCAGGCCGCCGGGACCATGTGCTCGGGCAGTCGTTCCCTGGCGTGGGCCGCCAGTTCGGACGTCACGACCGGCAGCAGGGCCGGGGTGACGTACGCGGTGAGGCGGCCGTCGCGCAGCAGGACCGCGCAGGACCGGACCGCGGGGTGCCCGGTGAGCACGGCCTCGATCTCGCCGGGCTCGACGCGGAAGCCGCGCACCTTCATCTGGTGGTCGGTGCGGCCGGCGTACTCCAGCGCCCCGTCGGGGCGGCGCCGGGCCAGGTCGCCGGTCCGGTAGAGGCGCCGGGGGGCGCCGTCGCGGCCGGTGGTGAGGGGGAACCGTTCCGCGGTCAGGGCGGGGCGGCCGTGGTAGCCGTCGGCGAGGCCGGTGCCCTCCAGGTACAGCTCGCCGGTGACGCCCGTGGGGACCTCGGCGAGGCGGGCGTCGAGCACGTGGACCTTGATGTTGGCGATGGGCCGTCCGATGGGCACGGTGTCGCCTTCGCCGGGCCGGCACTGCCAGTGGGTGACGTCCACGGCCGCCTCGGTCGGCCCGTACAGGTTGTGCAGTTCGACGCCGGGGAGGCGTTCGAAGAAGGTGTCCCGGAGGTCCGCGGGGAGCGCTTCGCCGCTGCAGACGACCCGGGTGAGGCCGCGCGCGTCGGCGACGGCGCGCGGGTCGTCGAGGAACACGTCGAGCATCGACGGCACGAAGTGGACGGTGGTGACCTCCTCGGACCTCAGGAGCGCCCCGATCCGGAGCGGGTCGCGGTGCGCGCCCGGCGGGGCGACGACCAGGGTCGCCCCCGTGATCAGCGGCCAGAACAGTTCCCACACGGAGACGTCGAAGGTGTACGGGGTCTTGTGCAGGACCGGCTCCCCGGGGGCGAGGCGGTAGGCGTCCTCCATCCACAGCAGCCGGTTGGCGATGGCCCGGTGGGAGACCACGACGCCCTTGGGGCGGCCGGTGGAGCCCGAGGTGAAGATCAGGTAGGCGGGGTCCTCGGGACGGACCGCGCGGGGCGCGGGGACGGTGAGGGCGGTGTTCCCGGGCCCGGAGTCCTCGCCGGGGACGGTTTCCTCGCCTGGGACCAGTACGGTCCGGCCCGTGCCGCGGAGCGGTCCGGCGTACCGGGCGTCCGCGACGACCAGGTGGGCCCCGCACTCGGCGAGCAGGGACTCGGTGCGGGCCGACGGGTGGTCCGGGTCGAGCGGGACGTACGCGGCTCCGGAGCGCAGCACCGCCAGCAGGGCCGCCGGGAGGTCCGCGGAACGGTCCATCAGCAGGGCGACGAAGGTGCCGGGGCCGGCCCCGTGCCGGCGCAGGCGCCGGGCCAGCCGGTCGGCGGCCGCGTCGAGTTCGGCGTAGGTGAGGGCCGTGCCGTCGTGGCGGACCGCCGTGGCGGCGGGGGTCCGGCGCACCTGTTCGGCGAAGAGGGCGGTGAGGGTGTGCGGGCGGTCGAAACGGCGGCCGGTGGCGTTGCCCCGCTCGATGCGCCGGTGCTCGGCCGGGGACAGCAGGTCGGCTTCGTGGACCGGGCGGGCGGGGTCGGCGGCGAGCGCGGTGAGCGCGGCCACGTACGCGGCGTGCGCCTCGGCGGTGCGTTCCCCGGTGAAGCGTGCGGCGTCGTAGCGCAGGCCGAGTTCCAGGCGGGCGCCGTCGGGGGTGCGGGAGAACTCTGCGCCGAAGGGGAAGTCGGTGGCCGCCTCGCCGGTCTCCTCCAGCACGGTGAAGGCACCCGCGTCGGCGAGGGCCCGTTCGACGTGGAAGTGGGTGTGGTTGAAGAAGGTCTCGAAGAGGGGGGCGCCGTCGTTGCCGCGGAGGATCTCCGCCAGGGGGAAGCGGCGGTGCTCGTGGACGAGAAGCTCCAGGTCGGTGATCCGTCCGATGAGCTCGCGCCAGGTCTGCGGGCCGACGTTCAGGCGCAGCGGCAGCGTGTTCAGGAAGGGCCCGATGACGAGGTCGCCGTCGGGTTCCTCGGCGCGGCCGCCGACGACGACGCCGGTGGTGACCTCGTCGGCGCCGCCGAGCAGGGCCATCACCCGGAGGTGCGCTGCCAGCAGCAGGGTCCGCAGCGGGACCCGGAGGTCGGCGGCGACGGCGGTGAGGCGTGCGTGCAGCGGTGCCGGGAGCGGACGGTGGTACCAGGTGTGCCGGGGCGGTCCGCCGGCGGGCGCGCTGCGGGGCAGCCTGGTGACGGGTGCGCCGTCCGTCCGGGCGGCCCAGAACGCGCGGGCGGCGGGGTCCGCGAGCGCGGCCCGTTCCAGGGCGACGTAGCCGGCGTAGCGGGACCGCGGCGCGGCGGGGGCGGCGGGGGTGGTGGCGCCCGTCGTACCGGAGGCGGCGGCGGTGGCGGTGGCGGTGGCGGTGGCGTGCCGGGTGTAGGCGAGGGCCAGTTCGGTGAGGAGGGAGCGCTCGCTCCAGCCGTCCATGGTGGCGTGGTGTTCGGCGAGGAACAGCCGGAAGGTGCCGTCGGTGAGCCGCTGGACGTGCAGGCGGACGAGCGGGGCCCGGTCCCAGCGGAACGGTCGTGCGCGTTCGGCCCGGTGGCGGTCGGCGACGGCGGCCTCCCGCGCGTCCTCGGCGAGCGCGCGGAGGTCCTCGAAGGTGATCCGGGGGCGGGCGTCCCGGTGGACGAGCTGGAGGGGTTCGCCGTAGCGGTGCGGGTCGAAGGAGGTCCGCAGCATCTCGTGCCGGGCGGCGAGCTCCGCGACGGTGGCGTGCCAGGCGGCTTCGTCCCAGGGCGCCTCGACGAGGTAGGAGGCGACGTTGTGGTAGACCCGCCCTCCGTCGGCGGTGGGCAGGTCGCTGTGGAACAGCATGCCGGCCTGCAGCCGGGTCATCGGGTAGGCGTCGTCCAGGCCGGGCGGGAGCAGGGCCCGGTCCCGGGGGTCGAGCAGCGCGAACGGCTCCGGGCCGGACGCCGCCGGGGCCGTACGGTCCGCTGCGGGGCCGGCGCCGGCCGCGAGGTCCCGCAGGGTGCGGCTGCGCGTCAGAGCGGCGAGGGACAGGCCGATCCCGCGGTCCCGGGCCCGGGAGAGGACCTGGAGCGAGCGTATGGAGTCGCCGCCGAGGGCGAACCAGTTGTCGTGCGCGCCGACCCGCGGGTGCCCGAGGACCTGCTGCCAGATCCCGGCGAGCGCGGTCTCGACCGGGCCGGCCGGCGGCTCGTACGCGGCCCCGGCGGGCAGGGCGGTGCCGGCCGCGGCCGGGGCGGGCAGGGCCCGCCGGTCGACCTTCCCGTTGGCGGTGAGCGGGAAGGCGGGCAGGGCCACGAAGGCGCCGGGGACCATGTACGGCGGGACCAGCCGGTCCAGATGCGCGCGCAGCTCGGCCACGGCGGGCGCGGATGCGGTGGGGCCGGATGCGGTGGGGCCGGATGCGGCAGCGGGGGCGGATGCGGTGCCGGTGTCGGATGCGGCGCCGGTGTCGAGGCCGGGCACGGCTATCCAGGCGGTCAGCACGGGGGTGCCGGAGGCGTCGGGGGCGAGCCGTACGTGGGCGGCCGCGATCCGGGGGTGCGCGGTCAGCGCGGCCTCCACCTCGCCGGGTTCGATGCGGAAGCCGCGGAGCTTGATCTGGTCGTCGGCGCGTCCCAGGTACTCCAGTTCGCCGTCGGAGCGGAGCCGGGCGAGGTCTCCGGTGCGGTAGAGGCGGGCGCCGGGGGCGGCGCCGGGCGTGCCGTCGGCGGGGAAGCGCTCGGCGGTCAGGGCGGGCCGGTGCAGGTATCCGCGGGCCAGGCCGGCGCCGCTGACGTGGAGTTCGCCGGTGGCGCCGCGGGGGACGGGGCGGCCGTGCCGGTCGAGGAGGTGCAGGGCGAGGTCCGGGATGGGCGTGCCGATGACGCTGCCGCGGTCCGCGCGGGCGTCGTGGGCGGTGAGCGGGCGGTGGGTGACGTGCACGGTGGTCTCGGTGATGCCGTACATGTTGACCAGCCGGGGCGCGGTGTCGCCGTGGCGGTCGAACCAGCCGCGCAGCGAGGCGGTGTCCAGGGCCTCGCCGCCGAACACGACGTACCGCAGGGCGAGTCCGCCGTCCGTACCGCCGGGGTACGGGCCGGAGCGGGCCTCGGACTCGGCGTCTGCGTACGCAGAAGCCTCGGCCTCGGTGTCCGCGGAGGCCTCGGCGTCGGCCCGGTCCAGCTGGAGGAAGGCGGACGGGGTCTGGTTGAGGACGGTCACCCGCTCGCGGCGGAGCAGGCCGAGGAACTCCTCCGGAGAGCGACTGGTGGCGTACGGCACGACGACGAGCCGGCCGCCGTGGAGCAGCGCGCCCCACAGCTCCCAGACGGAGAAGTCGAAGGCGATGGAGTGGAAGAGGGTCCACACGTCGTCCGCGCCGAAGCCGAACCAGTGGTCGGTGGCGGAGAACAGCCGGGTGATGTTGCGGTGGGGCACGAGGGTGCCCTTGGGCCGGCCGGTGGAGCCCGAGGTGTAGATGGTGTACGCGAGGTCGTCCGGGGTGACCCCGCTGTCGGGCTCGGTCTCGGGGAGGCCGGTGAGGACCGCGGCGTCGGCGTCGAGGTCCACGGTGCTCAGGCCGGCGCCGTCCCACAGGCCGCGGGTCTCGGCGGTGCCGACGAGGTGGGCGAGTCCGGCGTCCCCGATGATGCCGCGGATCCGCTCCGGGGGGTTGCCGGGGTCGAGCGGGAGGTAGGCGGCGCCCGCCTTGAGGATGCCGAGGAGGGCGGCGGGAAGGTCGGCGGAACGGGGGACGCAGAGGCCGACGAGGGTGCCGGGGCCGGCGCCGAGGGCCCGCAGGCGGTGGGCGATCCGGTTGGCGGTGCGGTCGAGTTCGGCGTAGGTGACGTGCCGGCCGCCGTCGGTCACGGCCATGGCGTCGGGGGTGCGCCGGGCGTGTCCGGCGAAGATCTCGTGGGCACAGCGGTCCGGGTCGGGGGCGGTGGCGCGGACCTCGGCCGGCGGCGGCGAGGTGAGGGGCCGCTGCTCGGCGGGCGTGAGCATCGGCAGGTCGCCGACGCGCAGGCCGGGCCGTGCCGTGGCGGCGTCGAGGAGGGCGGAGAAGTGGCGGGCGAAGCGTTCGACGGTGGCGTGGTCGTACAGGTCGGCGCGGTACTCCAGCCGGCAGTGCACGGCGCCGCCGGAGCGGACCACGTCGAAGGTGAGGTCGAACTTGGCGGTGGCCGCGGGGGGTTCGACCAGGCGGACGCGGCCGGGCAGGTCCTCGGTGAGGGCGTCCTCGTCGTGGAAGCCGGCGAAGACGGAGAACAGGGGCGAGCCGTCGTCGGAGCGGGCCGGCCGGACGTGTTCCACGATCCGCTCGAAGGGGAGGTCCTGGTGGTCCTGGGCGTCGAGGAGGGTGTCGCGGGTCCGGACGAGGTGGTCGCGGAAGGAGGGGTTGCCGCCGAGGCCGGCACGGACCGGGACGGTGTTGACGAACAGGCCGACGGTGTCCTCGAACTCCTTGCGGTCTCGGTTCGCCACGGCGGTGCCGACGAGCACGTCGTCGGTGCCGGTGTGGCGGGCCAGGGCCACCTGGAGGACGGCGAGGCAGGTGGCGAACAGGGTGCTCGACGTGTCCCGGCCGAGCCGTACGGCGCGCCGGACGACCTCCTCGGACAAGGTGAACCCGTACAGTCCCGCGGTGCGGTGGCCGGGCCCCGGTGCCGGGGCGGGCCTGCGGTCGTACGGCAGCCGGGTGTCGGGCAGTTCCCCCGCCAGCTGCCCGGCCCAGTGGGCGAGCCGCCCGGCGGTGGCGGGGCCGGCGAGGAGTTCCTCCTGCCAGGCGGAGTAGTCCCCGTACTGGAAGGCGGGTTCCGGGAGGGGGCCGCCGGGCCCGTCGGCGTCCCGGTCCGCGAGGAGCTCGCGCACCAGGACGCGGACGGACCAGCCGTCGCCGGCGATGTGGTGCAGGGCGAGGACGAGGAGGGCACCGTCCGGGGTGTGCAGCAGGGCCGCGCGGAAGAGCGGGCCGGTGTGCAGGTCGAAGGGGCGCCGGTACTCGGCGTCCTGCCAGGCCGCGATCTCCTCCGCGGTGTCGGCCTTGTCCTCCGTCCACTCCAGGCGGGCCGTGTCGTCGACGACCTGGAGCAGTACGCCGTCCTCCAGGCGGAAGCTGGTCCGCAGCGCCTCGTGACGGTCCAGCAGGGCCTGGGCGCGGTCGTGCAGCAGTGCCGCGTCCACCCGTTCCCCGAAGGCGAGGAACACCGGCATGTGGTAGGTCGGGCGGCCCTCCTCCGTCTCCTGGAGGAAGTACATGCGCCGCTGGGCGGCCGACGCCGGGAACGCGTTCCCGTCGGCACGGTCGTGACTGGCCAAGACAACTCCCTCGGCGGCCCTGCCATCCCTGGCGCGTGCCGCTCCGACTTCCGATCTCTGTGCGATCACGCTAGGACCGGCAGGGGTGTCCGGATAAGTCACCAATGCCCGGTCCCGGATCCACGTGACACGTGATCGGGGGAACGCACGAGGGCCCGCTCGGGGCGGGCGCGCGGGCCGGCGGGCCCTGCGCGGACCGGGGTGGGGAGGGAGGTGGGGAGGGAGATGGGGAGGGATGTGGGGACGGGGGTGCGGCAGGACGCGGACCCGGGTGCGGACGGGGGTTGAGGGCCCCGCCCGGGTGGAACGTTGGAAGTGATGAGGGTGGGGAGGCCGGCATGGGGGGAACTGCCCGTCGCTGGGCGGTCGGGATCGGGGCCGCGTTCGTCGTGTTCTGGCTGTGCCTGTGGCTGGCCCGGGCCGTGTCCTTCGGCTGGCTGCCCGAGGCGGAAGCGGACCGCTGGGCGGTGGCGGGCGCCTTCGCGGGGGCCATGGCCGCGGCCGTGGGCGGACTGACGGCGTGGTGGGCCGGGCGCGGGGCCCAGGGCGGAGCCGGCGGCCGGGACGAGTCCGTGGTGCGGCAGGCGGCCCGCGCGGACGGGGTTGCCGAGGTGGAGCAGGTCGCGGGCTCGCGGGGCCCGGCGGGCACGCGGAGCCGGCGCCCGGCCCGGAAGAAGGTGTCGCAGAAGGCGAAGGCCACGGGTGAGTCGAAGATCGGACAGGTGGGCGGCGATCGGACTCCGTAGACGCGACGGGGACGCCGAACGGCAGCCGGCCGGCCGGCAGGCCCCCGACCGGCAGGGCGGACCGACGGCCTCGACGCAGAAGGTGCCACCGCAGGTGTTGCCGGAGGTGCCACCACCGGTGCCGCCGCAGGTCTCGCAGAAGATCTCGCAGAAGGCCGAGGCGTCCGGCGGCAGTTCGGTGTACCAGGCGGCGGGCGACCTCTACGTGGTCGGTGAGGCACCCCGGCCCGCTCCGCAGGCCCTGGCCTCCCTGCCGCCCGCGCCGGCCGCGCTGGTGGGACGGGACGGCGAGACCGGGGAGCTGCTGGGCCTCCTGGACCCCCGGGGCGCCGGCCCGTCGGTGGCCGTCATCACCGGCACGGCGGGCGTGGGCAAGACGGCCCTGGCCCTGCACGCCGCACACGAGGCCACCGCCCGGGGCTGGTTCCCGGGCGGGGCGCTGTTCGCTCCGCTGCACGGCTACGACGGCGAGGGCGAGCCGTCCGTCGAACAGGTGCTGGCCGCACTGCTCCGGGCCGTGGGCGTGCCGGGCGAGGACGTGCCGGCCGGGTTCGCGGAACGGCTCGGCCTGTTCCGTTCGGAGCTGAGCCGCCGAGCCGCCGAGCACGGGCCGGTGCTGGTGCTGGCGGACGACG
Organism: Streptomyces sp. NPDC089799; assembly: GCF_040684755.1. Lineage (NCBI taxonomy): Bacteria > Bacillati > Actinomycetota > Actinomycetes > Kitasatosporales > Streptomycetaceae > Streptomyces > Streptomyces sp. NPDC089799. Next base: position 54,232 of record NZ_JBFBGR010000019.1, on the reverse strand, counting down.
CCGGAAGCTCCGGCCCGGTCGGGGCACTCGTACCGGCACAGCCCGGCCACCGGCTGCTGGTGACCTCCCGCCGGACGCTGGCGGACCTCCCGGCGCGGGCCGTGGCCCTCGGGGAGCTCGACGCCGCGTCGGGCGCCGGGCTGGTCACCGGGACGCTCCGGCTGGTCCGGCCCGGCGATCCCCGGCCGGCCGCCGAACCGGAGGCCGTGGACGCGCTCGTGGCGGCGTGCGGGCGGCTGCCGCTGGCACTGCGGGTGTCCGCGGCGCTGCTCGCCTCCGATCCGGGGCTGCCGGTGGCCGCCCTGGTCGCGGACCTCGCCGACGCCCGCGGCCGGCTGTCTCAGCTCGTCTACGACGACGGCGACGGCGGGGAGGACGGGAGCGACGGGAACGGTCCGGGCGGACCACTGGCCGTACGGGCGGCCTTCGAACTCTCCTACCGGCGGCTGCGTCCCGAACTCGCCCGTACGTTCCGGCTGCTCGCGGTCGACCCCGGCTCCGACCTCTCCACCGCGGCGGCCGCCGCCCTGACCGGTGGCACGCTCCGCGGGGCCCGCCGCTCCCTGGCCGGGCTTGCCGCCCACAGCCTGCTGGCGGAACAGCCCGTGGGCGGCGACCGCTGGCGGATGCACGACCTGATCCGCCTGTACGGCGCGGAGCTCTCGGCGGCCGAGCCGGAGGAGCGTCAAGCGGCCCTCGCCCGGCTGCTGGGGCACTACGGCGCGACAGCGGCCGCCGCCGGCTCCCACATACGCCGCGCCAGGAGCGGCGAGAACCCGGCCGACGACGACGAGGGAAGGTTCCGGGGGCGGGAGGACGCCCTGGCCTGGTTCGACGAGGAGCGGGTCAACCTGGTCGCCTCGGTGCCGCTGGCCCTGTCGGCCGGGCTGCTCCGCGACGCGACGGGGCTGGGCAGCTGCGTCACGGAGTACCTGCACGAGCGGCACCACGACGAGGAGGCGGTCGTCACCGCGCGGGCGGTACTGGAGGCGGCCCGGCTGCTGGAGGACCGGGACGCCGAGGTGTCCGCCCTGTGCAACCTGGCAGTGAGCCTGAGGGCGGTCCACCGCCTAGAGGACGCCGTGCGCACCTACCGGGACGCCCTGGAGATCCACCGGGAACTCCGGAACGGTGTGAAGCAGACGACGGCGTCGAACAACCTCGGGCTGGTCCTGCTGGACCTGCACCGCTTCGACGAGGCCGTCGAGGTACTGACCGGGGCCGTGGAACTCTGCTCGGACGACCCCCGCATGAGGGCCGTGGTGCTGAACAGCCTCGGCCGGGTGCTGGCCGCCGCGGACCGCACCGGCGACGCCATCCTCGCCTACGAAGAGGCCGTCGGTCTGCACCGCGAAGCGGGCAACCGGCCCCGCGAGGCGGACGTCCTGAACAACCTCGGCCGGCTGTGCCGGAACAACCGGTGGTTCGACCAGGCGGTCCAACTGCACACCCGCGCCCTGGAGATCTACCGGGAGGTCGGCGACCAGGTCGGCGAGGGGTACGCGCTGAGCAGCCTCGGTCTGGTGCTCACCCTGACCGAGCGGCACGAGGAAGCCATCGAGGCCCACACCCTGGACGTGGAGCTGTGCCGGGAGCAACACCACCGCCACGGGGAGGCCCAAGCCCTGTCGAATCTGGCGCAGGCCCTGGTGGGAGCCGGGCGCCACTTGGAGGCGGTCGGCCACGCGGAGCGTGCCGTCGCCCTGTTCCGGGCGCTCGGGTACCGGCGGGGGGAGGGGGTGGCGCTGAGCCACCTCGGCACGGCCCTGGTCTTCTCCGGCCGCCTGGCCGAGGGCATCGAGGCGCACGAGACGGATCTGCGGCTCGCCACCGAGGACGACGACCGGAAGGGCCGGGCATCGGCGTGGCAATCCCTGGGCACGGCCTACCGGATCGCGGGCCGCCATGCCGAGTCCATCCGGGCGTACCGGCTGGCCTTTGAGCTGTTCGGGGAGGCCGGCGACATCCATTCGACCGCGGGCGCCCTGGTCAACCTCGGGCATGTGCTGACCAAAGCCGGACGGCCCGCGAGCGCCGTCGAGTTCCACGCCCGGGCCGCGGAGCTGTTCCACGCCCTCGGGGATCCGGAGTCCGCTGCGCGGGCCGAAGCCGGCCGGGCCGCCGCACAGGCCGCCACCGCGGAGCAGGGTGGCACGGACCCGGAGGACGCGGCCGCTCCGGACGGCGCCCCGGACGCGGAGGGCGCCCCGGACGGCTGAGCCCGGCCGCCACACCCGTCCCACGGCGCGGGGGTCAGGCGAGCCCGGGAAGGATCTCGCGCGCGACGCGGTGACCGGATTCGGCGGCCCCGTCGATGTAGCCCGCCCATCCGGCGGCGGTCTCGGTGCCCGCCCAGTGCAGGGGGCCGACGGGCGCGCGCAGGGCGGGACCGAAGCGGGTGAGGGTGCCGGGCGGGGCGAACGCCCCGTAGCACCCGCGGCTGTACTCCTCTTCCGCCCAGTCGCGTTCGATGTAGGCGAGGGGGCGTCGGGCCCGGGGGCCGAAGTAGCCGGCGAGGTCGTCGATCACCCGGGCACGGCGTTCGCCGGGGTCCATGCGCGAGCCGGCGTCGGCGTGCCGCCCTTCGAGGAAACCGACGAGCACACCGGGAGCGCTGCCGTGGGGGGTATCGCCGTCGGGCGTGCCGGCGTAGGGCGTGTTGTCGAAGACGGTGCCCAGGGCGCGGTGGGTGCTGTTCGCCTGGCCGCTCAGGCCCGCGCGGCGCCAGAACGGCTCCTCGTAGGCGACGTTGACCTTGATGACCCGTCCCATCGGCATCCGCTGGACGAGCTGGTCGCGGTCGCCGGGCAGGCCCGGGGTGAAGCGGATGCGCGCGGCGAGCGGCGGCGGCACCGCGACCACGGCCCGCCGGGCGCGCACGGTCGGGCCGCCGCGCGTGGTGACGCGGACGCCAGGGGCCCCCGGAGGCTGCCACTCGATGTCGGTCACCGGCGCGTCGAGGACGACCCGGTCGCCGAGCTGCTCCGCCAGCCGCAGCGCAATGCACTGCGTTCCGCCGATCACCCGGTCCTGCTGCGCCCCGCCGACGACGTCGATGAGCCGGTCGAGACCTCCGGCGGCGCCGACGTAGAAGGCGGCCCAGAGCGCCGACATGTCCTCGGGTCCGGCGGAGAACACCGCCTCGGTCACCAGCCGGAAGAAGGCCCGGCCGGACGCGGTGCGCACGGTCCCGCGCAGCCAGGTGTCGAACGTCCGGGCGTCCAGCGCCTCGGCCCCGGGCGCCCGCCACGGGTCGGTCCCGGCGACCCGGCGGGCGATCCGGTCCAGTCGGTACTGGGCCTGGCCGATGTCGGCCAGCACCAGCGGGTTCAGCCGGGGGATCCGGCCCGTGTACTGCGAGCGGGACGGCCCGAACTCGGCGATGTGCTCACCGTCGGCGTGGGTGGGGTGGGTGCGCAGGCCCAGTTCCCCGATCAGCCGCAGTACGCGGTCCTGGCCGGGTCCGACCCACTGTCCGCCGAGCTCGACGGGCGCGCCGCCGGGCAGCTCGGCGTTCAGGAGCCGGCCGCCGACCCGGTCGCGCGCCTCCAGCACGAGCACGTCCGCCCCGCCCCGCGCCAGGTCGCGGGCGGCCACCAGGCCCGCCACTCCGGCGCCGACGACCACGACGTCCGCGGACCTCTCCGTCACGACCACCATGCAGACAGAGTGCATCCGCGGGGAAGCGCTGCGCGAGGGGCGTGCGGTGAACATCCCTCCAGCCGGTACGACTTCCGAGCCCGTCAGCACACCTTCCGGTAAGGCGTACCGGGGATGTACGTGCGCCATTCCTCGGGGGTGATGTCGCGGCCCACCCGTTTGCAGACGGCGGCGGCCGCGTGTTCGGGCACCAGGTCGAAGGCCGCCGTGTGGTCGCCGCCCAGCGCGCGCAGGACCCCGTCCGGGCCGAAGGCCAGCACGTCCAGGCGGCGGCCGCCGGTCGGCAGCGGGCTGCCCAGGGCGAGCCGTTCGCCGGTGTCCCACATCTGCAGCCGGTCGCCGTCCGCGACGACGGCCAGCAGCGTCCCGTCCTGCGAGAACACCGGCTCGTCCGCGTCGTCGACGGTCCGGCTCCCGGCACGCGGGGCACTGCCCGAGACGTGTGCGATCCGGGTGCGGCCGGCCCCGTCCCACAGCTCGACGGAGCCGGTGTCGCGGACCAGGGCCAGCAGGCGTCCGTCGGGGGAGAAGGCCAGGGCGACGGCGGCGCCGGGCCCCCACGCCCCGTCCCGGACGGCACCGGAGGCGAGGTCGAGCACCTGGCCCGTCGTCGTGGCGAACAGCTTCCCGTCCGGGCTGAACCGCCCGTACCCGGTGGTGTGCGGGAAGCGGCGGATCTCCTTGCGCTGCCCGGCGTCCCAGACCTGGATCGTGCCGCCCGAGCCGTCGCGTATGCCGCCGGGGACCACGTACGCGGAGACGTACCGCCCGTCGGGAGAGAGGGTGAGGCGGCGGACGGTGTCGTCACCGGGGGCGAAGCGGTGGACCTCCCGGTTCCGCACGGTGTCCCACAGGACGATGTGCTGCGCTCCGTCCGGGGTGTAGTCGGTGAAGGCGAGGACCGTGCCGTCGTGACTGAGGGCGTTGTAGACGTGCCGGGTCGGCAGTTCGCGCCACCGCTGGGGGACCGTCAGCAGGGTCTTGCCCGTCCGCAGGTCGACGAGGCGCTGTTGCATGTCGGTGAAGCCTTCGCGGACGACCGCCTTCGTCCCGTCGCCGGACGCGGCGGCCGCCACCGTCTCGCGGCCGGGTGCCGGCAGGTCCAGTACCGCCGAGAGGTCCACCCGGCGGACGAGGCTGTCGGAAGAGGAGAGGAGGACCAGGGTCCTGGTGGTCTCGTCCAGGGCGGCGCGGTCCCACGATCCGCGCTCCTGCCGCTGCGAGAAGGGCGGGAGGGACGCCAGGAGGCGGTTGCCGTCGGTGCGCCATATCTCCAGGTCGCCCCTCGGGGAGTAGCCGAAGAGGAAGTTCCCCTTCGAACTCAGGTGGACGTCGGTGAGGTCGAGGGACATGCTCGCGGCGGTCCGGTTGCCCTTCGTGTCCCAGATGTCCGCGTAGGTGTAGCGGTCCGGCCACGGGACGCCCATGGTGTTGGCGCCCCTGGGGGTGCCGTTGGCCAGGCGGGCGAACCTGCTCCCGTCGGGGCTGAAGACCGTGTCGCGTTCGCATCCGCCGTTGGTCGCGGTGCCGAGGCGGATCACCCCCGATCCGTCGAGCCGCGACAGTGCCGCGCCCGCGGAGTCGCACGTCACCTGGTGGATCCCGTCGGGGGACACGGCTCCCGGAGTGGTGGTGACCGGCCTCCCGGACGGGTCCAGGACGCGCCCCGCGCTGCCGGTGTCGGGATCCCTGTCCACGACCTGCCCGCGGTTGGTGAGGCGGAGGGCCATCGGGTTGTCCGGTTCGAACGGGAAGGACGCGCCCAGTGCCTTTCCGGTCGCGAGCTCGACGACCTCGGCGCGGCCGCTGCCGGCCTTGCGGAGGACGAGGCGGCCGTCAGGGCTCATCGCGGTTCCTCCGGCCTCGCCCCACAGGAGCTCGCCGGACAGGGGCTTGGCTGTCCGTCCGCCGGCGGCCGGGGAGGTGAGGTCGGTGAAGGTGACCGTGACCGGGGTGTAGACGACCACGCCACTGCCCGTCTCGGTCAGTTCCGTCCCCGACTGCTGCCCCCCGTCCAGCCGCGGCAGGGCCACCGTCTCGGACTCCAGCTGGGTCAGCGAGGCGTACAGCGCCGCCCGGGATTCCGGGACGGGTGCGATGCGGTAGGCGGCGAGGCCCAGCAGCCTTGCCGTGTCCGGTTCCTGGCCGCGCAGGCTGTCCGCCGTCTGGGCCACCGTACGGGCCTTGGCCTCGGCCTGGCGGCGGTCCGCCTCGGCGGCGCGCAGACCGGCTTCACGGTTCTGCAGGTAGGCGACCGCGCCCGCGAGGAGGGCGAGCACGGTGGCCGCGGCCAGGCCGGCCCGCAGCCGGCGACGGCGGCGGACACCGCGTACGGCCTCGGCACGGGCGGCCGTCAGGAACTCCAGCTCGGCGGGATTGGGACTGAGGTACGCCGGCGCCGTGGAGAACGACTCCAGCAGGACGCGGAGTTCGGATCCGGTGAGCAGGTCCTCGGGGCGCCTGCCGTGGGCGGCCCACCGGTGGGTGGTGGCGGTGAGGCGCTGCCGGTGCGTGATGAGGGTGCGGTCGGCGGCCGTCCAGGCGCGGAGCCGCTGCCAGGCGGGCAGGAGGGCCGTGCTGACCGGACGCAGCGCACCGTCGGGTTCGACGAGGAGGACCCCGGCGGCGGCCAGGGCGTGGGCGGCGCGGGTGACCGCGCGCTGTTCCGCTTCCGTCCGGCCGGCGAGGAGTTCGGTCCGCGTGGCGGTACGGACGGTGTCCTGTGAGCCGTCGAGCGCACCGCCGGGCACGGTGAGGCGCAACAGGAGCTCGCGGGCCGCGAGTTGCGCGTCGGGGGCGAGGGCGGCCCAGGCGGCTTCGGCCCGGTCGCCGAGCGGCGGCACCACCTCGGAGGTGCGCACGAGGGGAGCCTCTTCGGCCTGGAGGACACCGGCCCGGAGCAGGTCGAGGCCGGCGCTGCGGACGGGGTCGTGGCCGGAGTCGTGGCCGGTGTTGTCGGGGTTGCCCGGGTCTTCCGGGTTGCCGGAGCCGCCGGGGCCGTTAGGGCCGCCGGGGCCGGCAGGGTCGTCGGCGCCCGCGGGGTGGTCCGGGCCTGCGACTTCGGCGGGGCCCGCGGGGTCGGCGGGGCCGGCGGGGCCGGCGGGCGTTCCGTGTCCGTCGCCCGGGGGCCGGGAGCCGGCGGATCCCCCGGCACCGCCCGGAACCGCGGGACGGGCGGGCCCGGGGGTCGCGGCGTCGATGAGCCCCGTCAGGAGCTCCCGGGCGCCGGGCCGGAGCGCCGGTTCCTTGGCGAGTGCGGCGGCCATCAGGGGACGCAGTCGGGGCGGGAGGCGGGAGAGGTCCGGGTCGACCGACGTGGTCCGGTAGACGACCTCCGGGACGGTCTCCCCGCGGAACGGCTCCGACGCGGTGGCGGCGTACAGCACCACCGCACCCCAGGCGAAGACGTCCGAAGCGGCGGAGGCCCCTCGGCCGGAGAGGACCTCGGGAGCCATGTACCCGAAGGTGCCCATGATCGCGCCGCCCACGGTCACCGACATGTCCGGGGCACGCGCGATGCCGAAGTCGATGATGCGCGGACCGTCGGGACCGAGCAGGACGTTGCCCGGCTTCAGATCACGGTGGACCACTCCCGCGGCGTGGATGGCGACGAGGGCCGTCGCCGCACCCGTGGCCAGGCGCAGGACGGCGTCCTCGGCCAGCGGCCCCGACGCGCGCACCTCCGCGGCCAGGGTGGGGCCCGGCACGTACTCGCTGACCAGGTACGGCGTCTCTCCGTCGACGGCCGCGTCGAGCACGCGGGCCGTACAGAAGGCGGCCACCCGCCGGGCCGCCCTCGCCTCCCTGGCGAACCAGGTGCGCACGACCGGATCGGCGTCACGGTGGAGCGCCTTGAGCGCCACCCGTGTCCCCCGGGCGTCGTACGCCTCGTACACCACGCCCTGGGCACCGGCGCCGAGCCGGGCCGCCAGCCAGTAGGCACCGATCCGCTCGGGATCGTCGGGCAGTAACGGCGATCCGCTCACGCGGCGCGCTCCCTCCGGCCTCCGGGCGGCTCCGGCACGGCGGGCCGGAGCGCCGGCGCACCGCCCCGGGCACGGCGCCGACCGGATCATGCTGTCCCATGAATCCGGCGTTCCGCCCCGTGCGGCCGGGCCGGGTTGCTACAGCCTGAGCCCCGGGATGTCGTCGGCGTCCTCGGGTACCTGCCATTCCACGCGGCCGTCCCTGAGGATGACGGCGTCGCCGGAGGGGCGGACGAGGAGACGGGCGCCGCCTGCTCCGGCGGTACGGGAGGACCAGAGCGTCCGGCCGGCCGTGTCGCGCACGGTGAGTTCGCCGTTCGCCGCGAAGAGGGCGTCGGCTCCGGAGCCGGCGGTGCCCGCGCTCCACAGGGTCTCGCCGTCCTCGTCCCGGACCGTCAGGTCTCCGTCGGCCCCGAGGGTCAGGCGTACGGATCCGGCGTCCAGGGTGTCGCCGGGCCGCAGGACGGTGCCGGGGTGGACCTCGACGGAATTGTCGAGGGTTCCGTCGGCCAGGGCGCGGAGGGTGGGGATCGAGGGGGTGAAGGCGTACACGGCGCCCTCGGTGCGGACGAAGCGCCGGAAGTCGAGGGTGGTGGCGCGGTTCCCGCCGGTGGAGGTGGTGGGGGCGGACTCGAAGGCGACCGGGGAGCCGGTGCCGATGACGGTGTCGGCGCCGGGCTGCGGGTGCCGGGCGGGCGGGAAGTCGGTGTTGTTGCTCCACTTGCGCGCGATGAACTCGAACTGCTCGACGATGTCGGCCTGGTAGCTGACGAAGAGCAGTCCGCGGTCGGCGGGTGCGGTGTCGCCCGCGCGGTGCGGCGGGCCGAACGGGATGCCGCGGCGGATGATGCGCCGGGAGTCGTGCGTGGAGGACGGCAGGGGCGGCCGTCCGGGAGCCGTGCTCAGCCCGCCGCGCGGATAAGTCTTGCGGATGTGCGCGAAGAGCGGGGTGGTCAGGCCCTCGACGTCGTCGTGGAAGTCGAAGGCGTTGTCGGGGTCCGAGGCGGGGGAAGGGATCCGCTCGGCGGCCGGGCAGGTGGCGACCGGGGCCCCGCCGGGCCAGCGGCCGACGAAGCGGGCGGCGAGCCAGGTGGTGTCGGCGTCGGCGGGGGCCGCGCCGGACTTCTTCAGCTCCTTCAGGAGGGCTCCGGCCTGCTCCCACCATCCCGGTACGTCCTGGGCCAGCCGCCGGACCACCTGGAACGAGCCCCCGGTGGCCCAGGCGGGCAGCCCGGCGGGCCGCTGCCCCACCCGTTCCTGGCCGACGATGAACTCGCCCGCCGGCACGAGCCGGGTTCCGGGCCTGCCCTGTACGTCCGTTCCCGTCGCGTCCGGGGCGTGGAAGCCGCGTACGCCGGGTTGGCTGATGGCGTCGAGGAACCCGAAGTGCTCGTGGCCGCGCAGCGCCCCGGGCAGTGTCGCGGCGTCCTGCCGGAACACCACCTCGGCACGGGCGCGCCGCAGGGATTCCAGGTGGCGGTCGACGGCTTCCGCGAGCTGCTCCGGCCCGTCGCAGGCGAGGGTGAGTACGGCGTGGACGTCGTCCGCCGAGGTGCCGAACAGCCAGGACGCGGGGGCGCTGGAACCGGTGTCGCCGAGCTGCTCGGCCCGGGCGCCGGGGCCGTCGCGGAAGGCTTCCGCGGTGCCTCCGGGCGGGACGGCCGGGAAGGGGTTCCTCTGGGCAAGGTGTCCCAGCCCCGCGTGGGTGAGGCTGATGCCCGTCCAGAGCGCGGACATGGTGGCGGGGTCCACCCCGTCGCGCAGGCGCCGGGCGCGGCTGAACTGCGCGTTGAACTGTGCGACCCGGTCCGTGGTGGACAGGTCGGGGACCAGCTCGCCGAGCCAGCGGCGGGCCCGGGTGACCTCGCGGAAGCGGATGAGGAACAGGCACGCGTGGTCCTTGCGGAACCCGGCGAGGACGTCGCCCTGCGTGGTGGTGTCCGTGCGCAGGGGCAGGGCCCGGTCCGCCGTGTCGGACGCGGAAGGAGCCGGGGCGGCGGCCGCCGTGTCGGGCGCGGCCACCGCGGGTGCCTGGGCGGCCGCCACACGGGAGGTCCCGACCGCCAGCGCGGCCGCGGCACAGCCTCCGGCTCGTACGACGGTCCGGCGCGTGAACTGCATGGATCCTCCGACAGGCAGGGCGGTGAGGGGAGTCGAGGCTCGACGGCCCCTCACCTTCGGCGATCACCGCGGGGTGCGCGTGACGCCGCACCGATCGGCAGCCGCACGATCACCCGCACGCGAGACCGGATCCGGCGGACGGCTCACGGACCGTCCCGCGGCGGCGGGAAGGCGTCGTCGGCCGGGCGGACCGGGCGGGGCGAGGGCGGGGCGAGGGCGGGCCGGGAAGGGGCAGGGAGCGACTGGGCGGGACGGGGCGGCGGATCCGCCGGCGTCCGGGGCGGGTTCGGGATTCACCGTGCCACGTCGCCCCGGTACGCGGGCGCCGGGGCGGGGTTCGGGATCACCGTGCCACGTCGCCCCGGTACGCGGGCGCCGGGGCGGGGTTCGGGATCACCGTGCCGCGTCGCCCCGGTACGCGGGCGCCGGGCCCACGTGGGCGTCCAGTGCCGCCGCGATGATCCGGTCGAGCAGGTCGGGGTCGCCCTGGAGCACGCCGTGCTGCAGCACGCCGTGCCGGACCGCGCCGTGCGGTTCCCGGTCGCCGAGGGCGAGCTGCAGGCTGCCCCAGGCCCACAGTTGGGCGGTGCCGTGGAGGTTCGCCCACAGGGCCGCCGCCGTCACGGCGGGAGGCGGGGGTGCCTGCGACCCGGCCGGCTGCCCGGCGGACCGCTGTCCGGCGTCCTGCTCCGCCCGGCACTCGGCGACCAGGGCGACCATGCGCGCGAACAGCGGCACCGTCGACTCCCGCAGCCGTCGCTCGCCGGACGCGTGCCGGTCGCTGTCCAGCAGGTCGTGCCGGAACATCAGCTCGAACATGCCGCGGTGCTCCAGCGCGTAGCCGACGTAGACCCGTGCGATGGCATGGAGCCGGTCCCGGGGCGAGGTCGCCCCGGCCATGGCGGCCCCGACCCTGGCCGCGAGGTCCTCGAAGCCACGGCCGGCGATCGCCGACAGCAGGGCGTGGTGCGTGGGGAAGTACCGGCGCGGGGCGCCGTGCGACACCCCCGCCCTGCGTGCGATCTCGCGGAGCCCCAGCGAGGCGGAGCCCTCGGTGAGGACGAGCTCCACACCGGCGTCGATCAGCCGCTCCCGCAGGGAACCCTCGGCCGGTCCTCCGGCCGGGCCCGCGCCGGAACCCCTGCCCGAGCCCCCGCCGGAACCCCCGCTTGAAACCTCACTGTCCATGGACGCTGTCTACCAGAGCAGCCGGCCGGCACCCACCCACAGCTCGACCACCTTGGGTGACACCGGATGGCGCCACCTGACGCCATCTGGCGCCAAACGATGCCAACCGACGTCACCCGACACCGCTCCACGCACTTCGGAGCGGACGACCAGGCACGACATCGAGGCGGAACAGATCGCCATCTTCACGTTTCCGCAGCTCAGAGCCTGCACAACCAGGGCAGCGCCAACCGCGCGCCATTCAGGCTTGCACTTGGCGCCAAAATGGTGCCATCATGACGTCATGAACCTCACGCCGTACATCGGGGGAGTCTCCTCGCCCCGTACGACGGCGAAGCAGAACAGCCACAGCGCAACCACAGCCACAGCCACCAGACCCAAGAGGACGGGACAGCCATGCCTTCTTTCGACACCCCGGAAGCCATCTCGGCCGTGGCGCACGTGGAGGCCGGTTCCATCCGGTTCATCGCGAGCGACCGCCTCGACACCGTCGTCGAGGTGCAGCCCCGCGACCCGGAGAAGGACCAGGACGTACGCGCGGCCGAGCGCGCCGAGGTCACGTACGCGAGCGGCGTACTGACCCTCAAGACGCCGAAGCAGCGCAACTCGCTCCGCCGCCCGGGGACGATCGACGTGACCGTCGAGCTCCCCGCGGGCTCGCACGTCGACACGACCGGCTCCTGGACCCAGGTGCTCGGTGAGGGCCGGCTCGGCGAGGTGCGGGTGAAGACCTCCTCCGGCGACGTCCGCCTGGACGCGACGGGGCCGCTGCGGCTGACGGCGTCGCACGGCTCGATCACCGTGGACCGGGTCGAGGGCCCGGCCGAGATCACCACCAGCTCGGGCAGCCTGCGCGTCGGCCACGTCGACGGACCGGCCGTCCTGAAGAACTCGCACGGCACCACGACGGTCGGCACCGCCACCGGCGAGCTGCGGGTGAGCGGTGCCAACGGGGACATCGAGATCCGGCGCGCCGAGGGTTCCGTCACCGCCACCACCGCCCACGGCACGCTGCGCGTGGGCGAGGCGGCCCGTGGCAGCGTCCGGCTGGAGACCTCCTACGGCGCCATCGAGGTCGGCATCCGCAAGGGCACGGCCGCCTGGCTCGACGTCAGCTCCGTGTCCGGCCAGGTGCGCAACCTGCTCGCCGCCTCCGAGGCCCCCGGGGAGACCGAGGACACGGTCAAGATCCACGCCCGCACCCGGCACGGCAACATCGACGTCCTCCACGCCAAGGCGTGACGGCAGGACCTACACGCCGACCAGCGGCCGGTCCGGGGCCTGCGGCGTGCGCCAGGCGGTGGTGAGGAGCAGGGCACCGGGGGCGATGCCCCCGGCCAGGGCGACGGCCGCGTCGGGCGCGTCGAGCACGGCCAGGACGAGGGCGACGAGACCGCAGGCCGCGATCGCGGCGCCCAGGACGTGGAGCGAGGGCCGGTGCCAGACCACCGCGAGGCCGAAGAAGTGCACGCCGACCACGAACGCGATCCAGCCCACGGCGGCATGCGGCGTGTGCAGCACGCGGCCGATGAGCAGGAGTCCGACGGCCAGGCCCAGGACCTCGGCGGCCACGACGTACCAGTAACGCCGCCCGAAACCGGTACGGGGAGAGGGGCCGGGCACGGGCGCGGGGGTGTGCGCCCGGAAGCCCCGGCGGTTCAGGAAGAGCCCCAGGAAGGCCGCGATCGCGACGAACCGGAGCGGGGCCGCGAAGAGCTGCGGCAGGGCACCCGCGTTCGCCTGTACGAACACGAGGCCGAAGGCACCGCCGATGAGCCGGCCGGTGAGTTGCTTGGTCATGATCACCAGCTTGTCATGACCCCGCCCTGATCGGCCGAGGGGAGGCCGGGTGGAGACCGATCGACCGAGGGGGAGGCCGGGTGGAGACCAGGCGGAGGCGGGAGGGACCGGCCGGGAACCGGAACCGGACGTTTCTCGCCGTCCGCCCGCCTCCGGCGGGGAGCACCGTGCAAGATGGCGTCACGCCGGCCGGAGGGCCGGTCGGCCGGTCTCCGAGGGGCCGTTCGCCGGAGGGCCGGTCAGTGGGCCGGGTCCGGCGCGGTCACCCGGCGGACGGTCCCGGCGACGAACGGATCGGGAAGCAACGGTGCGGAACGACGACTGCATTTTCTGCGGGATCGCACGGGGGGAAGCCGAGGCCAGCGTCGTCCACGAGGACGACCACGTCATCGCCTTCATGGACCTCCGACCGGTCACGCCCGGCCACCTCCTGGTCATCCCCAAGGAGCACGCCGTGGGACTGGAGGACCTCCCCGACGACCTGGGCGCACGCGTCTGGGCCACCGCGCACCGCCTCGGGCGCGCGATGCGGCTGACCGGCCTCCGCTGCGAGGGTGTCAACCTCTTCCTGGCGGACGGCGAGGCGGCCTTCCAGGAGGTCTTCCACTTCCACCTCCACGTCATCCCGCGGTTCAAGGGGGACCCCTTCCGCATCCACACGGACCAGCGGGTGCACGAGCGCGACCGGCTCGACGAGACCGCCGATGCCGTGCGCCGCGGCCTGGTCGCCCTGGACGCGCTCCCCCGCTGACCTCCGGTTCTCGCCGTGCGCGACGTGTCGTCGGGCCGCTCCGGAAGAAATTTCCAGGAATCTTGACCGGAGCTGTCGATCCGGGCGCCTCCCGTTCGACGCAGGGGTGAGAGGCAGGGAAAGCCCCCGCCCTCCCGACCGAGGAGTCACCATGCCGCGCTTCCTGACGATGATCCGCATCAACGAGCAGAACCTGCCCCCCGAGTCGTTCCCGCCGGAGTTCGAGCAGCGCATGGGTGCCCTGTTCGAGGAGATCACGAAGGCCGGGGTCATGCTCGACACCGCCGGGCTGCTCCCCACGGCCGAGGGCACCCGTCTCAGCTGGTCCGGCGGCAAGATCACGTACACCGACGGCCCCTTCACCGAAACGAAGGAGGTCGTCGGCGGCTACTCCCTCACCCAGTGCAAGGACAAGGCCGAAGCGATCGAGTGGACCCGCCGCTTCCTGGAGATCCACCCGGTGGAATGGCAGGTCAGCGCCGAGGTGCGGGAGATCCAGGAGATGTAGCCCAGTCCCGACCGGGTCGCGTTTGCCCTGCTCCGTCACGCCTGCTCTAGTGGGTCGTCGTGACGGCAGGGAACGCGGCGGGGAACACGCCAGGGGACGACGGGGCCGAACCGGACGCAACGGCCCCGGCGGACCCGGCAGTCCCGGAGGCTTGGGCAGACCCGGCAGTCCCGGAGGCTTTGGCGGACTCCGCGGACCCGGCGGACTCGGCGGCCGCCACCGTCGAGGCCGTGTACAGGATCGAGTCGGCGCGCATCATCGCCGGTGTGGCCCGCATCGTCCGCGACGTGGGCATCGCCGAGGAGCTCGCACAGGACGCACTCGTCGCCGCGCTCGAACAATGGCCCCGGGCCGGCATCCCCGACCGCCCGGGTGCCTGGCTCATGACCGCCGCCAGGCACCGGGCGATCGACCTCGTACGCCGCCGGGAGACGTACGCCCGCAAGCTCGCGGAGGTCGGCCGGACCCTGGAGGACGTACCGGCACCCGCCGAACCGGCGGACCCGCAGGACATCGACGACGACCTGCTCCGGCTGATCTTCACCGCCTGCCACCCCGTCCTGTCCACCGAGGCCCGGGTCGCGCTCACCCTGCGGCTGATGGGCGGCCTGACCACGCAGGAGATCGCCCGCGCCTTCCTCGTCGCCGAGCCGACCGTCGCCCAGCGCATCACCCGGGCGAAACGGTCCCTGGCCGCGGCCGACGTGCCCTTCGAAGTCCCCTACGGCGCCGACCGCGAGGCCCGCCTCGCCTCGGTGCTGGAGGTCATCTACCTGATCTTCAACGAGGGCTACGCCGCCACCTCGGGCGAGGACCTGCTCCGGCCCGCCCTGTGCGAGGACGCGCTGCGCCTGGCCCGGGTGCTGGCCGGACTCATGCCCGGGGAACCCGAGGTGCACGGCCTCGCCGCGCTCCTGGAGTTCCAGGCGTCCAGGACGGCCACCCGGACCGGACCCGACGGGGAGCCCGTCCTGCTCGCGGACCAGAACCGGACCCGCTGGAACCGGCTGCTCGTCCACCGGGGCCTGGAGGCGATGCGGCACGCCGGCACCGGCCCGTACTCCGTCCAGGCCGCCATCGCCGCCTGCCACGCGGCGGCCGTCCGCTACGAGGACACCGACTGGGCGACCATCGCCGCCCTCTACGGGCGGCTCGTCCTGCTCGTCCCGTCCCCGGTGGTGGAGCTCAACCGGGCCGTGGCGGTCTCGATGGCCGACGGCCCGGAAGCCGCGCTGCCCCTGGTCGACGCACTGGCGGAGGAACCGGCGCTGCGCACCTACCACTTGCTGCCGAGCGTACGGGGCGACCTCCTGGAACGCCTCGGCCGGCCGGAGGAAGCCCGCGCGGAGTTCGAACGCGCGGCCTCCCTCACCCACAACGCACGCGAACGCACCCTCCTCCGGGACCGCGCGTCCCGCCTGTAGCGGCGGCGCCCGCTAGTCCCACTGCTCGTCCGCGAGGGAGGCGACCGGCTGCGGCTTGCCGATGACGGCCAGGGCGATGAAGAAGCCGATCTGGCCGATCGCGATGGTCAGGGTGGCCATTGCCTTGTCGTCGTAGTGCTCGGCCGCCTCGGCGTACAGCTCGTCCGAGACGCGCTCCTTCCCGGGCGGCGCCGGCTGGAAGGTGGCCTCCACCAGGGCGAGGGCGGCCCGTTCGGCGTCCGTGAAGTACGGGGCGTCCTGCCAGCAGGCGACCGCGGTGATGCGCTCCTCGGACTCCCCCGCCTTGCGCAGGAAGCTGGTGTTCAGGACGGTCAGGTACGTGTTGCCGACGATCTGGCCGGCCCGCAGGTGCACGAGGTTCATCGTGGTGCGCGGCACCGAGCGGTTGCCCGTGGCCTTGAACAGGGCGGCGCTGATCTCGCTCAGCTCGGGCACGAACTCGCCGGGGTTCGGCATCCGGGAGATCGAGGTCTTCGCGGTCGGGTTCGTCATCGTCCTGCTCCTTGTTCGCGTTCCTTCGGCGTCTTCACAGCACTGACGTATGGGCTCGCGGGAATGTGACAGGGAGGACCGTGTGAAGCAGGTCACACCGGTGCGGGCGATGAGTTCGGGGCCCGGAGCCGGTCATGAGTGGGACGGCATCGACGCGAGGAAGGCCCGTTCATGACCCACACTCTCAGCACATCCCGGCACGTCGCTCCCGCCGCGCGCGCGTCGAGCGCCGCCGCGCGGCCCGCTCTCGCCGGGGGCGTGGTGGCGGGGCCGCTGTTCCTCGGTGCCGGTGTCGTCCAGGGCTCCGTACGGGACGGGTTCGACTTCACCCGGAACGCCATCAGCCAGCTCGCGCTCGGCTCGGCGGGGTGGATCCAGACGGTCAACTTCCTGCTGGCGGGCGCCCTGCTGGCGGCAGGAGCCGTCGGATTGCGCCGACTGCTGCGCGGAGGCACGGGCGGCACCTGGGGGCCGGTCCTGGTGGGGGTGTTCGCCGCGTCCTTCTGGGCCGCCGCGGCCTTCCCGGCCGATGCCGGGGCGGGCTTCCCGGCGGGTGCGCCCGACGGCACCACGATGAGCGGGCACGGTGCCGTCCATATGCTCTCCGGGACGGTCGGCTACCTTGCCCTGTGCGCCGCGTTCGTCGTCCTGGCCCGGCCGCTCGCCGCCCGCGGGCACCGCGGCTGGGCCGTGGCCTCGCGCCTGGCGCCCGTGGCCGTCCTCGCCGGGTTCATCGGCTCGGCCGGTTCCGTACTGGCCTTCACCACCGGCGCGGGCCTCGGTCTGGTGTGGCTGGCCGCGGTGACGGCCCGACTCGCCGGCGCCGCCACCACCACACACACGGCCCGCTAGGCCGGAGGCCACGGTCTAGGACGCGGCCTCGCCCGCGGCAACCGTGTCCGCGGCGACCGTGTCCGCGCGCTGCCCGCCCCCGGAGCGCCTGCGGCCGGCGGCGCCGTAGCCGCGGATCACCGCCGCCGAGGCGAGGATCAGCACGGCCGCCACCGTGCGCAGCGCCACGCCCATGGCGTCGGTGAAGGCGGCCGTCTGCGCGGGGTCCGCCGGGTTCCCGTGGAAGCGGGAGGCGAGCACCGTGCCGACCACGGCCACCCCGAGGGCCGCACCGATCTCCCGGGCGGCGGTGTTCAGCCCGGAGCCCAGCCCCGCCTGGTGCGGCGGCAGTTCCGTGACCACCGTCAGGGTCAGCGAGGGCGCGCACAGCCCGGTGCCCACCGACAGCACCAGCAGGTAGACGGCGTACACGGCGTACGGGGTGTCCGCGCCGACGGTGGACACCAGCAGGAGCCCGGCACCGATCAGCAGCAGGCCGGTCCCCACCGGCAGCCGGGGCCCGGTCCGTTCCGCGAGCCGCGCGCCCAGCCGGGGCACCAGCGCCATGCCGACGGTCAGCGGGACGATCGCCAGGCCCGCCAGGGCCGGCGAGAAGCCCTTGGCGTACTGCAGGTACTGGGCGTTGACGAAGAACAGGGAGAAGAGCCCGAAGAAGGCGGCACCGATGCCGAGCGTCCCCGCGCGCAGCCGGCGCGAGGCGAAGATCCGCGGATCCAGCAGGGGCCGGGAGGTGCGCAGCGCGTGCGCGGTGAAGGCGGCCAGCAGCACCGCTCCGGCCCCGAAGGAGCCCAGGACGCGGCCCGAGGACCAGCCGTACGAGGGCCCCTCGATGATGCCGTGGACCACGGCGAACAGCGCCCCGGCCAGGACCAGCGCCCCGAGCGGGTCGACGGCCGCGTCCGGGCGCGCGGGCGTACGGGGCACCGTGCGGGCCACGGCGAGGGCGAGCAGGGCGGCCAGCGGGACGACCGTCCAGAACAGGGCGCGCCAGGTCAGGAACTCCCCTGCCAGGCCGCCGCCCACGTTGCCCGCCAGGCCCCCGAGGCCGGCGGACAGCGTCCAGGTGGCGAGGGCCTGCCCGCGCCGCTCGGGCGGGGTGAGGTGGACGAGTACGGACATGGTGGCGGGCATGATCAGCGCCGCTCCGGCCCCGCACAGTCCGCGTCCGGCGATCAGCGTGGCCGGGTCGGCGGCGAGCGCGCTGAGCGCCCCGCCGGCGGCGAACAGGCCGAGCCCGGCCAGCAGGGCGCCCTTGCGGCCGTAGCGGTCGCCCAGTGCGCCGGCGGGGATCAGCAGCGCGGCGAACACGAGCACGTACGCGTCGACGGTCCACAACAGCTGGGCCGGGCCCGGGTGCAGGCCGGAGGCGGCGAGCTGCGGTATCAGCAGGTTGACGGCGGCGACCATGCCCTGGGCGACGAGCACGCAGGCGCACAGGACGTACAGGGCGGGTCGGGACAGTCCGGGTGGTGCGGTGTCGGCGGGCCGGACCGGCGCCGGGGTGCGGGCATGACGGAGCACTGCAACTCCTCGTGATCAATGGATGGTTGACGGGGCGGAAGGCCGGCCGGACTCGATCACCCCGGAACCACCGTAGGGTTGGCACGACCTGCTTTCCAGTGCAAGTTCCGCAAGGGATGAATGCGTGTGACGCAATCCGGCTTGGACCTCAACCTGCTGGTGGCCCTCGACGTCCTCCTTGAGGAGTCGAGCGTGTCCCGGGCCGCCGCCCGCCTGCACCTGTCCGAACCCGCCATGAGCCGGACCCTGGGCCGGATCCGCAAGGCCCTCGGCGACCCCGTGCTGGTCCGGGCGGGGCGGACCATGGTCCCCACCCCGCACGCGCTCTCCGTGCAGGGCGAGGTCCGGGCGGTGGTGGAGCGGGCCCGCGGGCTGTTCCTGGCGGGCGGTCAGGTCGACCTGGCCACCCTGACCCGCACCTTCACCGTCCTGGCCCACGACTCCTTCGCGGCCGCGTTCGGGGCGGCGCTCTTCCGGCGGACGGGCACCGAGGCGCCCGGTGTCCGGCTGCGCTTCCTGTCCGAGAGCCACGTCGACCTGCCGGTGCTGCGCGAAGGCGTCGCGGACCTGGAGATCGGCGTCATCGACACCCGTTCACCCGAGGTGCGGACCGAGCACCTCTTCGACGACCGGATGCTGGGCGTCGTACGACCCGGTCATCCGCTGCTGCGCGGCACCGTCACCGCCCGCCGGTTCGCCGCCGGGGAGCACCTGACCGTCTCCCGGCGCGGCCGGCTGGAGGGGCCGGTGGACACCGCGCTCGCCGAACTGGGCCTGTCCCGGCAGGTGGTGGGCGGCGTGGCCTCCTCCCCCGCCTCCTTCTTCATCCTCCGGGAGACCGACCTGATCGGACTGATCTCCTCCCGCACCGCCCGACAGGCCGAGGCGCTCGGCCTCGTCACCTTCGACATCCCGCTGGACCTCCCGCCGCTGCCGGTCGGCATGGCCTGGCACCCCCGCCACGACGCCGACCCGGCACACGTCTGGCTGCGCGCCTGCGCCCGCGAGCTGCTGCCGTCCTGACGCCGCCTTCGATGAGCGGCCCGCTCCGGCGGGACGGTACTGTGGCGCGGCCACCCGCCCATCAGTCCCCCGGCCGACGGCGTCCCCGCGGCACCGTCGGCCATGTCCCACCCGCTCGCAAGGAGCACCACGCACATGTCGATACCGCCTCAGCCGCCGTCCCAGCCGTACCCGCCGTCGGGACCGCAGCCGTACCCTCAGGCGGGACCGCAGCCGTACCCGCAGGCGGGACCGTACGGTCAGCCGGCGCCGTACGGCGTCCCCGGCCCGCAGGGCTACTTCCCCCAGCCGCAGAAGACCAACGTCCTCGCCGTCATCGCGTTCGTGATGTCGATCGTCTGCGCGATCCCGCTGGTCCCGATCGTCCTCGGCCTCATCGCCCTCTCCCAGATCCGCAAGGGCGGCGAGAAGGGCAAGGGCCTGGCCATCGCGGCCCTCGTCATCCACGGCCTGACGATCGCCTTCTACGCCGTCTTCCTGACGCTCGGCCTGTCCGGCGCGCTGGACGACGACCCGAAGCGCGACACCAGCGGCCAGATCACCGCCCCGGGCGCCAGCGACGTACAGGACATCCGCAAGGGCGACTGCTTCAACACCAAGGACGACCTGACGAAGGTCGAGGAGGGCGACGGCACCCAGGCCCGCCTCTCGGTGCAGACCGTGCCCTGCGACCAGCCCCACGAGGGTGAGGCGTACGCCGTGTTCAACCTGGACAACGGCATCTACCCCGGCGAGAGCAAGGTCGTCAAGATCGCCGAGGAGAAGTGCGGCGGACAGGCGCTCGCCGACTACGTCGGCGACGCCGCGAAGCTCCCGAACAACCTGGAGGTCTTCTACTACTACCCCCAGGCCGCCAGCTGGACCCTCGGCGACCGCGAGGTCACCTGCTTCCTGAGCAACACCGGCGGCACGAGCACCGGCTCCGCCCGCACCACCACCACTTCCTGACACCGCACTTTCCCCCACCACGGGCCCGTCGGCGCACCCCGCACCGCCGGGCCCGCGGCGTCCCCACACCCTCCATCCGTCCTTGTCGTTCCGTGACGGTCGTCGGGGTCAAGGGTGGCCCAAAGGGCCATCGCCCTCCGGGCGACGCGACGAAGGAGCGCCCTTGACGCCGACGGCCGGCACGGAAGGACAATCAGGACTGACGGGCAGCCCCCGGGCACCTGCTCGCTCCCGTCCAGGCGGAGCCCTGCCGCTATTCGCTTGCGTGCCCTGACCACTTGAGCGAAGGTCGACCGACACCCCCGAACGCAGAGAACGAGCAGATGACCGCGACCACGCCCACATCCGCGCCCACGCCCGCCACCACACCCGGCGCAGACGTCGACCACGAGCTCATCCAGGCCGCGGCCGAAGTCGCCCGTACCCACTGCCGGGGCGACAACCACACCATGGCGGCCGCCGCCCGCGCCGAGAACGGGCGGATCGTCACCGCCGTGAACGCCTACCACTTCACCGGCGGACCGTGCGCCGAACTGGTCGTGATCGGCGCGGCTGCCGGCCAGGGCCTCCACGCACTGGACACGATCGTCGCCGTCGGTGATCGCGACCGGGGTGTCGTTCCCCCCTGCGGCCGGTGCCGCCAGGTCCTCCTCGACTACTTCCCCAACCTCAACGTCATCGTCGGCGAGGGCGACCGCATCCGTACGGTCCGCATCACGGACCTGCTGCCCGAGACCTACGTCTGGGCCGACCACCAGCTCGACGCCGGGTAGGCAGCAGGCAGGCAGCCAGGCCGGCCGGCAGGCCGACAGCGCCTCACGATCCGCTCGGACCGAGCAGGTCAGGTGGCGGGCAGGCGCATGCCGAGCCTGCCGCTCAGGATGCGTGCGGTGGTGCGTACTTCCTCGCCCGTCGCCCCTTCGGCCACGGCGCCGAAGACGGCGAGGGCGAGCTTGGCCTCGCGGTAGGTGAGCATGGGCAGGCGTTCAGGCTCTGCCTCGGTGTCCAGTTCCTCGGACACGATGTCGGTGTAGAGATCGTCGAGCGTCACGCCGAACCCAACGCCCGGCCGTGCCGCTGGTTACTCGGTCGGACCGGCGTGCGATCCCCTCCACTCCTGGACGAGCAGGCCGAGCAGCACCTCGTCCAGGAACTCGCCCATCACCCAGGCCGAGGAGCGCAGCACGCCCTCGCGGACGAAGCCGTTGCGCTCGGCGGAACGCAGCATCGCGGTGTTGTCCGACAGCGTCTCGATCTGCAGCCGCTGCAGGCTGCGTACGACGAACCCGTACCGGCACAGCACCGCGACCACATCCGTGCCGTAGCCCTTGCCCCGGGCGGAAGGCAGCAGCCCCAACCCGATGTGCGCGGAGCGGTTGTGGTTGTCGATGCCCCACAGCACCGCGCTGCCGATCAGCGTGCCGCCCTCCAGTTCCACCACGGAGAACTGGACGGACCTCTCCTGGTCCTCGTCCACCACGAGCCGCGGATCCTTCGATCCGGGCGTGATCGGTCGCCACGGCCCGCTCTCGGACCGCGCGGAGTTGACCACGTCGTCGTAGAGCTCCGTCCGCAGGATCGGGATGTCTTCCTCGTACCGGGCCCTGAGCCCGACCGCGCTGCCTCTTAGCATGCGGACTTCATAACCGGCCGGGCTCGTCGGCGGCAATCCAATATGCCCCTGGGGCTGCCCGGCGACCTGGGCAGCCCCAGCGACAGCCGGTCGGTCAGACGGACGAGGCGACCACCTCGCCCGAGATGACCTGGGGCGGGTTGGGAAGGAGGGACGCCAGGTTGTCTCGGACGAAATCCGCGGCCGTGGCGATGGACTGCTCGGCTCCGGCGCGGTCCTGGAAGACGCTGGTCGAGGCCATCACCCCGTTCCCGGCGTCGATCCAGTAGTAGGCGACGAAGCCGGGGACCTTGCGCATGAGCGGCACGAAGCCCTCCTGCACGATGCGGGCCGCCTCGGCCGCATCGGTCACTCCTTCGTACCGCCGGACTGCTGCGTACATGGCCGGTCTCCTCCATGGCTACTGCTTCGGTGTCGGGTTCGTCGTCTGCCTGGACGGCGTACCCCGGAGGCGGCCGGCCCGCTCACCGACGGTGCCGCATTCACCGGAAGGACCCGTACGCGTGATCCGAACGGCGGCCTCTCGACCTGTCAGAGGAGTACGCCGCCTCTCGACCTGTCAGAAGAGTTCGTCCAGAAGCTGATAGAACGTCATCTTGTCCTTCTCCACGCGCTGGGCTCCATAGCGGGTGAGGAAGTGTTCGGCGTAGGCCGGGCCGAACCACGGGTCCTCGTCGATCTCAAGTTCACGCGCGGCCAGCGCGAGGTCGGCGTGGCGGTCGGCGCGGCCGAGGCGGCCGACGTCGATGACGCCGGTGACCTCGCAGGTGTCGGGGTCGAGGAGGATGTTGTTGGGGCAGAGGTCGCCGTGGCAGACGACCAGGTCCTCGTCGTCCGGTCGGGTGCGGTCCAGCTCGGCGAGGAGTTGCTCGCCGCTCCAGCCCTCGTGCTCCTCCTGGAGGTCTTCGAGGTCGACCAGGCCGGCGCTGACGTTGTGGCGGGCCTCGGCGACCGTCACCGCCAGGGTGCGGTCGAACGGGCAGTCGTCCACGGGCAGCTCGTGCAGCGCCCGGGCCAGGCCGGCGATCGCCTCGACCACGGCGAAGCGCTGGTGCTCGGGCCACTCCTCGGAGGCGGGGACGCCCGGCAGGGCCTCGGTGACCAGCCAGCCGGAGGTGTCGTCGGCGCCGCGCTCGACGATACGGGGGGCCGGGATGCCGTGCCGGGCCAGCCATTCGAGCCGGTCCGCTTCGCCGGCCAGGTCGAAGGCCCAATTCTCCGGGGCGTCCTGATCGGCGCGCGGGGCGATTTTGGCGTAGAGCTCGGGTTCGTGTCCGGTGAGGTGGTAAACGAAGGCTCCCGAATCGCCTTCGTTCACGGAAGTCCATTCGTGGTGCGGGTATTTCCGGCGTAACGTGCTGTCCATGGACGGCATCATGGCAGAACACGAAGAGCCGTCCCGGCGGTTTTGACGGGGCCTGAATGGTTTCGGACACCGTTTATCCCGGGCCACTTCCCGTTCCGGCGGGAGCCGCTTCCTCCGTTCCCTCCTCTCCCTGCGCCTCCTCCGCCTCCGCCGCCTCCTCCGCCTGCTCCGCGTCCACCCCCGCCTCCTCCCCCGCCCCGTCGAACTGTTCCGCACACGGCGAGAAGTACGCCTCGGCGAGCAACCGCAGGTAGGCCGTCTCCGCAGCCAGGTCGCCGGTGTCCTGGCTGAGGGCGAGGGCGTCGGCGGCCGGGTACGGGGCGGCGCCCGCGAGCTTGGCGGCACGGGCGCGGCGCAGCTCGCACGCCGTGACGAGGATCAGGGCCCGGTCGGGCGGGCCCCCGTGCCGGGCCATGTGGCGGGCGACGTGGGCGCGGGCGCTGCCGGAAATGGCCGGATCCGCGTACTGGGCGAGGGCGAGGAGGGCGTCGCGGATCTCGATGGACTTCCGGTAGGCGACCAGCCGCCACGACAGGTGCGGCTGGAGGAGGGTCAGCACGCGGCTGCTGCTCTCGCCGAGTTCGACCTGCGGTACGGCGTCCACCAGGTCCTTCCACAAGGGCCAGATGCGCCAGACGGTCCGGGCGTGGGCGAGGGCGCGGCGCAGTTCGAGGAAGCTGGGGACCAGCAGTGCGGCCGCCCGCAGTACGGCGTGCAGGCTGAGCAGGAAGCAGTGCAGGGCGCCGGGGGTGGAGTCGGCGGCGAGCAGGACCAGGTGGCCCAGCCAGAACGCGCCGACGAGGGCGGTGCCCCAGCCGAACAGGCCGAGGCTGAGGTTGAGGGAGCGGTTGGTGCCGCGCCGCCCGTACGTCCAGCAGACCCGGACACAGGCGGCGCAGGCCACCGTGTGGGCGGCGATGACCAGCAGCCAGTACGCGGTGGCGGGGTCGCGCGCCAGGGTGAAGGGCGGTCCGTGGTGCTGTTCCGGTCCGCGGGCGAGGGCGGCGAGCGCCAGCAGGACGGCCATGACGGCGACGGTGGCCAGGAGGACGGTGCCACTGCGACGGCGGCCGGTGGTGTGGACGGCGAAGTGCAGTACGGCGCCCGCGGAGACGATGCCGGCCTGGTTCTTGGTGACGGCGATCCAGCGGGCGGAGCCGGTGAGGGAGGCGAGGTGGTCACCGACGGGCTGCAGGTTGATGGTCATCGCGGCGGCCGCGGCGACCACGGCGAGCCAGAGGGCGCGCTGGTGCGGGTGGCGGATCGCGGGGCGGAAGCGCAGCAGGGCCGCCGTCCACAGGAGGCAGACGCCGAGGACGTCCAGGGTGGGAGCCCAGCCGCCGGATAAGTCACAGCTCATCGTCGGTGCTCACCCCGAGAGCGGCGTGCAGTTTGCCGTAGGCGTCCATGGGGCGGCGGTGTCGGCCGGTGCCGGTCTCGCCGGTGCGGATCAGGCTGGCCAGCATCTCGGCCTCCTGTTCCTGCCGGGTGGAGTAGTTGGCGCGGGCCAGCATCCGGCGGACCAGGCGCGGGCTGAGGTCGCCGAACAGTTCGGCGAACGGTCCGCCGGGCAGGGCCGGACCGGTGGTGGCGTGGTGGTCGAGGAGCATGTGGCCGATCTCGTGCAGGACGATGTGTTCGCGGTGGGAGCGGGCGGTGCGCTGCTCGTAGAAGATGTGGTCGTCGGTGTCGGTGGCGATCCACAGACCGCAGGCACCGGCCACCGCGGCCTGGTCGGGCAGCGGGTGGAGGTGGAGGGGGCGCCCGCGGTATGCGGAGAGGTGGGCGCACAGCGTCTCGATGGCGAAGGGGTGGGGGAGGTCGAGCTGACCCAGCAGCGGCCGACAGCGTCGGCGCAGCCTGGCGATCCTGTACGACATGCGGGTGTACCGTTCGGCCTTCCTCGGCGATGCGGGCGTCGGTGCACGGACCCGCTGCGTCGGCCGTACCCGTACCCGTGCCCCTTCCCGTTCTCGCCGGGCCGCACGGCCGGTCCGGCACACGGCCGCTCCGGCACACGGCCGCTCCGGCACGCAGCCGGTCCGGCGCACGGCCGGTCCGGCGCACGGCCGGTCGCAACCGAGGATGCGACCGAGGCCACGGCTCCCGGCGCGGGCGTGGCTTCCCGGCACGGGCGGGCCGGCAGCCCGCCCGTGTGGCGGCACGGCCGGTCCACGGGGGTCGGGGTGGGCCCGGCGCGGGTGTGGCGGTGCCGCGGTACGGGCGCCCCGGGGTGGGGATCGCGGTGAAGTCAGGAGGGGCGGGCGGGCGGCCGGCAGCGACCGTGGTCTAGGTCCTGCGGTGCGGCCTGTGGTGCGTCACCACTCCGCTGCGAAGAAATCGAAGAGAAAAGGGAATACGTTTCTTCGGCGCCCGGATCGTCTACGGGAATGAGGTACGGCCGGCCCTGCGGGCGCATTCGCTCCGCGGCCCCGCCCATCGATACGAGAAAGAATGACAGCCTCCCCATGCACGGCGCGTTGCCCCACGACGCCTGCGGCCATTGGTCAGTGACCCCCGTTGATGCTGCCCCCGTTGTGCTTCGCGCTTCGCGCTTCGTTCTTTACTCTTCACTCGGCATTACTCGGCATTACTCGGCACTTCCCGGCCTTTCCTGCACCCCCGGCCGGGTCGTACCGTGTGGATGCACGCAGACGTACCCAGACATGCCCAGATGTACTCGGACACACACAGACGGACGTACGCGGCGTGCTCAGCCCCCGTCCGGTGTGCCCGCCGGCCGCTCCTCGTCGTCGACCGACCCGAGGTTCTGCACCTTGCGGGCCGCGTCGACCATGATCAGCAACGCGTCGAGGCTCTCTGCGGACAGCCCCTCCGCCCGCAGGGCGAGATTGCGCACCCGGGCGTCGCGGAGCGCCGCGGCCAGCTTCAGCTGGGCGTTGACCCGCTCGGCCGTCTCCTCGTTGAGGAAGTACTCGGGCGGCACCCCGAAGAACTCGGCCAGGACGTCCAGCTGTTCCAGCGTGACGTTCCGCTTCTTGCCCTTGGCGAGCTCCCAGAGGTAGGTGCCGGAGATGGTCCCGCCGGTGGTCTCGCGGATCTCCTTCGCCAGCCGGGCGTATCCCGGGCGCTTGCGCTCGTCCGGGTACAGGGCGGCGATCAGCTCGTTGAGCCGCTGGTCGAACCTCCGCAGCAGTGGTCGCTCCGCAGGCTCGGGACCTGGCCCGCCGTCGGTCATACGCGTTCCCCCTCGACTCGCCCGACCCCGTCCCGCCCGGCTTCATCGCGCCGCCGGTCGGGGGCCCGTCGCGCTCCCGCGCCACCGGACATTCCCACCCGCTGTAGCGGACAACACTCGATCAGTCATTAAACAACCATCAGCTGGCATTGACAACTTGATGTCAGGTCAGCTTACGATCACCCCCAGCTTCATCCGCTAAAGCGAACAACACCCGCCCGGGGGTCCTCCGGGCGCTCCTGATCCGGAGGTTCGGCTCGATGAAGGCCCTGGTGTTCGAAGCCCCCGGGCGGGCGGTGCTCACCCACCGGGACGTCCCCTCCCCGGCACCCGGCGAGGCCCTCGTCCGCATCGCCTACAACTCGGTGTGCGGCAGCGACCTGTCGTTCTACAAGGGGGTCTGGCACGGCTCCACGTATCCCGTCGTCCCCGGCCACGAGTGGAGCGGAACGGTCGCCGAGGTCAACGGCCCCGACACGTCCCACCTGGTCGGCGCCAACGTGGTCGGCGACCTCACCTGCTCCTGCGGGGTCTGCGCGCACTGCTCCGCCGGTACGCCCACCCTCTGCGAGGACCTCCAGGAACTCGGCTTCACCCGCGACGGCGCCTGCGCCGAGTACATGACCATCCCGGTCGCCAACCTCAAGCGGCTCCCGGACGCCCTCCCGCTGCGCGCCGCCTGCCAGGCGGAGGCCCTCGCGGTCGCGCTCAACGCGGTCGACCGCCTCGGCGTGTCGCCCGGCGAGAAGGTGGCGGTCACCGGAGCCGGCGGCATCGGCCTGCTGCTCGTCCAGGCGGCCCGCCTGCGCGGCGGCATCGTCACCGCGGTCGCCGAGCCGGTGCCCGAACGCCGCGACGCCGCACGGGCGATGGGCGTGCCGCTCGCGGTGCCCGGGGAGCCGGGCGCCCTGGTCGAGCTGGTGCGGAAGAACCCGGAGGCGGTGCCCGACGTGGTCCTGGAGGCCTCCGGCTACCCCTCCGCGGTGCAGGAGGCCATGGAGGCCGTCCGCCCGGGCGGACGCGTCGGCCTGGTCGGCTACCGCCTGGAGGAGACCGGGCCGATGGCCCCGCACCACATCGTGCTGAAGGTCCTGACCGTGCGGGCCTCGATGGGTCCCGGCACCCGGTTCGACGAGGCCATCGACGTGCTGGCGGCCGGCACGGTCGACGTGGACTCCCTCCTCAGCCACGAGTTCGCGCTCGACGACCACGACAAGGCACTGGACCTGGCACTGCGCCGCGCGGACGGCAACACCCGCTCCTACTTCAACCTCCGCGCCTGAACGGGCCCGGCCGCGCACCCACACCCGAACGTGCCCGGCCGCGCACCACGCCCGAACACTGCCGAGACCCCCGAACACAACAGAAGGCACAGCACACGCCCGAACGCACCCGACAAGGAAGGACCCCATGGTTTCCCGGTTAGCCGTCAAGGGCGGCGACGCGGTACGCACGCGTCCCTGGCCCGTCTGGCCCCAGCCCGCCCCGGGCGTTCCCGGCGCGGTGGCGGACGTACTCGCCTCGGGCCGCTGGTCGATCAGCGGCCCGTACCGCGGTACGGACTCCTACGAGCGGCGCTTCGCCCGCGCCTTCGCCGCGTACAACGGGGTGGCGCACTGCGTGCCCGCCGCCAGCGGCACCGCCAGCCTGATGCTGGCCCTGGAGGCGTGCGGGGTGGGCGCCGGCGACGAGGTGATCGTCCCCGGCCTGTCCTGGGTCGCCTCCGGCTCCACGATCCTCGGCGTCAACGCCGTCCCGGTCTTCTGCGACGTGGACCCCGAGACCCTCTGCCTCGACCCGGCGGCCGTGGAGGCGCAGATCACCGAGCGCACCCGGGCGATCGTCGTGGTCCACCTCTACTCGGCGCTGGCCGACATGGACGCCCTGACCGGGATCGCCGAGCGGTACGGGCTGCCGCTGATCGAGGACTGCGCGCAGGCCCACGGCGCCACCTACCGGGGTGTCCGTGTGGGTGCCCTGGCCACCGCCGGCACCTTCAGCATGCAGCACAGCAAGGTGCTCACCAGCGGCGAGGGCGGCGCGGTGATCACCCGGGACGCGGACTTCGCACGCCGAGTGGAGCACCTGCGGGCCGACGGCCGCTGCCTGACCGACGCCCCGCCCGCGCCCGGCGCGATGGAGCTCGTCGAGACGGGCGAGCTGATGGGCAACAACCGCTGCATCTCGGAGTTCCAGGCCGCCATCCTCACCGAGCAGCTGACCGCCCTCGACGCGCAGAACGAGCGCCGCCGCGCGAACGCCGCACTGCTCGACGAGCGCCTGGCCGGGCTCGGCCTGCGCCCGCAGTCCACCTCCGCGGGCACCACCTCGCGCACGTACTACACGTACGCGGTACGGCTGCCCGACGGGCAGTTCGAGGACACGCCGATCAGCGCCGTGACCGAGGCGCTCAGCGCGGAGCTCGGCTTCCCCGCCCTCCCCTGCTACGCCCCGATCCCGGCCAACCGGCTGTACGCCCCGCACACCCGCAGGCGTTACACGCTGGGCCTGGACCACGAGGAGCGGATCGACCCCAAGCGGTTCGCGCTGCCGGTGTGCGAGGAAGCGGCCCGCCGGACCGTGACCCTGCACCACACCGCCCTGCTCGGCGACGCCGAGGACATGGAAGACATCGCCGCGGCCTTCGGCAAGGTCCTGCGGCACGGCGCCGAACTGGCGCCCGGCGCCGGACCGGCGCACGGAGCCGGACCGGCGCACCTCGCCGACCCGGCGCACGTCGCCGACCCGGCGCTTTGACGGCGACCGGCCGGCGCTCCGACGGCGGCACCCAGCCGCGTCCAGGCCCGCGAACCCCCGGAGGATCGGGATATCCCATGCAGGTCACACCCATAGCGATGGAAGACGCGTCATTCCCCTACCGGCTCGGCACCGACTGCTCCGAGGACGTCGTCGGACGCCTCGCCGCGTACGGGGCCAGCAGGTACCTGGTGGTGGCGGACACCACGGTGGCCGAGCTGTACGGCATCGGCCTGACCGCCCGCATCGAGCAGGAGGCCGGCCCGGCCCGGCTGCTCGTCCACGAGGTGGGCGAGGTGAACAAGGGGCTCGCCACCGTCGGCGCCCTCGCCGAGCAGGCCCTGGAACACGGGGCCGACCGCCGCTCCGTGGTCGTCGCCCTCGGCGGCGGAGTCACCGGAAACATCGCCGGCCTGCTGGCCGCGCTCCTGTTCCGAGGCATCCGCCTGGTCCACGTGCCCACCACGGTGGTGGCCATGCTGGACTCGGTGCTGTCGCTGAAGCAGGCGGTGAACGCCACGTTCGGCAAGAACCTGGTCGGCACCTTCCACCAGCCGATCGAGGTGCTCGCCGACACCGCGATGCTGCGCACCCTGCCGGAGCGGGAGATCCGCTCGGGCATGGGCGAGGTCGTCAAGAACGCCCTCGCGATCCGGCCGTCGATGCTTCCCCGGCTCGGCGCCTCGCTGCGCCCCGACGCCCGCTACGACGACGAGACGATGCGCTGGATCATCGCCGAGAGCCTCGCCGCCAAGGCGGACGTCACCCGGGACGACAAGCACGAGCGGCGGGCCGGCCTGGTGCTGGAGTACGGGCACACCGTCGGGCACGCCATCGAGCACGCCTCGCACGGGCAGGTCGCGCACGGGTCCGGGGTGGCGGTGGGCATGACCGTGGCGGCGGAGGTGTCCCGGCTGATGGGCCACACCGACGGCGATCTGGTGTCGCTGCACCGCGAGCTGGTCACGGCGGCCGGGGTGGAGCCCGCGATCCCCGCGTCCGTCGATCCCGCCCGGGTGAAGAACTGGCTGACCTACGACAACAAGCGCGGCTATCTGGAACACCGGGCCGGGCACACGCCGATGGTGCTGCTGTCGGCGCCGGGGCAGGTGCTGCACACCGGGGCGATGCCGCTGGTGCCGGTGCCGCTGGCGCTGCTGGACGAGGTCGTGGACGGAGCGGTGGCCCGGGGTGCGGGCGCGGGTGCGGGTGCGGGTGCGGACCGCGGGCCCGCCGGGGACGGTGCCGCCTACGCGGCTGCCGGGCCGGTGCGGTAGCGGCTCGCGCCGACGGCGGTCCCCTGCCGGTGTGGCTCCCGCCCCTTCCCCTGAGGGCGGGTGCGCCGCACCGGCAGTGGTCCGCGTCGGCGGCGGGTCTCCTTCGCCTGCCCACACCTCGGTGGAGCCTCGGTCTGGCCCCCTCCTCCTGTTCGTCCTTTGCCCATCGCCGTTTTCTTTCGTGGAGATGCCGTGCGCGTGCTGAGGCTCACCCCGTTCTTCCACCACGACTGCGTCACCGAATGGCCCGCCGAGTTCGACGCCGTCGGGGGCATGCAGGTGCAGATCCTCCGGCTGTCCCGGGAGCTGGCCGACCGCGGTGTGGAGCAGCAGGTCATGACCGTGGGCTTCCCCGGCCTGCCGCGCACCCGGACGGACCGTCCCGGGCTCGTCGTACGGGTCACGCGCGCCCCGCTCCCCCGCCTCCGTTCCGAGCTCACGGGCCTGGTGGGGCTGAACCAGGCGTGGCTTGCGGCCGTCCTCGCCGCCGGGTTCCCGCTCCGCCGCCGGTGGCGGCCGGACCTGATCCACGTACACGCCGACGGCCAGTTGTGGGCGCTGCTCGCCGGGCCGCTGATGTCCCGGATCACCGGTGCCCCGTACTGCCTGACGCTGCACTGCTCGCGGCTGGCGGTCTACGAGCCGATGTCCCGCTTCGACCGGGTGCAGCACCGGCTGGTGGACGCGGCGGAGCGGTACGCGCTGAGGCACGCCCGCAGGGTGTCGACGCTGACCTCGCGGACCGCCGACACCGTGGCGCGGGCGCTGCCGATGGACCGTGCGCGGATCGACGTGCTGCCGGACTCGGTCGGTGCGGTGCGCCGGGTGCCGGCCCTGGCGGCCGAGGAGTCCCTGCGGGAGCTGGGTGTGCCGGACGGGGTGCCGGTGGTGGGCTGGGTCGGCCGGGTCGCCCACGAGAAGGGGTGGCGGGACTTCGTGGCGATGGCCGGGCGGTGGGACGAGGTGTCGGGCGCTCCCGGGGCGGTGTTCCTGGTGGTGGGCGACGGGCCGCAGAGCGGGCGGATGCGGGAGGCCGTGGCGGCGGCGGGGCTGGCGGACCGGTTCGTGTTCACGGGCTTCGTGCCGCACGCCGCGGTGCCGCCGGTGATGACCGCGCTCGACGTGCTGGTCATGCCGTCGGCGCACGAGGAGCTCGGCGGCAGTGCGCTGGAGGCGATGGTGTGCGGAACGCCGGTGGCCGGCTACGCGGTCGGCGGGCTGCGGGACACGGTCGGGTCGGTCACGCCCGCGCTGCTCGTGGAGCGCGGGGACGTGGACGCGCTGACCCGCGCGGCGGGCGAGGCGGTGGCCGGGGCGGCGGTGTACCGGGAGGCGGTCGCCGGGGCGCTGTCCGGCCTGCTGGCCTCGTACGGGGACGACATCGCCGACCTGGCCCTGGAGCACTACCGGCGGGCGCTGGGCGAAGCGGCCGGTACCGCCGGCGGCACGGGCGGCGGCGTCGGCGGCACGGGCGGCGGCGTCGGCAGCACGGGCGGCGCCGGCCGGGTCCACGGGGGTGCCGGGTGACCGGCCTGACCTCGCTGCGGCGGTGCGCCGCCTACCTGCGGCCGAACCGGTGGCTGATGGCCGGGGCGTGCGGCGCGGCCTTCGGGTCGATGCTCGCCGGCCTGCTGATGCCGCTGGTGCTGCAGCGGGTGGTGGACGGGCCCGTGGCCCGGGGCGACTTCGACGCGCTGCCCTGGTACATCGGCGGGTTCGCGCTGCTCGGGGTGGTCGAGGCGGTGCTGCTGGCGGCCCGCCGGCTGCTGGTCGTACGGCCCGCGACCGGGCTGGAGACCGCGATGCGGGCGGACGTGTCGGCGCACGTCCAGCGCCTTCCGCTGTCCTTCCACGGGCGCTGGCAGTCGGGGCAGTTGCTGTCCCGGACGGTGTCGGACGTGACCGAGATCGGGCGGTTCACGGCGTTCTCCGCGGTCTACCTGATGGTGAACGTGGCGGCGCTGGTGGTCGGCCTCGGGGTGCTGGCCTGGCTGGCGCCGGCGCTGTCGCTGATCGTGCTGCTGGCGTACGCGCCGATGGTGCTGGCGACCACGGTGTTCGAGCAGCGGTTCCGGGTGGTCGCTCGGTCCGCGCAGGAAGTGAGCGGCGACCTG
Source organism: Streptomyces sp. NPDC089799 (assembly GCF_040684755.1). Lineage (NCBI taxonomy): Bacteria > Bacillati > Actinomycetota > Actinomycetes > Kitasatosporales > Streptomycetaceae > Streptomyces > Streptomyces sp. NPDC089799. The sequence goes on along the minus strand of NZ_JBFBGR010000019.1, from coordinate 21,591 downwards.
TCCACCACGGTGGAGGAGTCGGTGCTCGGCGTGCGGGTGCTGAAGGTGTTCGGGCGGGGCCCGGAGACGGTGATCCGGTTCACCGAGCAGGCCGGCCGGCTGCGCGGCCTGGAGCTGCGCAAGCTGTCGTACACGGCCGCCCTGTGGTGGCTGATCACGGCGCTGCCCGACCTGGCGATCGTGGCGATGATCGGGTACGGCGGGCACGGCGTCGCCACGGGTTCGCTGACCCTGGGCACGCTGATGGCCGCGGTGACCGTGGCGACGTACCTGCGCTGGCCGGCGGACACGCTGGGCTGGCTGACCGCCGACGCCTCCACGGCCGCCGCCGCGGCGGACCGGTACTGGCAGCTGCGGGACGAGCCGGTGACGGTGGAGGACCCGGAGCACCCGCGGCCGCTGGCGCGGCCGGTACGCGGTGAGATCCGGCTGGAGGACGTGCACTACGCGCACCCGGGCGGGGCGGCCTCGCTGCGCGGCGTCGACCTGACGATCCGGGCCGGCACGACGGTGGCCGTGGTCGGGGCCACCGGCTCCGGCAAGAGCACGCTGCTGTCGCTGCTGTCCCGACTGGACGACCCGACGTCCGGGCGGGTCACGCTGGACGGCACGGACCTGCGCGAACTGGCCCTGGCGGAGTTGCGGTCGGCGGTGTGCTGCGCGTTCGACGACCCGGCGCTGTTCTCCGGGACGGTGCGGGACAACGTCCTGCTGGGCGTGGCCCGCGAGGACCACGACGGGCAGGGCGGGCGGGACGAGCCCGATAGGCACGACAGGCGCGACGCACGCGACGAGCGGGACGAGCGCGGCGAGCAGAACGAGCGCGACGCGCGGGACGAGCGCGACGAGCTGGTCTGGGAGGCCCTGCGCACGGTGCGGGCCGACGGCTTCGTCTCGGCCCTGCCGGAAGGGCTGTCCACGGTGATCGGCGAGGAGGGCCTCGGCCTGTCCGGCGGCCAGCGGCAGCGCCTCGCGCTGGCCCGGGCGGTCCTGCCCCGGCCGGCGGTGCTGGTGCTGGACGACGCGCTGTCCGCGCTGGACGTGCGTACGGAACGGGAGGTGCAGGAGGCGATGGCCGACGTACGGGGCCGCGGCACGACGGTGATGGCCGCCCACCGCCCGGCCGCGCTCCGGCAGGCCGACCAGGTGGTGTTCCTGTCGGGCGGCCGGGTCGCGGCGACCGGCACGCACGACGAGTTGATGGCGCGCGAGCCGGAGTACCGGCTGCTGGTCCGCACACCGCCGGGCGGCGCGGTGGGCGGCGCGGTCGGCAGCGCGGTCGGCAGCGCGCCGGGCGATCCGGCCGGGAAGGGGGAGGGACGGCGATGAGCGACGCCGAGCACACGGGTGCGGGGGCCCGCAACGCCCTGCTGCGCATGCTGCTGCGGCCGAAGCGGCGGCGGCTGGCCGCCGCCACGGCGCTCGCACTCGTCGAGAACGCCTGCGGGCTGGTCCCGCCGCTGCTGATCGCCGCGGCCATCGACCGCGGCCTCCCGGCGGCGGCGGACGGCCGGTGGTCGCCCCTGGTCTGGTTCACGGCCGCGGCCCTCGCGGCCGGCCTGACCACCGCGACGGTGAAGTACTGCTTCCTTCGCTACTCCGGGAGCATCGCCCAGGACCTGCTGTTCGAGCTGCGGCACCGGGCCTTCGCCCATGTCACCGGCCAGCCGCTGGCGTTCCACGAGTCGTACCCGTCCGGCCGGGTCATCGCCCGGCTGTCCAGCGACGTGGAGTCGGTGGAGGAGATGCTGGAGATGGGCCTGGACGGCCTGTTCTCGGCACTGTTCTCCATGCTCGGCGTCCTGGCGGTGATGGTGTGGCTGGACGGGCCGATGGCCGCCGTGGTCATCGTGCTCTTCCTGCCCCTGTTCCTCCTCACGCGGTGGTTCCGGCGCCGCTCGAAGGTCGCCTACCGGCACACCCGGACCGCCGTCGAAGGCGTCGTCGGGCACACGGTGGAGGCGTACAACGGGATCCGGGCGGTGCAGGCGTTCCGCCGCGAGGACGCCAACGCCCGCCGCCTGTCCGGCCTCGACGCCCGGTACGCGGTGGCGCGCGCGGAGTCGGGCTGGGTGAGCGCCGTGTTCAGCGGCGGCGTGAAGCTCATCGGGAACCTGTCCCTGGTCGGCCTGCTGACCCTGGGCGTGTTCCGCATCGACCAGGGGCACCTGCAGGTCGGGGCGCTCACCGCCTTCCTGCTGTACGTGCACCGCCTGTACGACCCGATCGACGAGCTGGCGAGCTTCGCGAACGCCTTCGCGTCGGCCTCGGCCGGCCTGGAGAAGATCGGCGCGCTGTTCGTGCGCCACCCGGCGGTGGCCGAGCCGGGGCGGCCGGTGCCGCTGCCGTCCGCGCGCGACCTCGGCGGCGGGCGCGCCCCGGGCGCCGTACGGTTCGAGGACGTGCACTTCCGGTACGGCGGGGAGCAGGAACAGCAGGGACAGCAGGGACAGCAGGGGCAGCAGGGCAGGCCGGTGCTGTCGGCCATGAACCTGACCCTGGAGGCGGGCCGGACGGTGGCGCTGGTCGGCACCACCGGCGCCGGGAAGTCCACCATCGCCAAACTGCTGGCGCGCCTGTACGACCCGACGGCCGGGCGGATCACCCTGGACGGGGTCGATCTGCGGGACCTGGCGGACGGGGAACTGCGCGGCGCCGTCTCGATGATCACCCAGGAGGCGTTCCTGTTCTCCGGCTCGGTGGCGCAGAACATCGCGCTCGGCCGGCCGGACGCCACCCCGGAGGAGATCCGGGCGGCGGCGGAGGCGGTGGGCGCGCACCGGTTCGTCAGCGCGCTGCCCGAGGGCTACGACACCGACGTGCGCAAGCGCGGCTCGGGGCTGTCGGCCGGGCAGCGGCAGCTGATCGCCATGGCGCGGGTCATGCTCACGTCGCCGCGGGTGCTGATCCTGGACGAGGCCACGTCCAGCATGGACGCCCCGTCGGAGCGGGCCGTCCAGGAGGCGCTGGCACGGGTCCTGGCCGGGCGTACCGCGGTGATCATCGCGCACCGGCTGTCCACGGTCACCATCGCGGACCGGGTCCTGGTCATCGAGGACGGGGCGGTGGTGGAGGACGGCTCGCCGGCCGAACTGGCCGGTTCGGGCGGCCGGTTCGCCGGGATGCAGCGGGGGTGGCTGGCCGCCACGTCCGCATGAGGCATTGCACTGCGCCCGCACCCCTTCACCTCTACGAAAGGCAGACGATGAAGCGTCTTCGGGGCACCTTGCCCACGGACACCCCGCACGCGTGGCACCCCGACCCGCTGGGGCCGGCCCACCGTGACGGGTGGGACGCCCGGGACGACGGCCGGGTCTGGGACGTCGTGGTCATCGGCAGCGGTGCCAGCGGTTCGGTGGCCGCGGACCGGCTGGTCCGGCAGGGCCTGGACGTGCTGATGCTGGAGGAGGGCTTCCGGCTCTCCCCCGCACTCGGCAACCCCGAGCTGGACGACATGTGCCGGACGGCCCTGGTCCCGGACGGCAAGGGCGGCTGGACCGACGAGGGCTGGCCGTGGACCACCTCCAACCTCGGGGGCGGCACCGTGTTCTACGGCGGGGCCTCCTGGCGGTACCGGCCCTTCGACTTCGACCCGAGCGCCCTGATCGACGCCGGCGACCTCGACGTGCGGTGGCCGTACGGCCCGGCCGAACTCGCCCCGTACTACGAAGTGCTGGAGCGGCGTCTGGGCATCTGCGGCGGCGAGGAGGGCGAGGGCAGCCGGGGCCCCGCACACCCGCCCACGGCAGCCGCGGAACTGCTGTACGAGGCCGGTACCGCGCTGGGCTACGACCCCTTCCCCACCCCGCTGGCCATCAACCGGCAGCCCCACGAAGGGCGTTCGGCCTGCGGCCGGGACTCGCTGTGCGTGAGCCACCAGTGCCCGACGGGCGCCAAGGCCGATGCCGTCTCGGTGTTCCTCGCCCCGCTGGCCGGACACGCCGGCTTCACCCTGCGGACGGGAGTGCGTGCGCTGCGGCTGGAGCAGGACCGGCGGGACGCGGTCACGGCCGTGACCTGCCTGGACCGGCTGTCCCGCACCACCCACCGGATCCGGGCCCGGTCCTTCGTCGTCGCGTGCAACGCCATCCAGACCGCGGCCCTGCTGCTGCGCTCGCGCGGCGGGCACGCGCCGGAGGGCGTCGGCAACCACTCGGGCCTGGTGGGGCGGGGGCTGACGATGAAGCTGAGCGAGTACGTCAGCGGGGTCGTCGACGCCCCGGACGGCATCACGCTGGCCGACTGGCGGACCCACGGCGGCCCGTTCTCGACCATCGCCTTCCTCGACCACTACCTGGACGCCGACTGCCCGACCGGGGTGGGCGGCATGATCTACGAGTCGAAGAACGACGACCCCCGGCTCATCCGCCACGACGCGCTGGAGCTGAGGATCGAGACGATCCTGGCCGACCACCCGAACCTGGACAACCGCGTGCGGCTGTCCGATCACCTCGACGAGGACGGCCTGCCCTCCGTCGTCATCGACTACACGCCCGACCCCCGTGACCTGCGGCGGCTGACGTACATGACCGACCGGTGCGAGGACCTGCTGAGGCAGGCCGGGGCGCGGGCCGTCAAGCACGAGGAGAGCGACTTCGCGCACGGCAGCTGCCACCTGCACGGCACCTGCCGGGCCGGGGCCGACCCGGCCACCTCGGTGGTGGACGGCTGGGGCCGGGTCCACTCGGCACCCAACGTGTACGTCGTCGACGGCAGCTTCATGCCGTACCCGGGCGGGCTGAACCCCACGCTGACCATCCAGGCGCACGCGCTGCGCAGTGCGAAGGCGGTGGTGGGCGACCTCGTGGCCCGGCACGCCGTCCACGTCTGAGCCCCGACCGCTCCTCCCATCTCCTTCCCCTTCCCCTTCCCTGCTCCGTTCTCCCTTCCCCACTCTCCCGAGGAGTCACGACCATGGCATCCGACATCGTCTGGCCGCCGCCCGTCCGGCGGATCCGCGCCTACCGCAACATCGTCGTGGACGGCGCCTGCAACATCCGGTGCACCTACTGCGAGGTCAAGAAGGCGAAGGTGGACCAGGCGGCCACCATCCGCTCCCTGGACCGGATCTTCGCCGACTACGAGCCGGACGGGGTGCTGTTCCGGGTCGAGTCCGACGGTGAGATCACGCTCTACCGGAAGATCGTCGACCACCTGCAGAAACGTGCCGCCGAGGGGTACCGGATCGAGGTGCTGAGCAACGGCACCAAGGTGCCGACCGCCCTGGAGGGCCGGCCGGACCTGCTGTGGGTGTTCTCCGTCGACGGACACACCGAGGAGATGAACGCCAAGCGCGGCCTCAAGCAGGCGCAGATCGACCGGATCATCGACGCCGCCGTGGAGGTGGAGGCGGAGCTCCAGGCCGTGTACTGGGGCCAGCCGGTGGAGCAGGTCAACGACTGGATCGACCTCCTCCAGTCGCGCGGCTACCGGGGCCGGCTGCACTTCATGCCGCTGCTCGCGTTCAAGGGGCAGCCGCTCACGGTGAACCTGCGCTACGCCGACCTGCACCCGGCGGACTTCCTCGCGCCGCCGGAGTACTACCGCCGGTGGAACCACATCTTCGACACCGGCAAGCGGGACGCCGTCTGCGACCAGATCACCAACGGCTACAACTACCAGGTCTCCGGGGACGAGATCCGGATGGTCAAGTGCGACTGCTACTCGGTGCCCAAGCACCTGGTGCACGGCTTCGGCCCGATCCGGGAGTTCGACAACTGGCCGTGCGGGACCTGCATCGCCAACCAGGAGTTCAACAACTCGCGGGACCGGATGCTGGCACCCCAGCCGGGCCGGATCCCCCTGCCGATCGTATGACCGGCGGGCTCCAGCGGTTCGTGCTCGTACGGCACGCGGAGGCGAGCCTGAACGTGCTGGGGGACGACGACCTGCTGCCGGGTTTCGACCCGGGGGCGGGGCTGACGCCCCTGGGCGAGCGGCAGGCCAGGGCGCTCGCCGCCCATCTGCCGCGGGACCCGGCGGTCCGCCCGCCGGGTCCCGCTCCCGGCCCGTCCGTGCGGCTCTACTGCAGTCCGCAGACGAGGGCCGCGCGCACGGCGGAGGCGCTGGCCACCGCCCTCGGCGTGCCGGCGGTCGCGGACGGGCGGCTGGCGGAACTGCGGGCGCCGGAGGTGTTCCCGCAGCCGGTCACGGTGCGCGAGTGGGACGCCGTACTGGAGGACCGGCTGCGCCGGCCCGACGCGGAGGTGTTCGGCGTGGAGAGCTGGGCCCACCAGCGGCGGCGGGTGCGGGAGTTCCTGGACTCCCGCTGCCCGCCGGCGCGCGGTCCGGGGACAGGTACCGGTCCCGGGACCGGGACGCGTACCGGTCCCGGCACGCGCTGGGTGCTCGTGTCGCACTCGGAGACGATCCAGGCCCTGCTCTTCGAGCTGCTGGGGCTGGACGACGTCCTGCTGCACCGCACCCGTTTCAAGATCAGCAATACCGGTGTGTTCATCGTGGACCGAACGGAGGACGGATGCGCTTCCCTGGTGGTGGCGAACAGCAAGACGCACCTGGCCAGGACGGCCTGACCAGGATGCTCGTCCTGAAGTGCCTCGCCGACGAGAGCGGCGACGACCCCGGTGCGATCGTGGCGCGCGGCTTCCTGGACGTGGACGAGCGGGAGTTCGGGAACGTCATCAACCGGCTGGAGGGCTACTTCGACTGCACGCTGTGGCTGCGGTCGCGGCCGGAGCGGCGGTTCGTGGTGGACGAGCTGGTGGCTCTGGTGTCGGCGGCCACCGGCGCGGCCACCGCAACCACGGCCACCGCCGGCTCGGCCCCCACCACGTCGGGTGCCACCACCACGGAGGCCGGACGTGGCTGAGGGTTCCGGCCCGCGGGCCCTGTTCGAGATCTACGACGAGGGCTTCGCGTCCCCGTCGTGGGGCGGCGTGGAGACGGCCCTGTGGCACCTGGTGCGGTCCCTGCGCGAGGCAGGGGTCGACGCCGACTTCTACCGCGAGTCCGAGGGCGCCGACCTGGACGCCCTGGCCGCGCGGGTGGAACGGGACCGGGTGGACGCGGTGTTCCCGCTGGTCGAGAGCACCCTGTTCGGCGGCGGCGCACGGCAGCGGCTGCCCGGCCTGCACCGGCGTACGGTGCGGATCTGGCACGACGTCAGCCTGCTGTCCGCCGACCTGTCCGACCCTCCGGCCTGCCCCGTGCACATGGACGCGCCGGCCGTGCCCGGGGAGGCCGTGCCGGCCGGCTGTCCGGCGCGGGGTGCGCATCCCGACGGGCCGATGCGGGAGGTGTTCCTGCGGGACCTGCCGTGGACGCGGTGCTTCCCCGACCGGTCGGTGATCGGCTGGGCGGCCGACCACGTGCCGGACAAGGACCTCCACGACCCGTCCGGCCCGGTCGTCCTCCAGCTCGGCAAGATCGACACGGCGGACGCGGAACGGTGCCTGCACCGGCTGCTCGGCGCCGGACTGCGGCTGCGGGTCATCTTCGCCACCTGGTCGCGCCGGGGCCGCGAGGCCCGGGAGCTGGTGCGTTCGCTGCCCGACCCCGGCGGGCGGATCGAGGTGCTCGACGCCTACGACATCCGTACCGACTGGGAACGGGTCTTCGGCGGCGCGGCGCTGTTCCTGCTGCCGTCGGTGTTCCACGAGACGTTCAACTTCGCGGCGGCCGAGGCGGTCCAGCTGGGCGTGCCCGTCGCCACCCTCGGCGAGGGCGGCAACCTGCCGGGCTTCGCCTCGCTGCGGGCGCCGACGGTGGACGCCCTGGCGGACCGGGTGGTGGCGGCCTGTGCACCCGGGGGCGGAAGCGGGACCGCAAGCAGCCGCGTCCCGGCGCCGCTGCCGCGGCCGGACACCGGATGGACGGACGTCGCCGCCCGCTACGCGGACCTCATCGGTCCGGGAGGGGGTCAGCGGTGAGCGGCGGGGCGGGGACGGCCCTGGCCGAGCGGCTGCGGGAGGGGCGGACGCTGCTGGTCTCGCCGCACCCGGACGACGTGGCGTACTCCTGCGGCGGGCTGCTGGCCGCGGTGGGGCAGCCGGCGCACGCCACGCTGCTGACGGTCTTCACCCGGTCGGCGTGGGCACTGCCGCGGCGGCTGCGACGGGCCGGGACACAGGTCATCAGCGCCCGGCGGCGCGAGGAGGAGCTGCGCTACTGCCGGTTGCGCGGCCTCGCGGAGTACCGCCCGCTGGGCTTCGCGGACGCGAGTCTGCGCGGCTACGACGACGTGGCCGAGGTCTCGTCCCCGGTGGAGGCGGACGGCATGCGCGAGGTGGTGGCCGAGGCGGTGGCGGAGGCGGTGGACCGGTCGGGTGCCGACACGGTGCTCGCCCCGGCGGGCATCGGGAACCACATCGACCACCTGCTCGTGCACGCGGCGGTGCGCGGCGCCGCTCGCGGGGACGCGCTCACTCTCTTCTACGAGGACCTGCCGTACGCCGGACAGCGCGGGGCGTCGGCGGTGCTGCGGACGCTGCGGGACGGGCGGGGGCTGGTGCCGTACGCCGGGGTCGACATATCCGGTGTGGTGGAGCAGAAGGTGCGCGGCATGTACGTGTACGGCAGCCAGACCGACGACGAGTGCGTGCGCGAGGCACTCGGGCACGCCCGCCGCGCGGCCACGGCGGAGCCGGGTGGGGCGCCTGAGCCGGGCGCGTCACCGGAGCCGGGCCGGGCGGCGTCCCATGTGGAACGGCTGTGGGTCGCCGCCGCCCCCGTGCCGTCCGCGCGCCCCGCGCCCGGCCCGGCGGAGCCCCGGTGAGCGCGCCGGTCGGCGGCACCGCGGGGCCGGTCGCCGGAACGGCGGCGCCGGTCCGCCGTGCCGCTGCCGCTGCCGGCCCGGGCGTGGCTGCCCGCCCGGACCCGGCGGACCGTCCGGACCCGGCCGCGCCGTCAGGCGAGGTCGGCCACGTACGCCGCCTGTGCCTCCAGTTCGGCCGCGATGAGGTCGGCGGTCCGGGCGGTGGGCTCCGGGTGGCGGCGGAGCCAGGTCTTGGCGTTCCAGTGGAGGGCCTCACCGGCCAGGCCCTGCGCGGCGTCGAAGGCGCGGGTGTCGCCGGTGGTTCCGGCCACCGCCTCGCGCAGCAGGTCGCGGGCGGGCCCGTCGAGCCGGTTCTCGACGAGGAACGAGGCGATCTCGCTCTCCAGGCAGCCGCCCCCGCCCCAGATCCAGTCCAGCCCGAACCTCCGCAGCTCCGTTCCGGCCAGCTGCCAGTGCCAGTGGGCGTGCCCGTAGGGCAGCGGGGTGCGGAACAGTACGCCGCCGGTGCCGCCGACCGGCGCGCGGTCGGGTACCCGGCGGGCGAGCCAGTTCGCGTCCACCGGCAGCGGGCGGCCGGTGCGGTCGCGCAGCCGGCGCAGGGCGGTGGCGAGGCGCTCCCTCGGGTCGTAGACGGCCTGCGGGCCCGGTCGGCCCAGCTCGCCGAGTTCGCCCAGCCGTTGCCAGGAGCGGGCCACCTCGTCGAGGACCCGGCGCCGCTCGGCCCCGGTGAGTGCGGGCAGCGCCTCGCGCAGCGGGCGCAGGTCGGGCTCGTGCGGGGTCACCAGGTATCCGTCGGCGAAGACGGTGCCGGCGGGGAGGAGCCCGCCCATGGCCCGGAGGGTGCGGGCGCAGTGCAGGCCGTGCGTGCCGGTGCCGATGAACCGGAAGTGGTACGCGGGCCCGCCGTGTCCTGCGGTTCCGACCGGCATCAGGGTGAAGGGTCGGCGGCGCGGGTCGATCCGGCGGGGCGCGCCCTCCTCCGCACCGGTGGCGGGCGTGGCGGCGGGCGGGGTGCCGTACACGGTGGTGAAGGTTCCGCGGAACGGCTCCGCCCGGTAGGCGGTGCCGTCCCGCAGGGGCACTCCGGTCCTGCGGGCGCGCTCGACGAGCCGGTCGGTGCTGCCGGTACCGGGGCCGTCCCCGGTACCGGCGGGCCCGGTGAGCTGCCACAGCCGGGGCTCTCCGGTGCGTACGGGCGGTCGTTCGACGGTCAGGCGCACCGCGGGGCCGGCGAGGTCGTAGATCCGGCCCGGTGCGGCGAGGACGAAGCCGGGCGCCCCGGGCAGGAGGGCGGCGAGGCGGTCGCGTACGGCCAGGGCGGTGGCGCCGGTGTCCGGCTGGTCGTCCACGAGGACGACGGTCGTGCCGGGCGGCAGCACCTGCGGGAGCGCGGCGAGTTCGGCCGCGGGCAGGGTGATGCCGTCCGTGCCGCGGACCGGCCGGAGGCTGTGCCAGGGGCCGGCGGCGCGGCCGGCGTCCTCGGCGGCGGCCTGCCAGAAGGGCGCGAGGTAGGACCCGCCGGTACGGACGGCCACCACGAGGACGGGCCGGGCCGGGTCCGTCCCGGTCAGCCACTCGGCGGCCCGGTCGAGGCAGAGTTCGGGGTCGGCGAGGTCGTAGCCGTGGCACTCCGGGGTCTTCCAGTCGGTGGCGTGCCGCAGCAGGGCGGCGGTGACCGGGTCGCGGTGCGCGTCGGCGGAACGCCACAGGTCGTGCACCGCCCCGGTGGCCAGGTGCAGGGCCCGCTCCACGGTGCGGAGGCGGGTGTCGGCATCGCGGGCCGGTGCCCCGGGGGCGGCCGCGGTCTCACGGGCGAGCTCGGTGCACAGCGCGCGCAGCTCCCACGGGTCCGGCAGGTTCGGCGGGCCGGGGAGGTTCGGCGGGCCCGGCACCCGAGCCCGTGCCGCGGCGGCGTCGGAGAACGACTGCTCGGCGAAACAGGCGCAGGCGTGCAGGGCCGCCGCGCTCCCGTCCCGCCGGGCCGTGTCCACGAAGGCCCGGTGCAGGGCGGGCAGCGCCACGTCGGATGTGATCACGTGCATTCCTTCCGAGGAACGGGAACCGCGGATTTCCGGCGGCCGGCACTTCGACGGCCGGCACGTCCGCGGCCGGCGCTTCGGCGGCCGACCCCCGTTTCGCCACTCTGCGCCCGCCCCAATTCCCTTTCAACACAACTCTTTCCCACGAGGTGAACAATGACGGAAAATTCCTCACTGCTGGCCGAATTCCCCACCTGCCCGCGTGACGCGGACCGCCGTCCGAGGGTTTTCACTTCGGCTTCCGGTGCCCGCCTCGTCGATGAATCCGGATTCCAGTGGATCGATTTCGACAATGCGCGCGGTTCGGTTCTGCTGGGGCACGGCGACCCGGACATCGCGGAGGCCGTGGCGCGGGCGGCGACCGGCGCCTTCGGCTCGGCCACCGGCTGGAGCCCGCGCGTGGACTCCGTACTGGAACGGCTGCACGCGCTGTGCGGCGGCGAGGTGGTCGGCCTCTTCCGGTCCGGGACGGCGGCGGTGCGGGCTGCCGTGCTGGCGGTGCGCGAGTCGACCGGCCGGCCCCTGCTGCTGAGCTGCGGCTACCACGGCTACGACCCGATGTGGTACCCGTCGCCGGCGCTGCTGGAGCCCAACGCGGACGGGGTGGTGGACTTCTTCTACGACCTCGGGCTGCTCGCGGAGCTGCTGGCGAAGCCGGAGCGGGTCGCGGCGGTCGTGGTGTCCCCCGACCACATGCACCTGTCGCCCGAGTGGTACCGGGAGGTGCGCCGGCTGTGCACGGCGGCCGGGGTCGTCGTCATCGCGGACGAGGTCAAGGTGGGGCTGCGGTACGGGCCCGGGCTGTCGACGGCGGAGCTGCTGGCGCCGGACGTGTGGACGGTGGCCAAGGGCATGGCGAACGGGCACGCCGTCTCCGCGGTCGGCGGTTCGCGCAGGCTGCTGCGGCCGCTGAAGGAGGTGTCGTTCACCTCCTTCTTCGAACCGACGATCCTGGCGGCGGCGGACGCGGCGCTGGCCCGGGTCGCCACCGGGGAGCCGCAGCGCATCGCGCGCGAGGTGGGTGACCGCTTCCTGCGGCACGCCCGCAAGGCCCTCGCGGACGCCTCGCTGCCCGTCGAGATCGCCGGAGACGGCACGTTCTTCCAGTTCGTGCCGGCCACGGAGGAGCTGGAGGACGACTTCCACCGGGCGTCGGACGCCGAGGGCCTGCTCTTCTACGCGGGCGACAACCAGGCGGTCTCCGCGGCCTTCGACGACGAGGTGCTGGCGGACGCCGAGGAACGGTTCACCCGGGTGTGCGGGCGGCTCGCCCGGCACGCCGGTACGGCGCCGGTCGACGAGGCGGGCCGGTACCGCGTCGCCTGGAACGTGCTGGACGGCCTGCGGGACACCGGACGGGACCGGGCCACGACCGAGGAGCTGCTGGCGCGGCTGCTCGACGACTGAATTCCCGGCCCTCCGGGCCCGTCCGGCCCGGAGGGCCGTACCCACAGCGAAATCCGCGGCACACACGGAACAGAACAGGCGACGGTAATGGGTGAAGCTCAGGAACGACAGCGGGAAGCCTTATGGGAAACGGAGAAGTACGGGGCCAAATGCGCCCGCCTCCTCTCCCTGTACCGGGATCCCGAATTCACGGCGGTGGCCCTTCCCGTGCATCCGCTCGATCCGGCCGACGCACACGAATTCCTCGCCAAGGAAGGCACGAAGGAAGGCACGAAGAAAGGCGAGGAGGAAGGCGAGGAGGAAGGCGAGGAGGAGACCGCGGGCGAACCGGCACAGGAGGAACTCGTCGCCGGCTACGCGGCGTTCCTCCGGGACCGGCTCCCCGCGCTCGCCGGGGAGCTGCGCGAGGTCTGCGGTGACGCGCCGTGGATCGTCCGCAGTTCGGGGGAGGAGGACCAGGACGAGAACGTCAACGCGGGCGGCTACGAGAGCCTGGTCTGCGTGCGCCCCGAGGACCTGTACGCCACGGTCGCCGCGGTCGTGTTCAGCGGGTACGGCGAGCACGCGGTCGCCCAGCAGCGGCTGACCGACCCGGCCTACCGTCCGTCGCCCATCGCCGCCTTCGTACAGCCGCTCGTCGACACGACGGCCTCCGGTGACGGGCCTCCCGTGGCGGCCGTGGAGACCCCGCTGCCCGCCCCGGCGGACGTGGACGCGCTGGCCGGGCTGCTGGTCCGGCTGCACGAGCGGTTCGGCATGCCCCGGCTGGACTCGGAGTGGGTCCTGGAGACCGATGCGGGCACGGTGTCCGTCACCGGTCTGACCGAACTCACCGCGGACGGGCGGCTGGTGGGCCAGCTGTCCCTCGGCTTCGGCTTCGCGTCGGCGCAGAAGACCGCCGACGGCGACAACAGCCTCGCCTGGCTGACCGGCGTCCCCGGCACCGTCCTGTGGCGGGGGTCCGTACTGCGCCGGGTGGAGACCGTACGGTCCACGCTGGTCCAGGTCAGGCCGGCCGCCGCGTACGAGCCGGAGCCCACGGTGGACGTGCTCACCGAGGAGTGCCGGGAGGCCTGGCGGGCGGCCTGTGTGACCGCGCCCGTCGACATCCTCGTGCCGCCGCGCCGGGTGCGGGCCACGTCGTTCCTGACGTCGGTGCGGCTGGAGGACGCCTGGAGCCGCTACCTGCTGATGGAGCCGGAGCAGCGGGAACGGCTCGGGCACGTGCTGGTGGAGCGGGGCAGCCCGGCGGAGCACGCGGCGGTGATGTTCCGCCAGCACGGGGTCGCGGTGCTGCGCGGCCGTCCCGAGGACGTCCCGGAGACCGCGTCGTACGCCCTGGCCGACCCGTGGACGCAGGAGTGCCACTTCGGCACCGGCCGGCCGCCGGCGGTGGTGGTCGGGACGCGGCGGATGTCGGCGGTGCCGCGGGGCTGCCGGCTGCTGTTCACCCGGGAGGACTGCGCGGGGGCGGCCGCCGCGGTACTCGCGGACGGCGTGCCGCCCGGCCCGGCGCTGATGCCGGGGGTCACGGGGCTGTACGGGCTGCCGCACCTGCCGTCGCGGGTCCGGGACCGGATCGTGCTGGACAGCTTCCGCCCGGCGGAGGACGTGTTCGTCCGGGACGGGGCCGAGGTGGCCTCGCCCGCCTTCACCGCCCGTACGGCCGAGGCCCTCCTGGCGGGCGGGGTGCCCGCCGCACGGGTGGCGGAGCTCGTGCCGGACGCGGCCGGCGGCTATGTACGGGGGCTCGTCGCCGCCCGGTCCGCCGACGCCGACGCCGTCGCGGCCGTGCTGCCCCGCTGTGCCCGGACGGCCCCGCCCGGCGCGCTCGGCACGGCCGTCGCGGGCGCCGCCGACCTGCGGCTGCCGGTGGCACTGGCCCGGCTGGAGGACACGGCGACGCTGTCGGACCGGGCACTGGCGGCGGCACTCCCCCGCGTGCTCGCCCTGGCGGGCACGGCCGGAGGGACGTACGACGGGGACGACACTCAGGGCACGCACGGCACGCACGGCACGCACGGCACGCACGACGGCTCGGGGGCGGAGGCGGCACTCGCACTGCTCGGGGCGGTGGAGTCGCTCGCGGCGTCCCTACACGCGCTGGACGTGTACGACGCGGCCGAGCGGGACGAGGTGATCGCCCGTACGGTGGCCGCCCTGCCGACCGGCGACCCGGCGAGGACGGAGGAACTGTGCCGCTTCGCCGCCCGCTCCTCCGCTCCTCCCGCCGAGATCCACCGGCTGCTCGCCATGGCCGCCGCCGACCCCGCCTTCGCCGCGCTGTACCTGGCCGTCGAGCGGTGCCGGGTCGACCTCTCGGCGGCCGACGCGGGCGACGCGGCCCGGCGCGGACACGCCCTGAACGATGCCTACCGGGCGTACGCGGGCGCTCCGGCGTGGCAGGAGGGCGGGACCGGTTCCGACGGGAACGCGGTCCTGCTGGACCTGACCCGCAGCGATCTGATCGAGGCGTACGACAGCACCCTCAAGCGGCTGCTGCTGGACCTGGTGGACCGCCCGGAACCGGCCGCCTACCGGGCCTATCTGGACGTCCTCGACGCCTGGCTGGCGCTGGCCGACGAGTACGGCCTGTCGCCCGAGGAGGAGCAGTCGGTCGCCGGCTTCGGCGCCTGGGTCCGCGCCTGGCGCGCCCTGCCGGTACCGGAGGACTTCGTGCTGGAGGAGGAGCTCACCTGGGGCCGGCTGCTGGAACTGGCCGCCGCGGGCGAGCCGGTCGCCGGCAGCGGCGAAGACGATGCCGAAGGCGATGGAGAAGACGAAGGCGAAGGCGAAGGCGGTGAGGATGGCGGAGGTGAAGGCGAAGGACCGGGCAATCCGCACCAGCTGCACAACGCGCTGCACCAGTGGCTGCTGTCCCGCACCGCCCGCTACCCCGCCGAGCGGGCGCCGTCGGGCGTCCGCGAACTCCAGCGGCTGTCGGACCGGTTCGGGCCCGGCGGCAACAAGCTGCTGCGCTTCACCCGGGACGCGGTCGAGCTGGACGTCCCGCTCGGCATCCACAAGGCGAGCCTGATGTTCCGCCCCGACCGGGTGGAGGGCGAGTGGACGGAGCCGCCGGACGTCACCGAGGCCGACGCGGGCCGGCTGACGGGCCTGACGGTGCTGCTGGAACGCTGCGGCGACTGGTTCCCGGAGCTGGAGTTCCGCTGCGAGCGGGTGCGGATGGCCGGCACCTGGACGCTGCGGGTGGAGGCCCGCCCGGCGGGCGGGGAGCGGTTCGCGGCGGAGGGGATGCGGCTGGCGCTCGGCGTGTTCCGCACCCTGTTCGACGGCTCGTACGACTTCTCGTACGTGCCGGCCGGGGACGTCGCCGGCCTCGGCGGGGAGTTCCTGGAGCCGGAGTGGGCGGAGGTCTTCCGCGCGCTGGTGGGCTACCGGCTGGCGTACGAGGACGCCGACCTGTTCGAGACGCTGGAGACGCTGCCGCTGGGCACCGCGATCGGCATGCTCTGCACCGACGGGCGGATCCGTGCCGAGGTGGTGGCGGCCTCGGCCGCGGGCCCGGACGGCCCGGAGGGCGCGGTGGCGCGGCTGGACGCGGCGTGGCGGCGGCTGGCCGGCACGGCGGATCCTGCGGACTGGATCGGCGCGCACAACGCCGTGCAGCAGCTCGCCCTGCTGGTGGCCGCACGGTTCCCGGAGGCTGCGGTGGCGGCCCTGAGCGGGCCGGAACTGCCGGGCTGGGCCGACGTACTGGCGGCGGCGCTGCTGCCGCGGGGGGACGTCCGGGACGCGGCCGTGCGGGCCTTCGCGGACGGGCCGGCCGGGGACGTGCTGCTGCCGGTGCGCGCGCCCTGGCTGGTGGTCACGGCGGACAACGCGGCGGAGACCGCCCGCCGTGTGCTCGACGGACCGGCGGTGCACCGCCGGTGCCGGCAGTTCCTCGCGCACCGGTACGCCGATGTCCTGGCGGACGCCGGCCTGCTGGCGGACCTGGTGGCGGGCCTGGAGGTGGTGCCGTACGGCGCCGGACCCGCGCAGGAGGAACCGCTGGCGGCCGCGGTGGCCTCGGCGGGCGGCCGGCTGCGCCGGGACATCCGTACGAAGCCGGGCGTGGGCGGCGCGACGGCGGCCTGAGCAGGCGCGCCCCGAGACGTCGGCGCCGGGTACCCGAGGGGGTACCCGGCGCTCACCCCGTCCCCTTCCCGCAGTCCGGGGAAGGGGACGGGACGGGACGGGACGGAACAGGGGGGAGGGAACAGGACCGGTTCAGTCGGTGACCACTGCCGGCGACCCGAGGCGGCTCTCGATCCAGTCGACCCCGAACCGGACCACGTCCGGCGCCTCGAAGAGGTGGCTGGGGGCGGCGCCCACCGTGCCGGTACGGCCGAAACCGGCGGCGAGCATGTCCCCCGCGATGACGGTGAACGGCCACACGCCCGCGGGGACGGCCCGCCCGTAGTCGAACGCCTCGGTCTCGGTGTCGACGTCCCGGAAGCGCCGCCACACCCGCTTCCCGTCGACCGTGATCGGCTGCTCGTACGTGACGTACCGCTTGCCGGGTGCTTCGGCGAGGGCCTCGGCGTGGTGCAGCAGGGTCAGGGTGTCGAGGGGGGCGCCGAGCAGCAGGACCCGGCCGCCGGCCTCGGTGAGCCGGGCGAGCGGGCTGCCGGGGCCGTGCGGGTCGTCCCACGGGTGGTCGTCGGTCAGCCGGTGTGCGGCCGGCCCCACGGCGACGCAGCCGGCGTCGGGGTGGCGGCTGCGTACGGCGCCCGGCCACTGCCGCAGTGCCTCGGGCAGCCGGCCGACGCCGTGGTCCGCCTCGCTGAGCAGCGGGTCGTACGCGGGCCATTCGGCGCGGGCCGGCTCCTGCCACTCCTCGGGCCAGTCGGCGAGGTCGTAGGGCGGGGCGTCGTTCCAGCCGCAGTAGGCCATCAGCGTGCCGGTGTCGCCGACGGCGTCCGCGAGGGCCTCGATGACGGTCCGGGTACCGCCCGGGACGAAGCCGATGGCCGACATCCGGGTGTGGACCATGACGGTGTCACCGTGGCGGACGCCCAGCACCTGCAGGTCCCGTACGAGGCGGCTGCGGGTCACCGGTCCGTCGGCCCGTTTGAGGAGTTCCTTCTCGTCCACGCCGCACAACATAGCGCCGGACCGGACCGGCACCGGCCGCCTACGTCGGGTTTCGGCCGTCCGCGGCGGCGCGCCGGACCGGGCCCGTGTCCCCGGTCCGGCAGGCCGCGTCCGGATCAGCGGCTGTCCCCGAGTTCCTGGTGCATCTGGGGCTGGTCGTCCTGGTCGTGGGTCAGGGCGAACTTCTGGACCTCGTTGAAGCCCTTGGAGGCGATGCCGATGATCTCCTTGTACGGGTTGACGCCCGTGGCCTTCTGCGCGGTGCCTCCGAGCATGCCCCCGCCGACGCCGCTGACCAGGCCGCTGCCCGCCGAGAGGGGGCCGGCGGCGGCGCCGAGGACGCTCTTGGGCAGGCCGGCCATGTCGGCGTACTTGTCGCTCAGTGCGTGGCGGACCATCGCGATGAACGCGTCGTGGGCGCCCGGCGGGTAGAACTTCCGGTAGAAGTCGACGGCCTGCTTGGTCATGAAGACGCCGTCGTCGGTCTTGGACCACTCCTTGTCGCGCTCCTGGTTCCACACGGCCTTGACCAGCTCGGGGTCCTTGGGCAGCAGCCACTTGTCGGGGGTGCCCAGGTAGTGGTTGACGTAGTGCCAGGCACACATGAAGCCCTTGGCGTCGTCCTTGGAGACGTCGATCCCGAGGCGGTCCATGGCCTGCAGGATCTGGGTGGAGAAGACGCAGGCGGCACCGGTCGTGTACTTCTGGGAGACCGGCTCGCCCCACTTGGCGTAGTCCCACTCACCGCTCTTCTTGTGGAGCTGGCGTACGGAGGCGTGCACGAGGCGGACCTTGGTGACGTTGGCCGCGAGCGTGCCGTCGCGCATGACGTTCTTGTTGCCCATGTCGAGGAAGAGGCGCGAGGACTGCGACAGGCGGCGGCCGGGGCCGTCGACACCGCCGAGGCGGCCGGTGGAGCGGAGGGTGAAGGCCCCGGTCGGGGAGAGGTAGGTGCCGATCAGGCCGACGGTGCCCTGGAGCATGGACACCTCGCCGTGGTGGTGCGCGAAGAAGGACTCCGCGGCCTTGACGTCGGCGTCCGACCAGTCCGGCGGCGGGGCGGCCGCCTCCTGGAGGAAGGCGGCGAGCCGCTGGGGCAGCCCGGAGGTGTCCATCCCGGGCTTGATGGTGCCGATGGTGCGGAACAGGGCGTTGACCCCGTCGATCTCCTTGTGGTCGATCAGGTCCGACACGAGCTCGTCGGCCTTGGGGTCGCCGACCTTGCTCGCCGCTTCCAGCTCTGCGGCGATCGTCGCCGTCGTGATGGCCATGGCTGTACCTCCTCTTGGGGTGCCCGGCGTTCCCGCCGGTCAGCGGCATGCTTCCGCTGCCGGAGACACGGCCAGAACCCCCTGTGGATGAGGGATCGTTACCTCCTCACCCCAACAGTGGAAGCCGGTCGCCCCGGCGCTTCGGGCCCCGCCCGACCTGCTCAGACCGGGAGGACTTCGGCCGCGAGGTCGTGGCGGCCCTCGCGGGCGAGGGTGAGGGCGAGGCGGCGGCGGAAGGCGTGGGTGAGGCGGGGGACGTCGTCGTGGCCGATGCTGCCGCGGCGCAGGGCGATGGACATGGCCTGCCGGAAGCCGTCGCTGTCGACCTCGGCCTTCCGGCGGTAGTAGTCGGCACCGATCCGGTCACGGTCGGAGGAACCGCGGGCCTGCTGGGGGATGCGATAACGGGCCGGGACGTCCGGGAGGTACGCGAAGCCGGTGCCGCCGGCGGACATCCGCAGCCAGGTGTGGGCGTCCTCGGAACCGCGGACCTCGGGGAAGGGGTGCCGCACGGCCAGGGCCGTACGTACGGAGACGGTGGAGGTCAGCGTGGTGTAACCGGTCTCGGTGCCGATGCGGATCCAGGCGTCGGCCCCCTCGACCGGGGCGTGCCGGTGGGAGTGGAGGATCTCGCGTACGGAGGGGGTCAGGGTGTCCTCGGGGACCTCGTGGCCGTGTTCGTCGACGACGGAGAACGGGGAGTACACGAAGTCCGCTCCGGGGCGGTCGGCGAAGGCGCGGCGGGTGAGTTCGAGCCGGCGCGGGTGGGCGAGGTCGTCGGCGTCCTGGAACAGCACGATCTCGGCGCCCTGGTCGGCGGCCCAGCGGACGCCGGTGTTGCGGCACGCCCCCTGACCGCGGTTGGTCTCCCGCCGGATGACGTGTATCCGGTCCGGGGCGGCGTCGCGCAGGTCCCACAGCCGCTGCCGGTCCCGGGGGCGGGGGCTCGCGTCGTCGACGACGACCAGGCGCCAGCCGGGGTCGGTCTGGGCGTGGAGACTGGCGACGGACTCCGCCAGATACTCCGCGGAGGCGTTCCCGTCGCCGTGGTACGGCATGACGAAGACGGCGGATCCGTTCACTGGGCACTCCACATGGGCGCGCGGTCGACGCCCTGACAGGTGTCCGGAAGGGGACGGACGGCGGTGGCCGGCTCCTGCCCGGGCTGCCGCTCGCGCGGCCGGTCATGACCGATAGATGATCACAGACCGACGGGTGATCACATCATCAGGGGAATTCCGGGCCCTGTGCGGGCCCTGCCGCCCGGAGGGCCGCCTCCAGGCGGTCGCGGGCCTCGGTCTGGGCGGCGATGCGCTCGTCGATGACCGCGAGGCGGTCCCGGGCGACCTGGAGACCCTTCTCGGAGGGCGGCGCCGCGGCCACGTCGCCGTCCAGGCACGGGAGGAACACCCGTACGTCGTCCAGGGTGAGGCCGGCGGTGAGGAAGCGGCGGATGTTGCGGACCCGTACGACCGCGCGCTCGTCGTAGACGCGGTAGCCGTTCGCGGCCCGGTCGGAGGAGATCAGGCCGGCCTGCTCGTAGTGGCGCAGCGCGCGGGCGCTGGTGTCCGTCGCCCTGGCGAGTTCACCGATCCGCATCTCGTCCCGTTCCCTTCCGTTCCGCCTGTTCCACCCGTTCCATCCGTTCCGCTCACTTCGTGCGTTCCGTTGCGCCCCGCCTTCCGGCCCGCTCACGCCACGACCGCTCCGCCGTCGACGGGGAGCACCACTCCGGTGACGAACGACGCTGCCGGCGCGGCGAGTTGGGTGATCGCCCACGCTACCTCCTCCGGTCGGCCGATGCGGCCCAGCGGGGTGTGCGCCAGCTGCCACTCCCGCACCGCCGCCATCCGCTCGGGGGTCAGGCCCTGGTGGACGCCGATGGGGGTGTCGATCGCGCCGGGGGCGACGGCCACGACCCGGATCCCGCGGGGTGCCAGTTCGACGGCCCAGCTGCGGGTCAGCAGGTCCAGGGCGGCCTTGGTGGCGGCGTAGACCGAGCTGCCGGGCCATGCGCGCTGCCCGACCGACGTACTGACGTTGACGATCACCCCGCCCGCGGTCTCCAGGAGCGGCAGTGCGGCCTGGGCGAGCAGGGTGGGTGCGACGAGGTTGGTGGCCAGCTGGGCCGTGATCCGTTCCGGTGTCAGCGTGCCGAGGGCGCCGCCGTGCACGATGCCCGCGTTGTTGACCAGCACGTCCAGCCGGCCGCCGTGCAGGTCCCGGACGGCCCGCATGATCTCTTCCGGCCCGTCCTCGGCGGTGATGTCGGCGACCAGGGGTGTGATGAGCCCCCGGCCCGAAGCGGTCTCTTCGAGCGGTCCGGGCCGTCGTCCGATCGCGACGACGTGCGCGCCTTCGGCGGCGAAGGCACGGGCGGTGGCGCGGCCGATCCCGGTACCGGCCCCGGTGACGGCGATGACCCTGGAGTTGGCGATGACCCTGGAGTTGGCGTTCATGCGGCCATCGTCGAACCCTGCCACCGGTGGCAAGGTCAAGCGCCCACCCTTTCCTGCGGAGGCTCCCCGCCGGTCAGCAGGCCAGTGAGGAGGCCAGGGCGAGGTACAAGGAACTGACAGGGAACGAGCTTCCTGACGGTTACACCGTGGTTCGCCGGTCGCTCTACGAAACCGCAGCGTGAGCACATGGGCGAAGGTCGCCGCAGCCTCCCATTCCTGTGCAGTGCCGACGGATCCTCTGCAGATCGTCCCTCCCGCTGCTGAACTGCGGAAACTTGCAGCACCGTGGGGTGCGTGCTACTGAGCTTCGGTGTGTCTACCCACGGCCGCCGACCGGGCTCGCTAAGCCCGGACAGCCGCGGTTCGCAGCAGCCGACATGCCGCTGGGCAACCAGGGTTGAACACCCTTCCGGCATCCGGCTGTTGAGGTCGAGCTGCCCTGGGGCGGCCCCGAAGCCGATCGGGAGAAGCGCTCCTTCCTCTGGTTTTCAGTACGTCCCGGAAGACCTTGCCCTTGCCTGAGAACGGGTGGCACAGCTCATGCTGTGCCACCCGTTCTCGTTGGCGGGTCACGCGCTGAG
>NZ_JBFBGR010000018.1:0-166964 GCF_040684755.1 Streptomyces sp. NPDC089799 | reverse complement strand
GCCACCGACCGCGCCTACCGCATCGGCCAGACCCAGCCCGTCCAGGTCCACCGCATCATCGCCGAAGGCACCGTCGAAGACCGCATCGCCGAACTCCTCGAAGCCAAGCGGGCACTGGCCGACGCCGTCCTCGGCTCGGGCGAGACCGCGCTGACCGAACTGACCGACCGCGAACTGGCCGACCTCGTCTCCCTGCGGAGGCCCTCGTGATCACCGCGCGGGAAGACCGCCGCCGGACCTTCGGCTCCGTGCCGCCGGGCGCCGAGCCCACCACCTGGTGGGGCCGCGCCTGGACGGGAGCGCTGGAGCAGCTCGCGGACTCCGCCCGGCTGGGGCGGGGCCGCGCCTACGCCGCCTCCGGACAGGTCGACGCGATCACCGTCACGCCCGGACGGCTGGTGGCCTACGTCCGGGGGAGCCGTCCCCGCCCCTACCGCACGGAGCTGGTGCTCACCGAGTTCACCGAGACCGAGTGGGACGACCTGCTCGACTCGCTCGCCGCGGATCCCGCTGCGCTGGCCGCACTGGTGGAACGGGAGGTCCCCCGTTCCCTCGCCGACCGGATCCTGCCCGGCACCGGAGACCTCCTCCCGCGCTGTTCCTGCCCGGACACCGGCCGGCCTCCGTGCAAGCACGCCGCGGCCCTCTGCTTCCGCGCCGCCCGGCTGGTCGACGAGGACCCCTTCGTGGTCCTGCTGCTGCGCGGCCGGGGCGAACGGGAGCTGCTGGAGGAGCTCACCCGCCGCAACGCCGCCCACGCCGCCCGCGAACAACCCTCTGCGGCACCGGACTTCCCCGGAGTCCCGGCCCGTACGGCGCTCGCCCGGGTCCTGGCCCCGCTGCCCGCGCCGCCCGGCCCGCCCGACGCCGTCGGGACGCCCCCGGCGTGCCCCGCGGACCCGGCCGCCCCGGACCCCCTCGTCCTCGACCAGCTCGCGACGGACGCGGCGGCCCGCGCCCACGCCTTCCTCACCACCGGGACGGACCCGATCGCCGGACTGGACCTGTGGCAGGACGCGGTCCGGCTCGCCTCCGCGCACCCCACGGCCGGACTCACCGGAACGGCCCGGCGCCTCTACCGCGACCTGGCCCGCGCCACCGGCCGCACCACCACCGACCTGGCCCGCGCGGCAGCGGCCTGGCGCCAGGGCGGCCCGCTCGCCCTCGCCGTCCTCGAAACCCCCTGGGACCCGCCCGCCGGCCCCTTCGACCGGGCTCGCCCGGCCCTGCTCGCCGCGGGACTCGGTTCCTTCCGCCCCCACCGCAACCGGCTGACCTCCACCACCCGCCAACTCCGCCTGGGCCGTGACAACCTCTGGTACCCGTACGAGTCCCGCCCCGCCGAAGACGACTGGTGGCCCTCCGGCCCCCCGTCTCCCGACCCCCTGTCAGCCCTGCGGTGACGACGTCCGGCGTCCAGTCATGAAGTAGGCCCGGCCCTGTACACGATGGAGTGAATTGCGTACCGGCCATATAACCCATTCGGGTTCAGAGCGTTGTTTTCGGTGCGGGTGAACGCCCGCGAACTTCACCGAAGGCAGGAAAACACATGCGTCAGGGTCGTCGGAATGGCTTGATCGCGGCGGTCGTCGTCAGTGGTGCGGTCTCGGTCGGAGCCGGCGGATTCGCTTTCGCCGACGCGGAGGCCGGAGGCAAGACCGAGGGGTCGCCAGGGCTGCTGGCGGGGAATCTGGTGCAACTTCCCGTGAACGCGCCGGTGAACCTGTGCGGCAACACCGTGAGCGTGGTCGGGCTCCTCAATCCCGCCGCCGGCAACCGGTGCGCCAACGCGGACGGATCCGCGTCCGGGTCCTCCCGTCCGGGCGACGCCGGCAGTACGAACGGGCGGGCCGGCGGAGCCCACGCCGGGGGAACCGCCAAGGATTCCCCCGGTGTGATCACGGGCAACAACATCCAGCTGCCCGTACGGCTGCCGGTCAACATCAGCGGCAACTCGGTGAACGTGGTCGGCGTGGGCAATCCCGTGTTCGGGAACGAGTCCGTGAACGTCACCACGCCCGTCAAGCCGGAGCCGGTGCGTCCGCCGGTGGTGCCGCCCAAGACGCCGCCGGTCAAGGTCGTGACGCCTCCCGCGAAGCCCCCCGTGATCCCGCCGGCGCCGCCGGAGCCGGTCCGTCCCGCCGGTTCCTCGCTCGCGCACACCGGCGCCGAAGGGGTCGGCTACCTGGCCCCCGCCGGCGGTGCGCTGCTGCTCGGCGGTGCGCTGATGTACCGCCGGTTCCGGGTCAGCCCGACCCCGTAACGGGGGGATCGCGCCAGGCGTCCAGGATCGCGTCGATCCGGGGCGCCAGTCGGGCCCGGGCACGGAACCGGGGCACTCCGGCCAACAGGAGCTGGTCGTACTCGGTGTCGTCGTGCCGGACAGCCGCCCGCACGGCGACCGAGACGGCCGGCTCGTCCAGGGCCCGGCCGGCCGCGGTGCGGCCCACCCGCCCGCTGCCGCGCACGGAGGCGTGGGTGGCGATGGCCAGCGCGCGGTCGGCCGGGCAGCCGGGGAACAGGCGGAGTATCTCCGCCGCGAAGGCCGCCGTGAACCGGACGTCCTCGGCGGCCCGCCGACGCCGGGCACGGTCCCGCTGCCGGGCCCGGACCTCGGCGTCCGCCCGGCAGGTCCGCTCGGCGTGCGCCAGCGCGGCCGGTTCCACCAGCAGGCCCTGGCGTTCGTAACGGCGGCGCCGCTTGTTGAAGCGCACCACCACCGCCGACTGGGAACTTCCCAGCCGTGCCCGGCGGGTGAGCGCGGCATCGCCGCGCGGCAGGTAGACGAGGTGCCCGAGGCGGGCGCAGTACAGGCAGCGCGGTACACCGGAAGCGCGGAGCAGGTGCGGCAGCGGGCCGCGCCGGCACTCCGCGCAGTGGATCTGCTTGAGCGACTCGAACACCACGAGGTTCATGGAGAGGTGATACCGCCGGCCGAGCCCTATATCACCTCCGGACGGCAACCGGTGGGAGAATCGACATGTAGGCCGATACTCCTGGTGGTTGTCCTACCGTGTGACGATGCTCAGGATGATGTGGTCGGCGGACGCGGTGGTCGACGAGTTCACCCTGCGGCCGGGAGAATCCACCGGATGGCACTACCACTTGGTCCCGATCCTGGCGGTCGTCCGCTCGGGAACGCTGACCCGGGTCCTGCACGACGGCTCCGTCGAAGTCAGCCCCGCCGGAACGATGTTCGTCGAGGCCGCGGGTCGCGACCGCGTGCACATCGGCTCCAACCACGGTGAAGAAACCGTTCGCCTCCAGGTCGTCTACGCCCTCCCGGAGGGCGCGCCGCTGACCCTGGACGCGACGCCCCCGACCTGCTGCACGGCCGCCGTGAAGGCCGGCGGGCAGCCCGCCGGAAACCCGTGGCCGTCGGCCCGCACGGCATGACAAGCTGACCCGGCCGGGAGGGGCGTAGCTCAATGACCAGAGCTCCGGTCTCCAAAACCGGGCGATGCGGGTTCATGTCCCGTCGCCCTCCCGGTGCTGACGCCCTTCCCGGCCCCGACGCCGCTCCCGGCCCTGGTGCCGGCCCCGGCCCCAGCCGGGTCACCCATGCCGGGCCGGTCGTACGCGGGCGCTGCTCAGACCAGTCGGCGTATCTCCCCGCGCACCCGGTAGAAGCCTCCCGTGGAGGCGTGCAGCCCGTCCACCACGTACCGCGCGCCCGCCTCCCGGATGCCTCGGGGGAACTGCACGTTCCACCCGGACTCGAAGCCGTCCGTGATCACCTGGACCCGCAGGCGGCCGCCCTGCTGCACGCACTCCACCACCACACCGCCGGCGGGTGCCGCGGCCGCCCGGACCGTGGCCACCGCGGCGGCCGACGCCGCCGGCCGGTACACCGGCAGGGCCGCCGCCGACTTCACGTCCACCGCCGTCGGTACGGAACCCTGCTGCGCGGCCGCGATGGCCGACTCGCTCGCGTCCACGCACAGCAGCGAGCCGTCCGAGGTGACCAGGTACAGCCGCTCGTCGAGGTACTGCATGGACAGCGCCGAACCGCTGCCGGTGCCCAGCTTCCACAGCCGGTTCCCGGCTGCGTCGAAGCAGTACACCGAGGAACTGGAATCCCCCGCGAACACGTACCGGCCGTCCGGGGAAGCCGCGCACGAGTACACCGTCGTGTCGCACCGGTACAGCGCCTCGTCCGCACCCGTCGCCTTCGACAGCCGCTGCACCACGTTCCGTCCGGTGCCCGCGAACACCGAGTCCTGCTCCTGCCAGCCGAACAGCACCCCGCCCCTGGTCGGCGTGTGCCACAACTGGGCCCCGCTGTCCGCCGCGTACGCCGTCACGCCCCCGCTGTGCCCGTGGTACACGGCGTGCTCGTCGGCCCGCACCATCCACGCGTGGCGGCCGGAGGACTTCCGCGACCACTGGAACTCCTCCTCGTGGTCGATGACGGTCAGACCGCCCCCCGCGTCGGCCACGCTGAGCACGCCCTCACGGATGTCCAGCCAGAAGATGTCCACGTCCGGCGCGATGTCGTAGGCGCCGAAGGGCACCTTCGCGGACAGGTCGTACACGGTGCCGTCGTCGCATCCGGCGTAGATCCAGAACTCGTCCGCGACCAGGCACTTCACCCCGTCCGGCAGCGAATACCGGGCCAGCACCTCACCGCCGTGGCTCAGTGTGTAGACGTCCCCGTCCTGATTGCCCACCCAGCAGCGGTCCTCGTCCACGTGGATGCCGAACGCCGCGGCGCCGGTGCGGAACCGCCACAGCACGGGGGCCACCGCCCGGGCCGTGGAGGGTGCCGAGGTGACCTGCCGACGGGTCACCGCCCGCGCGGCCCGCTGTCCCTGGACGGCCGGCGCGTACCCCTTGCGGACCTTCTCGCCGATCTTCTTCGCGGCGGCCGCCCGTGCCTTCTCGGCCGTCGCGAACGAAGAGCTCTGCAGCTGGCCCGCCGCGCCGATCCGGCCGTACCGCACCGACACGTCCGTGCCGTCCACGGTGACCTCGTAGAACTTGTGGGCGCCGCCGCCGTCCTGAGACAGCTCCAGATACGTGGTCTCGCGAGCCATGACAGACCTCTCCCCAATGGCCGGGCCCGACGGCCCGTTCCCGTCGGTGATCCCTCGTCAAGAACGCTAGGGGCCACCACTGACAATGGGTCCGTGCCGACCTTGGAACCGATCACCTGGGAAGGGCTGGCCGAGCGGATCGCCGGCCGGCTCGCGGACCGCCTCGACCGCGGGGAGGCCGAGGGCGGGCGGCTGCGCGTGGCCGTCGACGGCGCCCCCGCCGCCGGCACCGGACCGCTGGCGGAACTGCTGGCCGGGGCCCTGCGGTTGCGCGGCCGTCCGTCCCTGGTGATCCCCGCCGAGGGCTTCCTGCGGCCCGCCTCGCTCCGGTTCGAGCACGGCCGCGAGGACGTCGACACCTACCTCGGCGGCCGCTACGACACGGCCGCGCTCTGGCGCGAGGTCTTCGGCCCGCTGGAACCGGGCGGCACCGGCCGGGTGCTGCCCGACCTCTGGGACCCGGTCACCGACCGGGCCACCCGCAGCCCGTACGCCGAACTCCCGCCGGGCGCCGTGGTGATCCTGCACGGCCCGCTGCTGCTGGGCCACTGGTTCCCGTTCGACTTCGTCGCGCACATCGCGCTCTCCCCGGGCGCGTTGGCCCGGCGCACGGCCGAGGCCGACCGGTGGACGCTCCCCGCGTTCGCGCGGTACGAGGCGGAGACCGGTCCGGCCGCGGCCGCGGACACGCTGATCCGCGCCGACGACCCGCGCCGCCCCGCCTGGACCGGCCTCGCCGACTGACCCGGCCCGCCGGAGGTCCGTGCCGGGCAACAGCCCGATTCCGGGTCGGTGACGAACCGTATCCGGCCGTCGACCTGGCTGATTTCCATCCCTTACGGTGACGTCGGCGATTCGGTGGGCGATTCGGCGGGCGAGTGGGTGTACCGGTCGGCCGGTGCGCCCGTCGGCGATGCGACGGCGGGTACGGGCAGAAGGCCCGGCAGAAGGAGACGGCAATGCGTGGACGTGGTGGAAGGGCCCTGACCCGGAGAGGGGCCCGCCGGGCCGCGGTGGCGGCCCTGGCCCTCTGCGGCACCCTGGCGCTGGCCGGCTGCCAGGGCGGCGGCAGCGGGTCCGCCGGCGGCGGCACGGGCGCCTCCGCCTCCGCCGGAGCCTCGGCTTCCGCCCCCGTCCCGGCGTCCGGAGCGCCTTCGGGCGCGTCCGTGCCGACCGCCCCCAAGGCCACCCCTACGGCGACCCTGTCCAAGCCCGTACGGGCCCCCAAGGCCACCGCCACCCCGGCCGGCGGGCCCAAGTCCCCCGCGCCGGGGGCGAGCTGCGACCACAGGATGCCGATCTCGCCCGACGAGATCGCGGTCCACCGCTACACGCCCGAGGGCGGGTTCCACAGCCTGATCGTCCGGTACGGCAACTGGGGCTGCGGCACCCCCGACTCGGACGGCGCCCCCTTCGAGGAGGTGGGCAAGGAGACCTTCCTCCCGATCGCCGACGACGCCGCGATCACCGCCGTCACACCGATCGTCGAGAGCACCGAGAACCAGAAGGTCACCCTGCAGCAGCTCATCGACTGGCTGGTCGCGCATCCGGACCAGGGCCTGGTGTTCCGCTACCACCTGGGCGCCAAGGGCGCGGTCGACAAGCTGGACCAGGTCTTCACCCCGTAGGCCCCCGCGAGGGCGGAGTACGGTCCGGGCGGGATCCGCGCGCGGCTGGGTGCGCGACTCACGCGGGCCGGCCGCCCAGCCGGGTCACCGCCAGCGCGCCCGCCCGGCAGCCAGCCCCGGCCGCGGCCACCGGCGGGGCGCCCGCCAGCCGGGCGGCCAGGAAGCCGCCGGTGAACGCGTCGCCCGCGCCCGTGGAGTCCACCGCGCGGGCGGGCTCCCCGGGCACCTCGGCCGTCACCGCGCCGCCCTCGGCCACCAGTGCCCCGGCCGCGCCCCGGGTCACCACCACCAGCGGGAACCGCCGGCTGAGCGCGGCGGCCGCCGCGGCCACGTCCTCCGTACCGGCCAGCAGCCGGGCCTCGTCCTCGTTCGGCAGCAGGACGGAAGCACCGTCCGCCGCCTTGAGGAAACGTTTCACCCCTACGGTCGCCAGGAATCCCGCCGAGGCCGGGTCCACGCTCACCGGCACCCCGCGGGCCAGCGCCGAGCCCAGCGCCAGACCGGCCAGCTCCCGGCTGCCCTCCGCGAAGTACAGGTACCCGGACAGGTGCAGATGGGCCGCCCCGTCCAGCAGGGCCGGCATCCAGTCCGCCGGGCACAGCCGCAGCGCGGCCCCGCTGTCGGTCAGGAAGGTCCGCTCGGTGTCCTTGTCGACGAGCGCCACCACCGTCCCGGTCGGCTCCACCGGGTCGACCACCAGGTGCGCCCGTACCCCGGCCGCGGCCAGTGCCCGCTCGTGCCAGCCGGCCCACTCCGCGCCCACCCGGGCCAGCAACCGGACCTCCGCCCCCCGGCGGCCCGCCGACGGGTCCGCGCGGGCCGCCCAGCAGGCCGCGTTCGCCCCCGCGCCGCCCGGCAGGATGCGGATCCGCGCCGCCGTGTCGGTGGCCGGGGCGAGGGGTTCGGTGTGCACCGCGACGACGTCGGTCACCACGTCTCCGACCACCACCAGGGCCCCGCCCGCCCGGACCGCGTCGGCCTGGACCGCGACCGCGTCTGCGGAGATTCCGCCCGTAGGGGATCCGCCCATCGAGGATCCGCCCATCGAGGATCCGTTCACCGGGGATCCGCTCACCGGGCCGCCCATGCCGCCGCGATCCGCGCCCCCAGCCGGACGTTGCCGCGCACCGCCGCCAGATTGGCCTCCAGGGAGGCACCACCGGTCGCCCGGACCAGGAAGTCCAGCAGGAACGGGGTGACCGCCTGCCCGCTGATGCCCCGCTCCCGGCAGGCGTCGAGCGCCTCCGCCAGTACCCGGTCGTGCAGCACCGGATCCAATTGCTCAGCCTCCGCCACCGGCTGGGCCACCAGCAGCGCCGAAGCGGGCCCGCCCAGCGCGTCCTGAGCGGCCATCACCGCGGCCACCTCCGCCGGAGTGCGCACGGTCCAGTCCACCGGCAACCCCGAATCGGCCAGGTAGAACCCGGGGAACCGGTCCGTCCCGTAGCCCAGCACCGTCACCCCCAGGGTCTCCAGCCGCTGCAGCGTGGCCGGCACGTCCAGGATCGACTTCACCCCCGCGCACACCACCGTGATCCGGGTCCGTGCCAGCAGCGGCAGGTCCGCCGACTCGTCCTGCGTCTGCGCCCATTCCCGGTGTACGCCGCCCAGCCCGCCGGTCGCGAAGACCCGCAGCCCCGCCCGGGCGGCCAGCAGGGCCGTCGCCGACACCGTCGTCGCGCCCGTCACCCCCGCCGCGACGGCCGGCGCGAGGTCCCGGTGGCCCAGTTTCCGTACGCCGTCCCCGGTCGCGATCCGCTCCAGCTGCTCCTTGTCCAGTCCCGCCCGCGGAATCCCGTCGAGCACCGCGACGGTGGCCGGCACCGCGCCCTCCGCCCGTACCAGGTCCTCCAGTTCCAGGCCCACCGCGAGATTGCGGGGGCGTGGCAGACCGTGCGCCAGGATGGTCGACTCCAGCGCCACGACCGGCTGCCGCCGGGCCAGCGCCTCGCGTACCTCTTCGGACAGGACCGGGATCTCGGTGTGCTGTGGCATGTCCCCATCCATGGCACGGCGGCCCGGCCGCCAAACGCCCTCCGGCACGGGACGGCCGAGACCGGACGGGAACGGCCGGGTCCGGAGCGTCAACGAGCCGGAAGAGCCGGAAGAGCCGGACGAGCCGGAAGAGCCGGAAGAGCCGGAAGAGCCGGACGAGCAGTCGGGACGCCGGCCGTCGGCCCGACGGGGGCACCGCAGCGCCGGCGGCATCGACAGGGTGACGTGCCCGGCACGCCGATCGTGGACGGAATGGCCACCCTGCCGGGTGGTGATACCCGGCTAGGGTGACGCGCCATGAGCACCAGTGATCACACCACGCCCGACTCCTTCGCCGTCGCCGTCCCCGACATCCCGGACTCCGAGCTGGAGACCGAGGAGCTCGACCCCGCCCAGATCGTCTCCGGCAGCCCGGTGGTGACCGGGAAGGTGCTGTGGGAGTCCGCGGACGGCACGCAGGTGCGGGGCATCTGGCAGATCACCCCGGGCGTGGTCACCGACACCGAGGCGGACGAACTGTTCGTCGTGGTCAGCGGGCGCGCCACGGTCGAGGTGGAGGGCGGCCCGACGCTGGAGGTCGGACCCGGTTCGGCCTGCGTGCTGCGCAAGGGCGACCGGACCACGTGGACCGTCCACGAGACGCTCCGCAAGGCCTACCACATCAACCTGTGACCGGGCGCCACCGGACGGTGAACAGGAGCAGGGCCGCCAGCGGGAGCAGCAGGGAGGCCCCGATGACGTTCAGCCAGCCGTAGCCGGCCTGCGCCACGACCAGGCCGGCCGCCGCGCCGCCCAGTCCGGCGGAGGTGTTCATGGTCAGGTCCGAGAGGCCCTGGACGGCGGCGCGGGCGGGCTGCGGAACGGAGTCGGTCAGCAGGGCGGAACCCGCCACCAGGCCGGCCGACCAGCCCAGGCCCAGCAGGAACAGGCCGGCCGCGGACTGCGCGTGCGAATCCCCGGCGGTACCCGCGAGCAGGGCGGCCAGGCTCAGCAGGCCGGCCGCCAGACCGATCACGGACAGCCTGCCGATCCGGTCAGCCAGCCAGCCCCACACCGGGGAGAAGGCGAACATGCCCGCGATATGGCCGCTGATCACCAGCCCGATCAGGTCCAGCGAGGCGCCGTGGTGGCCGAGGTCGAGCGGGGTCATCACCATGATCGACACCATGGCGGTGTGGCAGACCGCGACGGTCAGCAGGGCCAGCCGGGCCCGCGGCGACGCCTTGACGGCTTCCAGCCCGGCCCGCAGGGAGCGTGCCTCGGCAGACTGCTCGGCGGGATCGGCCAGGGCGCGGGCGGTAAGCAGTGGATCGGGTCGCAGCAGTACGGCGACCAGGGTGGCGGTGATCAGGAAGATGCCGGCGGCCCACAGGAAGGGGCCCGCCGTGCCGGGTATGGAAGTCCCCTCGAAGCTGCGGCTGGCCGGGGCCGACAGGTTGGGGCCGAGGACGGCGCCGAGCGTGGTGGACCAGACGACCGTGGAGATCGCACGGGCCCGGTGGTCCGGGGCCGCGAGGTCGGCGGCGGCGAACCGGGCCTGGAGGTTGGCGGAGGAGGCGGCGCCGAAGGCGGCCATGCCGAGCAGCAGCAGCGCGAAGCCGGAGGTCACGGCGGCCAGGACCACGGTGAGCGCGCCCGCCGCACCGATGAGGTAGGCCAGGACCAGGCCGGCCCGGCGGCCGCGGCGGGTCATCAGGGCGGCGAGGGGCAGCGAGAGCAGGGCCGTGCCGGCCACGGAGGCGCTGGAGGCCAGCCCGGACAGCGCCTCCGTGCCGCTGACCTCGGTGGCGAGGACGGGGGCCAGGGCGATGCTGATCGGCACGCCGAGGCCGCCGATGACCTGGCTGGCCATGAGGACGGCGGTGGTGCGGCGCTGGAGGCGGGGGAGGTCTTCGGGCGTCACGGGCGGGGTCTTCCGGGCGCGGGCGGCTGCAGTGGTCACGTCGGCAGTCTCGCAGCGATGGCCCGGCCGGCGGAACGGGACGGATCCCGGCTGCCGCCGCCCGCATCCGCCGCCCGGGGTCAGAACAGGGGTTGGGGGAGGACGCCCTCCAGGGCGAGGAGGGCGCGTTTCGTTTCGACGCCCCCGCCGAAACCGCCTATGCCGCCGTCGTTCTCCACGACGCGGTGGCACGGCACGACCACCGGGAGCGGGTTCGAGCCCATCGCCGCGCCGACCGCCTGGGCCGCGCCCGGCTGTCCGACGCGCGCGGCCAGTTCGCCGTATCCGACGACCGAGCCGTACGGCACCGAGCTCGCCAGCTCGCGCAGCACCAGGCGGTTGAAGCCGGCCGACAGCCGCCAGTCCAGCGGCAGCTCGAAGCGCCGCAGCTCCCCGGCGAAGTAGGCCGCCAGCTGGCGTATCGGCTCGGCGAGGAGGACCTCCCGGCCCGGGGCCGGGCGCCACGCGTCGGCGCCGAGCCGGGACACCAGCGGCCCGGCGAGGTCCGGCCGGCCGGCGTCGGCATGGAACTCCACCCGGACCAGTCCCTCCTCGGTCGCGGCCAGGAAGAGCGGACCGATGTCGCTTGCGGCCACGGTCCATTCGAGGTGCGGCCCGCGAGGCCGCTCGGTGCTGTCCACGCCTCCACGGTACGGCCCGCCACCGACCGCGCCCGCCCCCTGTGGACAAGCGCTCCCCGCCCCTGCGGGCGGGATGGCCCGCCTTCTGCGGACAGGACGGCCCGCCCCCTCGTCTCAGGCGCCCTCCAGGGCGTCCCGGACCACGTCCGGGGCGTTGGTGATGATCCCGTCCACCCCCATGTCCCGGACCTTCCGGGCCACGTCCGGCGCGTCCACGATCCAGGTGTCGATCTCCATCGGCCGCCCGTGCGCCCCGAGCAGCCCGTGCACCGCCGACACCCAGTCGGCCGAGATCGTGGTGTGCCACGGATTGATCCGGTCGGCGAACTCGCTGTACCCGGCCAGGTCCGTGACCGCCGGCGTGCCCAGGAAGCCGGTGACCACGTCGGGCCGCAGCCGGTGCACGGTCCGCAGGCAGTCCGCGCTGAAGCTCTGCACCACCAGGAGCTCTTCCACGTGCCGCTCGTCGAGCCAGCCCGCCTCGTCCAGCACCCGCAGGGTGTCCTCCTCGATGCCGGGGTAGAGCTCCGGCTTCTTGATCTCCAGGAGCAGTCGCTGCCGGTTGTGGCGCACCCGGTCGAGGTAGTCGTGCAGGGTCGGGACCCGGGCCCCGGCGTACTCGGGCCCGAACCAGCTGCCCGCGTCGAGGCGGGCGATCTCCTCCGCGGTGAAGTCCTGGACCCGCCAGGGGCTCCGGTCCGGGAACAGCACCTCCACGTCCGTGGTGCGGGCCAGGCTCTCGTCGTGGATGACCACCAGCTCGCCGTCCTTGGTGCGCTGGACGTCGTTCTCGACCCAGTCCACGCCCATCCGGCCGGCCAGGTCGATGGCGGCCAGGGTGTTCTCCGGGGCGTACGCCGAGGCCCCTCGGTGGGCGTAGAGGACGGGTACGCCGCCCTGGAGCCCGGCCGGTCCGCCGGCCTGCAGCCGGACCGGACCGGGGAGCAGTGCCGGAACGGCCCGGGCCGCCGCCCCGGTCGCCGGACCACCCGCGGGACCGGCCGCGGGGCGGGCTGCGGGAGCGCCCGCCGGGCCGGTCCCCGCGGCGGTGCCCCGGGAGGAGGCGGGGGCGGTTCCGCCGGCCAGGGCGAGGGCGAGCCCCAGCAGGGCGGTCGCCACCGCGGCCACGGGTCGTAGGTACATGCGCGATCCCCTCCAGACGTGACTGCTGCACTTGATCCGGATCATGGGGTTGGTGATCAACGGGCCGCCACCGAACTACGACAAACGGCCCAGAGGATCACCGTCCGGCCGGACCCCTCCGCACAAATGCCTGAGTGTCAGTGGCGGGTCGTACGGTGGAGTCATGCGGCCCGTATCGAAGATCCAACGCACCGTGGCGCCTTTCGAGGTCGTCAGCCCCTACCGGCCCAGCGGCGACCAGCCCACGGCCATCGACGACCTGGAGAAGCGCGTCCGGGCCGGCGAGAAGGACGTCGTACTGCTCGGCGCGACCGGCACCGGAAAGTCGGCGACCACGGCCTGGATGATCGAGCGGCTCCAGCGGCCGACCCTGGTGATGGCGCCCAACAAGACGCTGGCGGCGCAGCTGGCGAACGAGTTCCGCGAGCTGCTGCCCAACAACGCGGTCGAGTACTTCGTCTCGTACTACGACTACTACCAGCCCGAGGCGTACGTCCCGCAGTCGGACACCTACATCGAGAAGGACTCCTCCATCAACGAGGAGGTGGAGCGGCTCCGCCACTCCGCGACGAACTCGCTGCTCACCCGGCGCGACGTGGTCGTGGTCGCCTCGGTCTCCTGCATCTACGGCCTCGGCACCCCGCAGGAGTACGTGGACCGCATGGTCCCGCTCGTGGTGGGCGAGGAGATCGACCGCGACCAGCTGCTGCGCCGCTTCGTGGACATCCAGTACACGCGCAACGACCTGGCCTTCACCCGCGGCACCTTCCGGGTCCGCGGCGACACCATCGAGATCTTCCCGGTCTACGAGGAACTGGCCGTCCGCATCGAGATGTTCGGGGACGAGATCGAGGCCCTGTCCACGCTGCACCCGCTCACCGGCGAGGTGATCAGCGAGGACCGGCAGCTGTACGTCTTCCCCGCCAGCCACTACATCGCGGGCCCGGAGCGCATGCAGAGCGCGATCCGCGGCATCGAGACCGAACTCGCCGCGCGGCTGACCGAGCTGGAGAAGCAGGGCAAGCTGCTGGAGGCGCAGCGGCTGCGCATGCGCACCACCTACGACCTGGAGATGCTGCAGCAGATCGGGTCCTGCTCGGGCATCGAGAACTACTCACTGCACCTGGACGGCCGCGAGCGGGGGTCCGCGCCCAACACCCTCATCGACTACTTCCCCGAGGACTTCCTCCTCGTCATCGACGAGTCGCACGTCACCGTCCCGCAGATCGGCGCGATGTACGAGGGCGACGCCTCCCGCAAGCGCACCCTGGTCGAGCACGGCTTCCGGCTCCCCTCGGCCCTGGACAACCGCCCGCTGAAGTGGGAGGAGTTCCAGAAGCGGATCGGCCAGACGGTCTACCTGTCGGCCACCCCCGGCCCGTACGAGCTGTCCCGCTCGGACGGCTTCGTCGAGCAGATCATCCGCCCGACCGGGCTGGTCGACCCCGAGGTGGTCGTCAAACCCACCGACGGCCAGATCGACGACCTGGTGCACGAGATCCGGCAGCGCGTGGAGAAGGACGAGCGGGTCCTGGTCACCACCCTGACCAAGAAGATGGCCGAGGACCTCACGGACTACTTCCTGGAGCTCGGCATCCAGGTCCGCTATCTGCACAGCGACGTGGACACCCTGCGCCGGATCGAGCTGCTGCGCGAACTGCGCGCCGGCGAGTACGACGTACTGGTCGGCATCAACCTGCTCCGCGAGGGCCTCGACCTGCCCGAGGTCTCCCTGGTGGCGATCCTGGACGCGGACAAGGAGGGCTTCCTGCGCTCGGGGACCTCGCTGATCCAGACCATCGGCCGGGCCGCGCGCAACGTCTCCGGCCAGGTCCACATGTACGCCGACAAGATGACCCCGGCGATGGAGAAGGCCATCGAGGAGACCAACCGGCGCCGGGAGAAGCAGATCGCCTACAACACGGCGAACGGCATCGACCCGCAGCCGCTGCGCAAGAAGATCAACGACATCGTCGCCACCATCGCCCGCGAGGAGGTCGACACCGAGCAGCTCCTGGGCACCGGCTACCGGCAGTCCAAGGACGGCAAGGGCGCCAAGGCCCCGGTGCCCTCGCTCGCCGCGCACGCCCCGAAGGGCGGGAAGGGCGGGAAGGCCGCAAAGGGCGGCAAGGGCGCCGCGGAACAGGTGCTCACCGACCGTCCCGCCGCCGAACTGGCCGGGCTGATCGAGGAGATGACCGAGCGGATGCGGGCGGCCGCGGCCGACCTCCAGTTCGAGGTGGCGGCCCGGATCCGGGACGAGGTCGGCGAACTGAAGAAGGAGCTCCGGCAGATGAAGGAGGCTGGCCTCGCCTGAGCGAGCGCGGCTTCAGTAGGGTGGCCCGGTAGGTGGCGAACGAGAGGGGACAGCGCGTGACGGTCAACATGACCAAGGGCCAGGCCATCAGCCTCGAGAAGTCCGACGGGGGGTCGCTGAGCGCGGTCCGGATGGGCCTCGGATGGCAGGCGGCGAAGCGGCGGGGACTGTTCGGGTCCCGCACGCGGGAGATCGACCTGGACGCCTCGGCGGTGCTGTTCGCCGGCCGGGAGCCCCAGGACGTGGTCTTCTTCCAGCACCTGACGAGCAACGACGGCTCCGTCCGGCACACCGGTGACAACCTGGTCGGCGGCGTCGGCCAGGGCGGGGACGACGAGGCCATCCTCGTCGACCTGGCCCGGGTGCCGGTCCACATCGACCAGATCGTGTTCACGGTGAACTCCTTCACCGGCCAGACCTTCCAGGAAGTGCAGAACGCCTTCTGCCGGATCGTCGACGAGGCCAACGGCCAGGAGCTGGCCCGGTACACCCTCGACGGCGGCGGCCAGTACACCGCGCAGATCATGGCGAAGGTGCACCGGGTCGGCGCGGGCTGGAAGATGACGGCCCTGGGCAACCCGGCCAACGGCCGGACCTTCCAGGACCTGCTGCCGGCCATCATCCCGCACCTCTGACCCGGCACCGGTAACCCCGCCCCAGGGCACCACCGGGCCCGGGGGGCCGGCACCGGCAGTACAGCGACACCGGATGCACGGCAGCACCGGCAACACGGCGACACGGCACGGCGCGGAAGAACGACGGGGGAGGGGCTGCACGATGACGGCCGAACTGGTCCGGGGACAGAACCACCCCCTGTCCCGGAC
This sequence comes from Streptomyces sp. NPDC089799, assembly GCF_040684755.1. Classification (NCBI taxonomy): domain Bacteria; kingdom Bacillati; phylum Actinomycetota; class Actinomycetes; order Kitasatosporales; family Streptomycetaceae; genus Streptomyces; species Streptomyces sp. NPDC089799. Next base: position 151,438 of record NZ_JBFBGR010000018.1, on the reverse strand, counting down.
CGATGTGGAGATCACGGTCACGGCGGGCACCCCGGTGCTCGCCCTGGCCGCCTTCGGGGACCAGGAGGGCGGCCTCTCCGGCCCCGGCGCGCTCGCCCACCCCGGGGCCCGGTCCCTGTCCGGGCTGGAGGTCCCCGGGGCCGCCGCCGCGGGACACCGCTTCGCGGTGGACCTCGATGCCGTGCCCGCCGGGACCGAGCGGGTCCTCGTCCTCCTCGCGCTGCCCCCGGGCGGCCCGGGCAGGTTCGGCGCGGTCGCGGCACCGCACGTCCGGATCGGCGAGCCCGGCGGGGCCGGCCTCGCCGAATTCACCCTGACCGGACTGGACAGCGAGTCCGCAGTGGTGGCCGTCGAGCTGTACCGCCGCCAGGGAGCCTGGAAGGTCCGGGCCGTCGGCCAGGGCTACGCCGACGGCCTCGGCGCCCTGCTGGCCGATCACGGGCTGACCGGCGGCGCCGCGGCCGAGCTCTCCGCCCTCGTGGACGCCTCGGCCGGAGTTCCGGCCGCCCCGGACCCGGTGCCGGTCTCCGGCGTCCCGTACGCCGGCACGCCCGGCCCCGCGCCGACCGGGGCAGCCGGCTCCCCGGCCGGCTCCCCGGCCGGACCCCCTGCCGGGGCACCGGCCCCGGCACCGGCGGCGCCACCGGCCGCGACACCGGCCGACGACGGCGGCGAGGCCCCCACCATCGGGGCCGGAATCGACTACACCCACCCCCGCCGTGCCCGCACCCAGCCGCCCCCGCCCCCGCCGCAGGCCCCGCCCGCCGGACCCGGTGAGCCGCCCCGCCCGGTGGCCGGCGACGCCACCGGCTGGTCCATGGACGAGCGGCTCTACAACCAGGTCTGGGGGATGTTCGAGGATCTCGCCCGGGCAGTGGCCGCCTACCGCAGCGCGGTCGAGTTCGCGGACTCCCGGATGGACCGCGAGCTCGACGAGGCCCTGTCCGACCCCCGCCACCGCCTCGGCGGTGCGGGGAACGAGGCGCGGGACGCCGCCCGGGCCCGCCGCGAGGAGCTGGCCGATCAGGCCCGCGCCGTCCTCGACCGGGACCTGGCTCAGCTCGCCGCCGAGCTGGAGGTGGTCGAGCCGGCCCTGCCGAGCGCGTACGCCCGCTGGGACAACCCGGTCTGGCACGCCCACCGGGTGCCCGCCCCGGACGAGGACGGCCCGATGGCGCTGCGCCTGGGCGACCTGCACCTGCCCGAGCGGCCCGACCTGCGCATCCCCATGCTGGTCCGGCTCCCCCTGCAGCGCGGCCTGTGGATCGACAACGGACGGACGGGCTCCGAGGCCGCGATGGCCATGGACACCGACCGGCTGCGCCGCGCCGCCCTCGACACGGCCGTCGCCCACGTCGCCCGGGTACTCGCCGTCCAGCCCGGCGGCGGGCTCTCCGTCCACGTCATCGACGCCGCCGGGGCCGGTGCCGCCGCCCTGGAGCCGCTGGTCCGGTCCGGGGTGCTGGCGGCGCCGCCCGCCGCGGGCGCGCAGGGGGTCACCGAGACCCTGGAGCGGCTCACCCGACGGGTCGACCTGGTCCAGATGGCCGTCCGCGGCGGCGCCCCGGAATCCCTGCCGCCCGACCTCGACACCGACGAGCAGCTGCTGGTGGTCCACGACTTCCCGCACGGCTTCGACGACCGGGCCGTCACCCGGCTGCGCTACCTCGCCGACGAGGGCCCGTCGGTCGGGGTACACCTGCTGATGGTCGCGGACCGCGACGAGGCGTCGGCGTACGGGCCGCTGCTGGATCCGCTGTGGAAGTCGCTGATGCGGCTCTCCCCGGTGCCGGACGACCACCTCGCGGACCCGTGGGTCGGGCACGCCTGGACCTTCGAGCCCTCCCTCCCGCCCCGCGGCAGCGCCATCCTCGACCAGGTCCTGACCGAGACGGCCCGGGCCCGGGGACGGTGACGGGGCGGTCACAGGGGTGAGGACGGGGACGGCGACAGGGGCGGTGACCGGGCGGCGCGCCTGACCGATCAGTGACCAGTCCTTGGTTAAACCTTTACCTCTGCTAGATCCTCCCGTAAGCTCATACGTGCGGAGGGGAGTATTCCCGCTGTTTCCTGCGCGGCGTTCCCGTCAGTACGGGCCGGATCCGACCGAATTCGAATGAATTCCGCCGGACTGGCCCCGGGGCGTCGGCCCACGGGTCCCGGACACGGGCCCGCTGGTGGAAGAGACCTCCGGCAGCGATGACGCTGACCTTGTTGAGCCATCTGCCGGAGGCGTGAGCAGTAGTGGACGTTTCGTTGACCCTCTGGATGCTGACCATCGCCGGTCTCTGCATCCTCATCGGCGCCGATTTCTTCATCGGCCGCAAGCCCCACGACGTATCGATCAAGGAAGCGGGCATCTGGACGGTCGTCTGGATCGCGCTCGCCGCCCTCTTCGGCCTGGGCCTGCTGTTCTTCGGCAACGCGCAGGCGTCCGGCGAGTTCTTCGCCGGCTTCATCACCGAGAAGTCGCTCAGTGTCGACAACCTCTTCGTCTTCGTCCTGATCATGGCGAAGTTCGCGGTGCCCTCCCACCTCCAGCAGCGCGTGCTGCTCGTGGGCGTGCTGATCGCACTGGTCCTGCGTGCGATCTTCATCGCCGCCGGCGCCGCGATCATTGCCAGCTTCGCCTGGGTCTTCTACATCTTCGGCGCGTTCCTGATCTACACCGCCTGGAAGCTGATCCAGGAGGCCCGTGCCGACGAGTCGGAGGAGGACTTCGAGGAGAACCGCCTCCTGAAGTCCGTCGAGAAGAAGTTCGGCGTCGCCGACCGCTACCACGGCACCAAGCTCTTCATCCGGCAGAACGGCAAGCGCATCCTGACCCCGCTGATGGTGGTCATGCTCGCCATCGGCACCACCGACGTGCTGTTCGCCCTCGACTCCATCCCCGCGATCTTCGGTCTGACCCAGGACCCGTACATCGTCTTCACCGCCAACGCCTTCGCCCTGATGGGCCTGCGCCAGCTGTACTTCCTCATCGGCGGCCTGCTCAAGAAGCTGGTCCACCTCAGCTACGGCCTGTCCATCATCCTCGGCTTCATCGGCGTCAAGCTGGTGCTGCACGCCCTGCACGAGTCCGGCGTCCATGTCCCGGTGATCTCCATCCCGGTCTCCCTCGGCGTCATCTGCGGTGTCCTGGTCATCACGACCATCACCAGCCTGATGGCCTCGAAGAAGCAGGCGGCCGCGGAGGCCGCCCGCCAGGAGACGGAGAGCGTCGAGGCGTAACCGGCACCCGTCCCACACGGGGCAATGCCGACGAGCGCGAGGCCGGCCGGGAACGCACACCCGGCCGGCCCCGGCGCGTTCGGAGTCAGGCGGGGCCGAGGCCGATGATGCGCTCCGGTACTTCGCGCAGGCTGCTCAGGATCTTCGTCACGTTACCCGCGAGCCCCTGGGCGTCCTCGTCCTCCAGCGCATGGTCGAGACCGGCGAGGGTCGCACGCTCGGACATTTCCTCGAGGTGGCCGGGCAGTGCACGGACGGCCGCCCGTATGGCGGCGATCTGGTGTTCCAGATCGGTCCGCAACCGGCGCAGCGCGTCCATGTCGGATTCCTCGGCCGCCTCGGTCGGGGCAGCCGGATCCACGATGGTGCTCTCGGGAACACCGGAGTCGGTGGGCGGCTCCCCGTCCTCGTGGTCCCTCCAGGCGTCCGAGGCAGCTCGTGAACCGCGCGGGCGGGTGCCGGACTCCTTGGTGAAGGTCCGGTTGAACCAGGCGCGGGTGGCGCGTTTGTCGATGGGCGCGCCGTTCTCGTCGACCTGCATGGGAGGGCGGTCGCCCTCGTCCATGGCGACGGCCAGTTCCCGGAGCAGCCCGATGGCCTGGACCCGGTTCATGCGCATCGCGTGGATGCTGTTGGTGACGCTGCGGCGGACCTTGTCGGCCTGCACGCCGTCGTCGTCGATCTTCTGGCCGGCGATGGATCCGCGGTCGGCGTCGATGATGTCGAACGCCGCGAGCCAGTGCGGTGCCCGGTAGGCGAGCAGCTCCTCGAAGGCGTCCTGATCGCTCTCCGCAGTGTCCAGCAGCTGACGCAGCGGTCGGCCCGAAAGCGTGATCCCCTGTGTTCCGGTGTTGCGGGGGAGCACCTCGGCGACGCGCGGGTTCCACGGATGCGGATACGACTCCGACGTCAGGGCTGACCAGGCACGGACGCGCCGGTTCACGTCCTTCAGGCTGAGCTGCGAGGGGGCGGGCTCGCCGAGCGCCACGCGGATCTGCCGCCGCTTGGCGCCCTGCTCCGCGGTCGGGAACAGTTCGGCGAGGATCCGCATGGAGCGCGCGTCACGGAGCTCGGACACGGACGCGTCGGCGGGGACCCCGGGCAGGGTCGTGATGGGCGCGAGGCCGGCCAGGACATCGGCGACACCGTCGTCGAGCAGTCGGTAGGCGCTGTATGCCCCGAGGACGCCACGGCCCAGGGCGCGGCCGCGATCGTTCGGCCCGAACTCCAGCGGTGGATGGACGTGATCTCGGCGGTTGTTTCCCTGCACGATGCGGAACAGGCGCTCGGGTGTGGGACAGCCGATGACCAGATGGCTCTCGACCGACGCGATTTCCTTGACCCGCTGGGCCGGGGTATCCGTTTCGCCGGCCTTCTCGGCCTCGGCGAAGTCGGCGTTGAGCCGCTCGGAGAACTTCTTCAGCCAGAAGGACGCATTGACGGAGATGTCCTTGCTGTTGCCGTGACCCAGTTTTCTGAAGGGGACCCCGGTGAGAACCTCGGCCGAACTGAGACCGAAGAGGTCCTGACGGTACTTGGTCCGGTTGTTCCCGCGTACGGCCATCCAGCCCCAGTAGGCCCCGGGAAACCTGGGCGATCCGTCGGGCAGTGCCGGGGGCTCCTCCGCGAGCGTGATGAGCTGCGGTACGTACATGCACGGTTCCACCTGGCCGTTGAGCACCAGGTCTTCCTTGAGGTCATAGCCGCGCATGTGGTCACGGTTGGTCAACGCGTTGACCGCCTGGTTCACGCAGTTGACCAAGGTTTCGCGGTCGGGTACGGAGCTCTCCAGCGCGGCGAACGTCACCTCGGAGCCGTCCTCCGTGACGCGCTTCCAGGACCGGACGGCGGCGAGTGCCCGGCCGGCCCCCTGGGCATGGGCCGGATTGACCACGGAACGCCACGAGGAACTGATCCGTTCGTTGTGCTCCCACACGATGCCGCCGACACCGTGCATGCGCACGGTCACCGTGAGGACGCGGCCCGCGTCGGTGGGAATCCACCGGTAGGTCCCGGGCCTGAGCCTCCGTACTCCGTCCGGCTCTTCGTCGGGAGCGGTGAGGGAGTCCTTGGGGCGCACGATGAACGGCGCGATCTGCTGCAACGCGCTACGGGGGGTGTTGACGCCCGGAGTGGCGAGTACTGCTTCGACCCACCTCTCCTGCCAGTCGCCGGGGGCGGGGATCGGGAAGGGGGCCAGGGGCGATGAGGACAAGGCGGTTCTCCGGATTCGACGCAGGCCGTTACGGCCGGACGCAGCCGGCGGGGGCGCGTCGGCGCGCCCCCGTCGGCCGGCGGTTACTTGGTCAGGAACAGGGCTGCGAACGCCACGAGAACGGCACCGAGGCTCGTCAGGGCGACGATGACCGGCAGCGGCCAGCTGCGGCTCTCAAGGGCGCGGAGGCGTGTTTCGTGATCGGCCACGGCCTCACTCCGGACACGGAGGGCGGCCACGGCTTCACGGAGCGAACGGAGCTCGGAGTCGTGGTCGGGGGCGGACCCCGGTGCGTAGCCGGCGGCGGGCCAGCCTGAGCCCGGATAGGGCGCCGGGACGCCCAGGGGAGCGGAATGCGGCACTGAACCGCCATTGCCGGCCGGCTCGTGGGAGCGTCCGTCGGAGATGTTCTGCATCTCGCTCTTCCTCGTTGTGACGCGTCGGTGATCGCCGACAGTCCACCGGTGCCCTGGTGGGCACCGGGGAGTTCGACGAGGACCGGACGGCACAGTGAACCGGTCGCCGTCGATGGCCGTATGGTCCGCCGGAGTGGCGTAACGCCGGACAACGACCGCCCTCGGTCCTCCCCCGTGCACATCCTCGGCGTCAGGCCGCTGCTTCCCTCGGGACCGGCGTGCCGCATGGAGGACCACCCTTCCCCGAAAGCCGGTAAAGGGCGCATGAGTTCAGCCCGACACGGGCGTGCTCCAGATCTACGGATACCGCAGCGACGGATGTGGTCGCCGGGTTTTCGGGAGATTCATGCGGCGGCCGGCTCCGTGGCAGCTCGTGCGACGACCGCCGGGCTGGTTTCCGGCAGGAGCGCGAAGCAGCCGAGGCTGAGCAGGGCCACCCCCACCAGATACGCCGCCACCCCCCACGGCGGCCCCGAGCCGCCCGCCAGCGCCGTCGCCACGACCGGCGTGAGCGCGCCCCCGATCACGCCGCCCAGGTTGTACCCGACGGCCGCCCCGGTGCAGCGGATCCGGGGCTCGTACAGCTCCGGGAGGTACGCCCCCACCACCGCGAACATCGTCACCATGCCGAGCAGCGCCCCGGTGAAGCCCAGGGTCATCAGCACCGGGTCGGCGGTCCCGAGCAGGGCGACGAAGGGGAACATCCACAGCGCGGAGGCCGTACAGCCCACCAGGCACAGCGGACGCCGTCCGTAGCGGTCACCGAGGACCGCGATCAGCGGGGTGACCAGCCCCATCACCGCCACGCCGATCATGATGCAGGCCAGCATCACCGTACGGTCCACCCGCAGGTGCTCGGTGGCGTACGCCAGCGACCAGGTGGTCACGGCGTAGAACACCGCGTACCCCACGGCCAGTGCCCCGCCGCTGAACAGCAGCAGCCGCCAGTGCCCGCGGGCGACGTCGGCCAGCGGCGCGTTCGCGGTCTCCCGGCGCTCGGCGAGCTCCCGGAACCGCGGGGTCTCCTCGACCGCGTGCCGCAGCCACAGGCCGGCCAGCGCCAGCAGGCCCGCCGCCCAGAAGGGGACCCGCCAGCCCCAGGAGGCGAACTGCGCGTCGGTCAGTCCGGCCGACAGCCCGAGGGTGATCCCGTTGGCCAGCAGGAAGCCGACCGGCGGGCCGATCTGCGGGAAGCTCGCCCACAGCCCGCGCCGGTGTTCCGGGGCGTGCTCCGCCGTCACCAGCACCGCACCGCCCCATTCGCCGCCCAGCCCCAGCCCCTGGAGGAAGCGGAGCAGCACCAGCAGTACGGGGGCGGCCGCGCCGATGCTCGCGTACGTGGGCACGCAGCCGACCGCGACGGTGGCCAGGCCGGTGAGCAGCAGCGACACCAGGAGCACCGGGCGCCGGCCGTGGCGGTCGCCGATGTGGCCGAAGACGGCGGAGCCGAGGGGGCGGGCGACGAAGCCGACGCCGAAGGTGGCGAAGGCCGCGAGGGTGCCGGCCAGCGGCGAGAAGGTCGGGAAGAAGAGCGGACCGAGGACCAGGGCGGCCGCGGTCCCGTAGACGAAGAAGTCGTAGAACTCGATGGCGGTGCCGGCCAGTGAGGCCGAGGCGATCCGGAGCATCGAGGGCCGGGGCGGGGTGGGGGATCCGGGCGCGGTGGGGGAGCCGGGCGGAGTGGGGGAGCCGGGCGGGGAGTGATCGACGTGCATGGAGGTCCACCTACCCCTTCCCCCGCGGCCCGGCGGCACGTTCGGCCGTCCTCGACCGGAAGGAGTGCACCGTATCCCGGGGTTGACGGGGGACCGTCGGCTTCCCGCCATGCCCGCGCGCCCGCCGCCGGGGTGCTCGGCGCAGGGGTGCTCGCGGCCGGTCCGCCCGCCGTACGGACGGGGCGGACCGGCCGGCCGGCTCACCAGCCGCGCTCGTGCCACTCCGCGAGGTGCGGGCGCTCGGCGCCGAGGGTGGTGTCGTTGCCGTGGCCGGGGTAGACCCAGGTCTCGTCGGGCAGCTGCCCGAAGATCTTCTCCTCCACGCCCTTGATCAGGCTCGCGAAGGCGGCCTTGTCGCCCCAGGTGTTGCCGACGCCGCCCGGGAAGAGGCAGTCGCCGGTGAACACGTGCGGGTGCCCGTGCGGGTCGTCGTAGACCAGGGCGATCGAGCCGGGGGTGTGGCCGACCAGGTGGCGGGCGGTCAGGGTGACCCGTCCGACGGTGATGGTGTCCCCGTCCTCCACCGCGACGTCGGTCGCCACCGGGATCCCCTCGGCGTCGTACCGGCCGGCGTACGTCCGCGCGCCGGTGGCCTCGACCACCTCCTGGAGGGCGCCCCAGTGGTCGCCGTGCCGGTGGGTGGTGACCACCGACGCGATGCCGCTGTCGCCGATCAGGCTCAGCAGGGTGTGCGGCTCCGCGGCCGCGTCGATCAGCAGCTGCTCGTCGGTCGCCCGGCAGCGCAGCAGGTAAGCGTTGTTGTTCATGGGGCCCACGGCGACCTTGGAGATCATCAGGTCCGTGAGTTCGTGTACGTCGGCCGGACCGCCGACCTTGACCGCTCCGCTGTACGTCATGATCCGATCCTAGAGCGGCGGGAGGGCGGGCAGGGGCCCTTCGGACGTGGTCAGGGAGGCGCCCTTGTCGGCGCGGCCGGAAAGCCATGCCAGCAGCTGCGCCGACGTGCCGCGGACGGTGACCTGCGGATCGCCCGCGGAGCCGGTGCGCCAGCTGCCGCCGTCCGAGGCGATCAGCTCGGCGGGCGGGACCTCCGGGCGGCCCGACCAGCGGTCGGCGAGGAAGTCGATCTCGCGCGCGGTGAACTCGGCCGGCAGGTCCTCCAGCTCGTAGCCGATGCCGAGGTCGACGTGGTGCAGCTCCACCTCCACCAGCCGCCGGAAGGGCACCCGCGCGGCGCTGTCGGTGACCCCGTTGCGCAGCTCCACGGTGCGCGACCAGTCGGCCGGGCGGTCGGTCACGGCCACGAAACCGGCCGCGGAATGCTTCAGGTCCGCGAGCTGTTCTTGCAACGGACGGACGGAGTCGCGCTCGATGTCCGCGTCGCGCGCGTCGGCGCTCGGGTACATGGGGCGGCCCTCGAAGACGTTGACGAGGGCGTCCGCGTTGCGGGCGAGGTGGGCGAGGATGTGGCCCCGGGTCCAGCCGGGCAGCCGTGACGGCTCGGCCAGGGTTCCGTTGTCCAGTTTGGCGACCGCGGTCAGCAGCCGATCGGTGGCTTCCTGCAGGGTGGCCAGGTCACGCACATGATCAATCATGAGGGCGACGATAGCGCCGCCACTCCTTCGGGTGAAGGACGACACCGGAGACCGTAAATCGAATGCACGTGCTATACGCTCGATAGTCGAAAGGCCAGAAACGACTCCGTGGCGCCCCCCTACGCTGGGACGCTCTCTCAAGAAAGGTGCGGACCGGCGTGACCGACCGTCTCATCGTTCGTGGCGCTCGCGAGCACAACCTGAAGAACGTCTCGCTCGACCTGCCCCGCGACTCCCTGATCGTCTTCACCGGCCTGTCCGGATCGGGCAAGTCCTCGCTGGCCTTCGACACCATCTTCGCGGAGGGCCAGCGCCGCTACGTGGAGTCGCTGTCCTCGTACGCGCGCCAGTTCCTGGGCCAGATGGACAAGCCCGACGTCGACTTCATCGAGGGCCTCTCCCCGGCGGTCTCGATCGACCAGAAGTCGACCTCGCGCAACCCGCGCTCCACCGTCGGCACCATCACCGAGGTCTACGACTACCTCCGCCTGCTGTTCGCCCGCATCGGCAAGCCGCACTGCCCGGAGTGCCGCCGCCCGATCTCCCGGCAGTCGCCGCAGGCGATCGTCGACAAGGTGCTGGCGCTGCCCGAGGGCAGCCGCTTCCAGGTGCTGTCGCCGCTGGTGCGCGAGCGCAAGGGCGAGTTCGTCGACCTCTTCGCCGACCTGCAGACCAAGGGCTACAGCCGGGCCCGGGTGGACGGCGGGACCATCCAGCTCTCCGAGCCGCCGACGCTGAAGAAGCAGGAGAAGCACACCATCGAGGTGGTCGTCGACCGCCTCACGGTGAAGGAGAGCGCCAAGCGTCGCCTCACCGACTCCGTGGAGACCGCGCTCGGCCTGTCCGGCGGCATGGTCATCCTCGACTTCGTCGACCTCGCCGAGGACGACCCCGAGCGTGAGCGGATGTACTCCGAACACCTCTACTGCCCCTACGACGACCTGTCCTTCGAGGAACTGGAGCCGCGCTCCTTCTCCTTCAACTCGCCCTTCGGCGCCTGCCCCGACTGCACCGGCATCGGCACGCGGATGGAGGTCGACCCGGAGCTCATCGTCCCCGACGAGGACAAGTCCCTGGACGAGGGCGCCATCTCGCCGTGGTCGCTCGGCCACACCAAGGACTACTTCCAGCGGCTCGTCGGAGCCCTCGCCGGCGAGCTGGGATTCCGTACGGACATCCCCTGGGCCGGACTGCCGCAGCGCGCCCGGAAGGCCCTGCTGCACGGGCACCGGACGCAGATCGAGGTCCGGTACCGCAACCGGTACGGCCGTGAGCGGGCCTACACCACCGCCTTCGAGGGCGCCGTGCCGTTCGTCAAGCGGCGGCACTCGGAGGCCGAGAGCGACGCCAGCCGCGAGCGCTTCGAGGGCTACATGCGCGAGGTGCCCTGCCCGACCTGTGAGGGCTCCCGGCTGAAGCCGATCGTGCTCGCCGTCACGGTGATGGAGAAGTCCATCGCCGAGGTCTCCGGGATGTCGATCAGCGAGTGCGCCGAGTTCCTCGGCGAACTGAAGCTGGACGCCCGGGACAAGAAGATCGCCGAGCGGGTGCTCAAGGAGGTCAACGAGCGGCTGCGCTTCCTGGTCGACGTCGGCCTGGACTACCTCTCCCTCAGCCGCGCGGCCGGCACCCTGTCCGGCGGCGAGGCCCAGCGCATCCGGCTGGCCACGCAGATCGGCTCCGGCCTGGTGGGCGTGCTCTACGTCCTGGACGAGCCCTCGATCGGCCTGCACCAGCGCGACAACCACCGGCTGATCGAGACCCTGGTGCGGCTGCGGGACATGGGCAACACCCTGATCGTCGTCGAGCACGACGAGGACACCATCAAGGTGGCCGACTGGGTCGTGGACATCGGCCCCGGCGCCGGTGAGCACGGCGGCAAGATCGTGCACAGCGGCTCCCTGAAGGAACTGCTGGCGAACGGCGAGTCCATGACCGGGCAGTACCTGTCCGGGAAGAAGGAGATCGCCATCCCGGACATCCGCCGGCCGGTCAACGGCGAGCGGAAGCTGGTCGTCCGGGGCGCCAAGGAGAACAACCTCCAGGACATCGACGTGGCCTTCCCGCTGGGCGTGTTCACCGCGGTGACGGGCGTCTCCGGCTCGGGCAAGTCCACCCTGGTCAACGACATCCTGTACACGCACCTGGCGCGCGAGCTGAACGGCGCGCGGTCCGTGCCGGGCCGGCACACCCGGGTCGACGGCGACGACCTGGTCGACAAGGTCGTGCACGTGGACCAGTCGCCGATCGGCCGCACCCCGCGCTCCAACCCGGCGACGTACACCGGCGTCTTCGACAACATCCGCAAGCTGTTCGCGGAGACGATGGAGGCGAAGGTGCGGGGCTACCTCCCCGGCCGCTTCTCCTTCAACGTCAAGGGCGGCCGGTGCGAGAACTGCTCCGGTGACGGCACCATCAAGATCGAGATGAACTTCCTGCCGGACGTGTACGTCCCCTGCGAGGTCTGCCACGGGGCGCGCTACAACCGGGAGACGCTGGAGGTCCACTACAAGGGCAAGTCCATCGCCGAGGTGCTGGACCTGCCGATCGAGGAGGCGCTGGGCTTCTTCGAGGCGGTGCCGACGATCGCGCGGCACCTGCGCACGCTGACCGAGGTGGGTCTGGGATACGTCCGGCTGGGCCAGTCGGCGCCCACGCTCTCCGGCGGTGAGGCGCAGCGCGTGAAGCTCGCCTCGGAGCTCCAGAAGCGGTCCACGGGCCGCACGGTCTACGTGCTGGACGAGCCGACCACCGGTCTGCACTTCGAGGACATCTCGAAGCTGATCAAGGTCCTGTCGGGGCTGGTGGACAAGGGCAACTCGGTGATCGTCATCGAGCACAACCTGGACGTCATCAAGACCGCGGACTGGGTCATCGACATGGGCCCGGAGGGTGGTTACGGCGGCGGTCTGGTGGTGGCCGAGGGCACCCCCGAGGAGGTCGCCGCGGTCGGCGCCAGCCACACCGGCAAGTTCCTGCGGGACATCCTGGGCGCGGACCGCGTCCTGGACTCCGTCCCGGCCCCGTCCACCCGCCGCACCGCCGCGAAGCAGACCACGGCGGCGAAGAAGACGGCGGCGGCGAAGGCACCCGCGGCGAAGAAGGCGGCCGCCGCGAAGAAGGCCGCCCCGGCCAAGAAGACCGCGGCGCGCGCCCGCAAGGCGTAAGCCGCACGGCCGGACGGGCAGGGCGGGGCGGACTTCCGCCCGGGCCTGCCCGTCCGGCCGCCCGCGGCCCCGCCCGCGCCGGCGCGGGCCGTGTCGTCGAGCCCCGTCCGGCCCTAGGCCGCCACGCCCACCGCCCTCCGGGCAGTGGCCGGATCGGTCAGCGAGACCAGCAGTGCGTCCGCCACGTCCGCGCGGGAGATGGTGCGCCCACCGCGCACGTTCCCGCCGATGGCCCGGCGGTACGCGCCGGTCCGCGGCTTGTCCAGCAGCTTCGGCGGCCGGACCACCGTCCACTCCGTACGGCTCGCGCCCATCGCCGCTTCCATCACCGCGAGATCGGCGTAGAGGTCCCGCAGCAGTCGGCGCAGCAGCGGGAAGACCACGGCACGGGTCACCACGGACTCGCCGTCCGGCAGCGGGCCGACCGGGGCGGCGCTGACGGCGGAGAGCCGCCGCACCCCCGCCCGGTCCATGGCGGAGACGATCGCGCTCAGCGCCGGTCCGGCGATCGGGGCCTCCCTGGCCTGTTTGTTGCTCGCCGCGCCCAGCGCCGAGACCACCGCGTCCCGGCCGGTCAGGACCGGGAGCAGTGCCTCCTCGTCCGTGAGGTCGCGTACGACGGCCACGTCCAGGCGGTCGTGCGGAGGTACGTCCAGCCGTGCCGGGTCGCGGACCACTGCGGTCACCTCGTGCCCCGCGGCCAGCGCCTGCCGCACGACCTCGTGCCCGACGCCGCCGGTGGCTCCGAAGACAGTCAGCCTCATGGTGATCCGTCCTTCCTGGTCCTCGCGAGAGGGTGGGTGAGCATTCACTCACCTCCGGATGAGGCTATGGTGAGTGAATGCTCACCCCCTCGTCAAGCGGACAGCCGGCGCGGCCCACCCCCCAGCGGATCCTGGACGCCGCCGAGAAGCTGATGCGCACCGTCGGCCTCGCCAACACCACCACCAAGGCCATCGCCCGCGAAGCCGGCTGCTCCGAGGCCGCGCTCTACAAGCACTACACGAACAAGGAAGAGCTGTTCGTGCGCGTGCTCCTTGAGCGCACCCCCAATGCCGGGCCGCTGCTGGCCGCGCTGGCCGCAGAACCGGGAGAGCGGACCGTCGAGGAAGGGCTGGCCGCCATCGCCCGGCACGCGTCGCTCTTCTACGCCGACGCCATGCCCATGGCCGCGTCCCTGTTCGCCGAACCCGTCCTGCTGACCCGCCACCGGGAGGGCGTGCGGAAGGCCGGGGCCGGTCCGCACGTGGTGCTGGAGGCCCTGGTCGCCCACCTCGAGCGGGGGCGGGCCCGAGGGATGACCGCCCCCGACGCCGACCCGCGCGCCGCGGCCGCACTGCTGCTGGGGGCCTGCTTCCAGCGGGCCTTCTTCCTGCACTTCTCCGGCGAGGACACGGTCGAGCCGGTCGACGACTTCGCGACCGCCGTCGCCCGCACGGTCTGGGCCGCTATCCGCTGAGCTCGTGCGCGAACGGCGGCTGCGCACCGGCCCGGGTGCAGGTCAGGGCCGCTGCGCGGGCCGCGTACGACAGGGCGGCGGGCCAGTCGGCGAGGTCCGTCCCGGTCTCCGCCAGCCGGTGCAGAAGGGCCGCGTTCACCGTGTCCCCGGCCCCGATCGTGTCCGCCACCCGTACCCGCTCCGCCGGTACGGAGTGCTCCTCGCCGGCCGCGGTGCGGACCGTCAGCCCTGCCGCGCCCCGGGTCAGCACCACCGCCGAGGCCCCGGCCGACAGCCAGTCCTCCGGCCGGCCGCCCAGCCAGGCCGCGTCCTCCTCCGAGAGCTTCAGCACGGACACGTACGGCAGCCACGACCGGAAGCGGGAACGGTACGCCTCGGGGTCGGCGATCAGCGCCGGGCGGATGTTCGGGTCCAGCAGGGTGAGCAGGCCGTGCGCCGACTCCCGGCGCAGCAGCGCCTCGTAGGCGCTCGCACCCGGCTCCAGCACCAGCGAGCAGGTGCCCAGGGCCAGCGCGCGGGTCCCGGCGGGAAGCTCCCCCGGCAGCGCGAACAGCCGGTCCGCCGTGCCCTGCGTGTAGAAGCCGTACGCCGCCGACCCGTCGGGCCCAAGCGAGGGCACGGCCAGCGTGGTCGGCTCGGGCCCGCGCTGCACCAGGGACAGGTCCACCCCCGCCGCCCTCAGCCCGGACAGCAGGGTCTCCCCGAAGCCGTCGGTGGACACCCGCGAGCAGAAGGCGGCCTTCGCGCCGAGCCGGCCCAGGGCCAGCGCGGTGTTGTACGGGCCGCCGCCCGGCCGGGGCAGCAGAGCGCCGGCCGGCCGGTCCGCCGGCACCAGATCGATCAGGGCCTCACCACCGACGACAATCACACCGGGGAACGTACCGCACGGGACGGGCGGAGCGGAGGGACAGGTACCGCCGCCGGGCGGCGCGGCCGGCGCACGTATCGTCGGGGTGTCCGCGCACTGCCGTTGCACGTTCAGCCGTTCGGTTGTCCAGCCGTCCAGCCGTCCAGCCGTCCAGCCGTCCGGTTGTCCGGCCTTTTCGTCGATTCGCCGTTTCGCCGTTCCACCGGGAGATCCCATGCCGTCGCAGCCTGCCGCCCGCCGCACCGTGCTCAAGGGTGCCGCCGCCCTTGCGGGAACCGTCGGCGCCGGCGCGGCCCTGACCGCCTGCTCCACCGCGACCGACAGCGGCGGCCGTACGCCCGCCACCCCCACCGCGCCCGTGGAGGTGGGCGCGGCGGCCGAGGTCCCGGTCGGCGGAGCGAAGCTGTTCCGCGAGAAGAAGCTCCTGGTCAGCTGCCCGGCCGAGGGCCAGTACAAGGCGTTCAGCGCCCAGTGCACGCACGCCGGCTGCATCCTCGACAAGATCGAGGGCGACGAGGCGAACTGCCCCTGCCACAAGAGCCGCTTCGACGTCGGCACCGGCAAGGTGCTGAGCGGCCCGGCGAGCGACCCGCTGCCGGCCGTCCCGGTTCGCGTCGAGGGCGGCAAGCTCATCGCCGGCTAGGCCGGCCCCGTTCATCGCCCGCCGGCCGGACCGGCCACCGCCGGTCAGGCCGGAAAGGACACCCCCGCACCGGGTGCGCCCGCCGGCCGCCGCTGCCGGAACGCCCGCTCGTCGGCGTCCGCCAGCCAGAACCAGACGGGCGGCAGCACCAGTTCGATCACGGTCAGCGCCACCTGGAACGGGTGCGGCCACCCGTGCACGGCCAGGGACACCAGCCGCCCCGCGCCGCCCAGCAGGAACACCGCCGCGAGCCACCGCACCACGCGCGCCGGAACGGGCTCCTGCCGGGCGGCCCACAGCCACGCCAGCCCGTACCCGGCGAAGACCGCGCCGAAGAACCGGCCCAGGCTGTCCACGGTGGGGCCGGCACCGGCCTCTCCCGGGATCGCCGCATTGCCCGCGAGCACGTGCAACAGCCCGATCGCCGTGCAGGCGAGGCCCGTCGCCCACGCCAGTCCCCGAAGTGCTCCGGCCATGACTCCACCCCACTTGGTTGACATGCGTCTACTTGTCTCCAGGGTACGGGCCCTTGGTAGACACATGTCAAGTAAGCTGTGCGGATGCCGCCCCGCCGACGCCTGACACCCGCCGACCGCCGTGCCCAGCTGCTCGCCGTCGGCGCCCGGCTCTTCGCCGCCGCCCCCTACGACGACGTGCTGATGGAGGACGTGGCCGCGCGGGCCGGGGTGTCCCGCGCCCTGCTGTACAAGCACTTCCCGAGCAAGCACGCCCTCTTCGCGGCGGTCTACGGACAGGCGGCCGACCGGCTCCTGGAGGCGACCCGGCTCGACCCCGGCGCCACGCTCGTCGACCAGCTCACCCAGGGCCTGGACGCCCACCTCGACTACTTCACCGCCAACCGGCACGCCGTCCTGGCCGCGAACCGGGTGCTGGCCGGCGACCCGGTCATCCAGACGATCATGACGAACGAACTCGACGCCCTGCGCTCACGCCTGCTCGGTGTGCTGCCGCTCGCGGACGGGCGCACCCGCGACGCCGTCTCCGCGGCGCTGAAGGCATGGCTCGTGTTCGTCCAGGTGCTGTGCGTGGACTGGCTCACCCGTGAGACCTGCACCCGCACCGAGCTGCGGGACACCTGCATCGGTGCGGCGGTCGGCGCACTGCGGCCCCTGCTCCCCGCGGACCCGGCTCCGGAGTGGTCCTGATCGAAAAGGCCCGGCCCGGTCCCCGGTCCCGGTCCCCGGTCCCGGTCCCCGGTCCCGGTCCCCGGTCCCGGTCCCCGGTCCCGGTCCCCGGTCCCGGTCCTCGGTTCGGGTCCTGGGTCCCGGTCCTGGGTCCCGGTCCTAGGCCCAGTCCCAGCCGATGCCCAGGATGCCGCGGCGCACGTCCTGGTCCACCAGGTGCACGCTGCGGTGCGGGCCGTTCGCCGTGAGCTCGGCCAGGCCGGTCCGGGCACCCCCCGGACCCGACTGGCGGAAGCGCACGCAGCGCACCGGCAGGGCCGCCTCGTCGAAGCGGACCTGGAGCACGTACTGCCCGCCGGTGTAGCCGAAGCCGCGCAGGTACTCGCCGCTCGTCCCGCCGGTCCCGTCCTCGAAGCCGTAGCCGAAGACGTACGTGTCCCCACTGCGCAGCCGGGCGTCGAAGAGCAGCTCGGCCACCACCACCCCGGCTTCCCGGTGCCAGCGGACCCGCCCGGTCCGGCAGTTCTCCCGGGCCCGCACCCGCACCCGGGAGGGGTCGCAGCCGGGGTCCCCGTGGTGGACGGCCAGGTACCGGTCGACCCCGTCGCGGTGGGCCCGTACGACGTGCTGGGAGTCGCGCCCCCGGAGCTCGCGGAGCGGGCCGATCCGCACCTGCTCGTGGTGCCCCAGGGTGTGCAGTCCGCCGTCGGCGGGCAGCCCCAGCCCGCCCAGCAGCTCCTCCACGGCGGCGCCGACCCCGAGCAGCGCCCGGTACGGGCGGGCGGCCGGGCGCGCCGGGGCGGCGGGACCGCCCTGCGGTGACAGCAGCCGGAGCAGCGACCCGGCGGGCAGCTCCAGGATCTCCTCCAGGGCGCGGACCGCCCGGAAGGACTCGGGACGCCGTGGCCGCCGGGCGCCCTGCTGCCAGTAACTCAGGCTGGTCACCCCGAGCTTGATGCCGCGCAGGGCGAGCCGGTGCCGGACCCGGTGCAGCGGGAGCCGGCGCGCGGCGATGGCGGCGCGCAGGGCCGCGTGGAAGGGGCCGGCCCGGAGCACCCGGGCGAGTGCGTCGCGGTCCCCGGGCGACGGGTCCCGGTCCTCGGCGGTCCCTGGCATGGCGGCTCCGGCTCCTCATGTGAACGTTCACGCCGGGTGGTGCGGGAGTGTGCGCCGGTGGCGCCGGGGCCCCAGGTGGTGGGGCGGCGCGCATTCACACCACGGGCCGCTGCGTTCACACCGCAGTGTCACCGCGTATTGAAGCGTGTTGACCTGGTCGCGACAACACCCTGATGCTCTCGTGCACAGCGTCCGGACGCGCTCCTCTCCATCCCCGCCCCCCCGGCCCCACCGGGGGACCCCCACACGGGAGGAACGCGATGCTCACCCGAAACAGGCGGCTCTCGCCGGCTGCCTTCGCAACGACCCTGCTCCTCGCCCTGCTCTTCGCGCTGCCCGCCGGCACGGCCACGGCGGCGTCCGCCACCGCCACCGCCATCGGTTCCGCCGTTCCCGCCGCCGTTCCCGCTGCCGGTTCCGCCGTCACCGCCGCCGGCGGGGCCGGGCAGGACGGGGCGCTCGCCTGGAAGCGGCTGGACATCACCATGCAGGCCCAGCAGAAGACCAACTGGTGCTGGGCGGCGGGCGGCAACACCATCGCCACCTGGTTCGGCCGCACCTACAGCCAGAACCAGTTCTGCAACGCCTCCTTCAACCGCCGGCAGGGCACCGAGTGCCCCAACAACCAGGCCACGCTGGGCAACGTCCAGAACGGGCTGAGCTGGGCCGGCATCAACCCCGGCTCGTACGTGACCGGTTGGCTGCGCTACTCCACCGTACAGACCGAGATCGACGCCGGCCGGCCGGTCGAGACCCGGATCCAGTGGTCGGGCGGCGGCGGCCACATGCACGTCCTCTACGGCTACGACACCGCGAACGGCTGGGTCTACTGGGGCGACCCCTGGCCCTCCAGCGACCGCTACAACTGGGCCTCGCACGCCTGGTACGTGGACAACAGCTCCTTCTCCTGGACCCACTCGCTCTACCGGATCGGGGCGTGACCGCCATGAGCCTTCGCGCAGCCGCAACCACATCCGCAGCGGTGGTCCTCGCCGCCCTCGCCGCCGTGCCGGCCGTGGCCGGGCAGGCCGCCGCCACTCCCGTGCCGCAGCCGCAGGCCGCCACCGCGGAGAACCGGGCCCAGGCCCGCGAGGCGGCCACGGCGCCCGGCACGCTGGACACCCTGTCCCGGTTCTTCGCCCGGGAGGGCAAGGTCTCGGCGGCCGCGGCGCGGCCGAGGATCGAGGGCGAGACCATCCCCGTCCACTACCTGTCGCCCGAGTTCGTCGCGGGACGGGCCGGCGCGCCGGTGTCCCGGCTGGAGTTCCTCGTCAGCAAGGCGGTGTCGGCCGACGGGCAGCGGGCCGCCCTGTGGACGGCGAGGACGGAGGCCGGCTGGCAGGTGGTGAACATCGCCACCGGGGACGACGAGTTCCGGTACGCCGGGCTCGGCGCGCGGAAGCTGCCCGGCGGGACGGTGTTCCGCGAACCGCAGATCGACGCGTGGTACGTCGCCGGCGGCGAGCGGGTCCTGCCGCTGGACGAGGACGCGGTACGCGCGGTGGGCGAGCGCGGGACGAGCCTCGCGGCGTACCGGGCGCGGGTGGGCACGGCCTACGGCGACAAGCTGCCGGGGTCGGGGTACGCGCGGGGTGGTGAGGCGGGCGGCTACGACGCTGCCGCCGTGGCTCCCGGTGTGCCTGCGGCCGATCCGGCCGGAGCCGTGGCTGCGGGTTCCGCTTCCGGGCGGGGGGCCGGGGTGCCGATCGGCATCGGCGCGGCGATCTCCGCGGGTGCGGCTGCGTTCGCCGTGCTCGGCGTACGGCGCGTGCGCCGGGGCCGGGCCACGGCGTAGCCGCGCGGGCGGGGCGGGGACTTCCCCTCCCCGCCCCTTCCCGAAACCGGACCCGGCCCGGACCGCGCCTCAGACGCCGGCGGGGCTGAAAGAGGGGCGGCCCTGCCGTGGCGGCTCCGCCCGCAGCGCCGGGCCCGCGGCGCGTGCCGAGCGGCGCTTCCCGGCCCCGGTGGAGCGCCGCTCGGGCACCGCTCGGGCGCCGCTCAAGCGCCGGTCGGGCTGGATTGCTGCGCAAGCGCAGCCCGGCGGGCCCGGGGCGCCCCGGGCCCGTGAACCCCGGTGGCCGGAACCCGTCCCCGGAGCCCCGTTTCCGCCGGAGGCGGGCCGTGGCGCGGCCGGGAGGGGCGGGTCGGTTGTCGGTGGGCGCCAGTAGGGTGGTTGGCATGGCCGACCCTTCCAGTTACCGTCCCCAGCCGGGGCAGGTCCCCGACTCGCCGGGGGTCTACCGGTTCCGCGACGAGCACCGCCGGGTGATCTACGTCGGGAAGGCCAAGAGCCTGCGCCAGCGCCTGGCGAACTACTTCCAGGACGTGGCCGGCCTGCACCCGCGGACGGCGACCATGGTGACCACCGCCGCCTCCGTCGAGTGGACCGTGGTCTCCACCGAGGTCGAGGCGCTGCAGCTGGAGTACTCCTGGATCAAGGAGTACGACCCGCGGTTCAACGTGAAGTACCGGGACGACAAGAGCTATCCGTCCCTGGCCGTCACGCTCAACGAGGAGTTCCCCCGGGTCCAGGTCATGCGGGGGGCCAAGAAGAAGGGCGTGCGCTACTTCGGGCCGTACGCACACGCCTGGGCCATCCGCGAGACCGTCGACCTGATGCTGCGGGTCTTCCCGGTGCGGACCTGCTCCGCCGGGGTGTTCAAGCGGTCCGCGCAGATCGGACGGCCCTGCCTGCTCGGCTACATCGGCAAGTGCTCCGCGCCCTGCGTGGGCCGGGTCAGCCCCGAGGAGCACCGCGAACTCGCCGATGACTTCTGCGACTTCATGGCGGGCCGGACCGGCGCGTACCTCTCCCGGCTGGAGAAGGAGATGCACGCCGCCGCCGAGGAGATGGAGTACGAGAAGGCCGCCCGGCTGCGCGACGACATAGGGGCGCTGCGCCGCGCCATGGAGAAGAACGCGGTGGTGCTGGCCGATGCCACCGACGCCGACATCGTCGCCGTCGCCGAGGACGAGCTGGAAGCCGCCGTCCAGATCTTCCACGTCCGCGGCGGCCGGGTCCGCGGCCAGCGCGGCTGGGTCACCGACAAGGTCGAGGCCGTCGACACCGCAGGCCTGGTCGAGCACGCCCTGCAGCAGCTCTACGGAGAGGAGAGCGGCGAGAGCGTGCCCAAAGAGGTGCTGGTGCCGGCGCTCCCGGAGGACACCCCGGCCCTCTCCGAGTGGCTCGCCGCACGGCGCGGGTCCCAGGTCAGCCTGCGCATCCCGCAGCGCGGCGACAAGAAGTCGCTGATGGAGACCGTCCACCGGAACGCCCAGCAGTCCCTGGCCCTGCACAAGACCAGGCGGGCCAGCGACCTCACCACCCGTTCCCGGGCCCTGGAGGAGATCGCCGCGGCGCTGGACCTGGACGGAGCCCCGCTGCGCATCGAGTGCTTCGACATCTCCCACCTGCAGGGCGACGACGTCGTCGCCTCCATGGTCGTCTTCGAGGACGGCCTGGCCCGGAAGAGCGAGTACCGACGCTTCCAGATCAAGGGCCGTGTCGGGGACGCGCAGATCTGGCACGGCGCCGGGCAGGACGACGTACGGTCCATGCACGAAGTGGTCTCCCGGAGGTTCCGGCGCTACCTCCAGGAGAAGCTCAAGACGGGGGAGTGGAGCCCGGAGGACGGGGAGGACGCCCTTCCAGGGGAGCAGGCCCGTTCCGAGGACGACGGCCGCCCCAAGCGGTTCGCGTACCCGCCCCAGCTCGTCGTGGTCGACGGCGGGCAGCCCCAGGTCGCGGCCGCCCAGCGGGCCCTGACCGAGCTCGGCATCGACGACGTGGCCGTGTGCGGGCTGGCCAAGCGCCTGGAGGAGGTGTGGCTGCCCGGCGAGGACGACCCGGTGGTCCTGCCCCGCACCAGCGAAGGGCTCTACCTCCTGCAGCGGGTCCGTGACGAAGCGCACAGGTTCGCCATCCAGTACCAGCGCAACAAGCGCGGCAAGCGCCTCAAGGCGGGCCCGTTGGACGAGGTGCCCGGCCTCGGTGAGACCCGCAAGCAGGCACTGATCAAGCACTTCGGTTCGGTGAAGAAGCTGAGAGGGGCCACAATCGACCAGATCTGCGAGGTGCCCGGGATAGGCCGGAAGACGGCCGAGACCGTCGCCGCGGCCCTCGCAGCCGCCACCCCAGCGGGTCCTGCCGTCAACACGGCGACAGGAGAGATCATGGAGGACGAGAGGCCCGCACCCGCGGAACCCTCGTCCGAACGGGGAGCCGAACAATGACCACGCACGACGGAGACGGAGCACAGGTGAGTACGGGCACGACCATGGAGCCCGGCGAGGCCGCCGAGGCGGCCATCCCCGAGCTGGTGATCATCTCAGGCATGTCCGGAGCCGGCCGGAGCACGGCCGCCAAGTGCCTGGAGGACCTCGGCTGGTTCGTCGTGGACAACCTCCCCCCGGCCCTGATCCCCACCATGGTGGAGCTCGGCGCCCGCTCGCAGGGCAACGTGGCCCGGATCGCCGTCGTGGTCGACGTCCGCGGCCGCCAGTTCTTCGACGCCCTCCGCGAGTCCCTCGCCGACCTCGACACCCGCGGCGTCACCCGGCGCATCGTCTTCCTGGAGTCCTCCGACGAGGCCCTGGTCCGCCGCTTCGAGTCGGTCCGCCGCCCGCACCCGCTGCAGGGCGACGGCCGCATCACCGACGGCATCGCCGCCGAGCGCGACCTGCTGCGCGAGCTGCGCGGGGACGCCGACCTGGTGATCGACACCTCCAGCCTGAACGTGCACGAGCTGCGCGCCAAGATGGACGCCCAGTTC
Source organism: Streptomyces sp. NPDC089799 (assembly GCF_040684755.1). Taxonomy (NCBI): domain Bacteria; kingdom Bacillati; phylum Actinomycetota; class Actinomycetes; order Kitasatosporales; family Streptomycetaceae; genus Streptomyces; species Streptomyces sp. NPDC089799. The sequence continues at coordinate 129,135 of NZ_JBFBGR010000018.1, read as the reverse complement.
GCCGGCGACGAGGAGCCCGAGCTCCGGGCCACCGTCATGTCCTTCGGCTACAAGTACGGTCTGCCCGTGGACGCCGACCTCGTCGTGGACTGCCGCTTCATCCCCAACCCGCACTGGGTCCCCGAGCTGCGCCCCTTCACCGGTCTGCACCAGGAGGTGTCGGACTACGTCTTCGACCAGCCCGGCTCCAAGGAGTTCCTCGACCGCTACACCGAGCTGCTCCAGCTGATCGCCACCGGCTACCGCCGCGAGGGCAAGCGGTACGTGACCATCGCGGTGGGCTGCACGGGCGGCAAGCACCGCAGTGTGGCCATGTCCGAGAAGCTCGCCGCCCGCCTCGCCTCCGAGGGAGTCGAGACCGTCGTCGTACACCGGGACATGGGGCGCGAGTGACCGGACGGAGCCTGCGGCTGCGCCGCCTGCGCCTGCTGACCACGGGCCGTGACGACACGGCCCGCTCGGCCCGGCGCCGCGGAGCCCAGCCCAAGGTGGTCGCCCTCGGCGGCGGCATGGGCCTCTCGGCCTCCCTGGCCGCGCTGCGCCGCATCACCGGCGACCTGACGGCCGTGGTGACCGTCGCCGACGACGGCGGCTCCAGCGGCCGGCTCCGCGAGGAGCTCGGCGTCCTGCCCCCAGGCGACCTGCGCAAGGCGCTGGCCGCACTCTGCGGGGACGACGACTGGGGCCAGACCTGGTCCCGCGTGATCCGGCACCGCTTCGAGTCCGAAGGCGACCTGCACGGCCACGCCGTCGGCAACCTGCTGATCGTGGCCCTGTGGGAACAGCTCGGCGACCCGGTACAGGCCCTGGACCTGGTCGGCAAGCTGCTCGGGGCGCACGGCAGGGTGCTGCCCATGTCGGCCGTGCCGCTGGAGCTCCAGGCCCTCGTACGCGGCCACGACCCGGCCCGCCCGCACGCGGTGGACACCGTGCGCGGGCAGGCCACCGTCGCCCTCACCCCCGGTGAGGTGCAGTCCGTGCACCTGGTCCCGGCCGACCCGCCGGCCGTCCCCGAGGCCGTCGAGGCGGTCCTGGACGCGGACTGGGTGGTGCTGGGCCCGGGCTCCTGGTTCTCCTCCGTGATCCCGCACCTGCTGGTGCCCGAACTGCTCGACGCGCTGACGCAGACCAAGGCCCGGCGGGTGCTCTCGCTGAACCTCGCGCCGCAGCCCGGGGAAACCGAGGGGTTCTCTCCGCAGCGTCATTTGGAGGTTTTGGCCCGACACGCCCCTAAACTCGCCCTGGACGTGGTGCTGGCCGACCAGGCCGCCGTGCCCGACCGCGAGTCCCTCGCCGATGCGGCCAAACGCTTCGGTGCCGCGGTCGAGCTGGCCCCGGTGGCCAGGGAGGACGGCTCCCCGAAGCACGACCCGGAGCTGCTGGCCGCCGCGTACGACCGTATTTTTCGGATGCATGGAAGGATCGGCCCATGGCGATGACGCCAGCGGTGAAGGATGAGATCTCCCGGCTCCCCGTCACCCGGACCTGCTGCAGGAAGGCAGAGGTCTCGGCGATTCTTCGGTTCGCGGGCGGGCTGCACCTGGTGAGCGGACGGATCGTCATCGAGGCGGAGCTGGACACCGGAATCGCCGCCCGGCGGCTCCGCAAGGACATCCTGGAGATCTTCGGACACTCCTCGGACCTCGTGGTGATGGCCCCCGGCGGGCTGCGCCGCGGCAGCCGGTACGTCGTACGGGTCGTCGCCGGCGGCGACCAGCTGGCCCGCCAGACCGGGCTCGTGGACGGCCGCGGCCGGCCCATCCGCGGCCTCCCCCCGCAGGTCGTCTCCGGGGCCACCTGCGACGCCGAGGCGGCCTGGCGCGGCGCCTTCCTCGCCCACGGCTCGCTCACCGAGCCCGGCCGGTCCTCCTCCCTGGAGGTCACCTGCCCCGGCCCGGAGGCCGCCCTGGCCCTGGTCGGCGCCGCCCGCAGGCTCTCGATCGCCGCCAAGGCCCGCGAGGTCCGCGGCGTCGACCGGGTCGTCGTACGCGACGGCGACGCCATCGGCGCCCTGCTGACCCGGCTCGGCGCCCACGAGTCGGTGCTGGCCTGGGAGGAGCGGCGGATGCGCCGCGAGGTGCGCGCCACCGCCAACCGGCTCGCCAACTTCGACGACGCCAACCTCCGCCGCTCCGCCCGCGCCGCGGTCGCGGCCGGCGCCCGGGTGCAGCGCGCACTGGAGATCCTCGGCGAAGAGGTGCCCGAGCACCTCGCCGCGGCGGGCCGGCTGCGCATGGAGCACAAGCAGGCATCCCTGGAGGAGCTGGGCGCGCTCGCCGACCCGCCGCTGACCAAGGACGCGGTCGCCGGCCGGATCCGGCGCCTGCTGGCGATGGCCGACAAGCGCGCCCAGGACCTCGGCATCCCGGGCACCGAGTCCAACATCACCGAGGAGATGGCCGACAACCTGGCGGGCTGAGGCACCGGCCGGCCCCCGCCCCGCGTTGCTCCGAAGGGCCCGCACGCCTCACGCGTGCGGGCCCTTCGGACGTCTGGCTCGGTACGCCCCATTGACATGGCCATGGGCGATCGTGAGCCTGTCGTGCGTACCGCTTCGTGGCAGACGACGCCCAGGGGGGCACATGAGGCACCGAGCGAGATCGATCCTCGCCGTCAGCGCACTGGCACTTGCTTCACTGGCCGCCGTACCGGCGGCCCAGGCCCGGCCCGGAGGCGGCGCGGGATCCGCGTCCGACGAGGTGCGGGTCTACGACGCCGACATCACCCGGGAACAGGTACCCCTCGTCCTCGCCGCCGGCCAGGACGCCCACGAGCTGGGGGAGCGCGCCCCCGCGAAGGGCACCGCCCGGGTCGAGCTGTTCCTCACCGCCGCCCAGGCCAAGGGCCTCGGCGCGCAGGGCATCAAGCTCGCCGAACGCCGGGTGCCCGGCGGGGCGGCCGCCCGCGCCAAGGCCGCGGGGGACGGGGTCTTCCGTCCCTACAGCGGCAAGGGCGGCCTCCAGGAGGAGATCGTCAAGACCGGCCAGGACCCCCGCGGCATCGCCAAGGTCGTCTCCATCGGCAAGACCGTCCAGGGCAAGGACATCCTCGCGGTCAAGGTCAGCAAGGACGCCCGCCGCACCCGGGACGGCGCCAAACCGGCCACCCTCTACATGTCCAACCAGCACGCCCGCGAGTGGATCACCCCCGAGATGACCAGGCGGCTGCTCCACCACTACCTCGACAACTACGGCAAGGACCAGCGCATCACCCGGCTCGTCGACTCCTCCGAGCTGTGGTTCGTGATCTCCGCCAACCCCGACGGCTACGACTACACCCACGCCCGCGACGGCGCCCGGCTGTGGCGGAAGAACCTCCGCGACACCAACGGCGACGGCAAGACCGCCCCCGGCGACGGCGTCGACCTCAACCGGAACTTCGCCTACAAGTGGGGCTGGGACGACGAGGGCTCCTCGCCCGAGCAGGCCAGCGAGACCTTCCGCGGCTCCGGCCCGAACTCCGAGCCCGAGACCGTCGCCCTCGACGCCTTCGAGAAGCGCATCGGCTTCGAGTACGGCATCAACTACCACTCCGCCGCCGAGCTGCTGCTCTACGGAGTGGGCTGGCAGGTCGCCACCCCCACCCCCGACGACGTGCTCTACAAGGCGCTGGCCGGCACCCCGGAGAACCCGGCCGTCCCCGGCTACCACCCGCAGCTCTCCTCCGAGCTGTACACCACCAACGGCGAGGCCGACGGCCACGCCGCCAACATCCACGGCATGATGATGTTCACGCCCGAGATGACCACCTGCCAGACCGCGTCCGCCTCCGACCCGAACGACGCCTGGAAGCCCGAGGACTGCCCCTCCGGCTTCAACTTCCCGGACGACGAGAAGCTCATCCAGGCGGAGTTCGCCAAGAACGTCCCCTTCGCGCTCTCCGTCGCCGAGACCGCCCTCCGCCCCGATCGGCCCTCCTCCTCCGTGGGCCTGACCGCGGCCGACTTCACCCCGGACGCCTTCACCACCTCCTACGCACGCCGCGGCCAGGACCAGCAGGTCGCCGTCACCGCCCGCAAGTCGCTGCGCGACAAGCACCTCAACTACCGCGTCAACGGCGGCCGGACGCACGACGAGGAACTCCGCCCCTGGAAGGGCGGCGAGACCTTCGGCGGCGAGGACAACAACTGGTTCGACCAGTACCGCGCCACGGTGGAGGGCACCCGCCCCGGCGACAAGGTCGAGGTCTGGTTCACCGGCCGCGACCGCGACACCGGCAGGAAGGTCTCCGCGGAGCACTTCACCTACACCGTGGCCGACCGGCCCCGCGCCGACGTCCTGGTGATCGCCGAGGAAGGCGCCAAGGCGCAGCACGCACAGGCGTACGTCGACGCCCTGCGCGCCAACGGCAGGTCCGCTGCCCTGTGGGACGTGGCGGTACAGGGAGTGCCGCACCCGCTCGGCGTGCTCTCCCACTTCTCCACCGCCGTCCACTACACCGGAGCCCAGGTGCCCGGCGGCGGGACCCAGCTCGCGCTGCGCGCCTTCCTCAACGAGGGCGGCAAGCTGATCGAGGCCGGTGAACGCGCGGGCGGCAACAGCCAGATCGGCCCTGCCGTCACCAACGACTTCAGCCAGTACTGGCTCGGCGCCTACGGGCGTACGGGCGTCAAGGGCGCGACGGGCTTCGCCGGCGCGGGCGGACTCGGCGGCTCCGGCGGCGGACTCGCCGACGCGGCCGGCAACCCGCTGGACACCCCCGGATCCTTCACCGTCACCTCCGACACCCTGCCGGCGGACCGGTACCCGCAGTTCCGCAGTGCCCAGGCGGGCCAGTACGCCGGCGTCGTCAACCCCTACGCCCCCTACGCCGGCTCCTGGATGGCCTCGGCCACCCACGCCGACGACGACTGGAAGCGGCTGGTCCGCACCGTCGACCTCACCGGGGTCACCGCCGCCGACCGGCCGTCCCTGAAGACGGCCCTCAACTGGAACACCGAACCCGGCTACGACCACGCCGTCCTGGAGGCCCGTACCGCCGGCGGCGACGACTGGACCACCCTGCCCGAGGCGAACGGCCTGACCTCGCAGGCGGTCCCCGAGGAGTGCGAGGCCGGGTTCTTCGTCCAGGGCCACCCGTTCCTGCGCCGCTACCTGACCCTGGACGCCGGCGGCTGCACGCCCTCCGGCACCAGCGGCCGGTGGAACAGCTTCACCGGCTCGTCGAACGGCTGGCGCCAGGTGTCCTTCGACCTGAGCGCCTACGCCGGCAAGCAGGTCGAGCTGTCCCTGGCGTACATCACCGACCCCGGCACCGGCGGCCGCGGCGTCTTCATGGACGAGGCGCGGCTGTCCACCGGCGGTAACGACCAGGCCGCGGAGGGTTTCGAGACCTCCCTCGGCGTCTGGTCGGCACAGGGCTCACCGGCCGGAAGCCCCGACATCCCGGGCGACTGGTCCCGTACCGGTGAGCTGTTCAAGTCCTACGCCGCGGTCACCACCCGTGACTCGGTGCTCCTCGGTTTCGGCCTCGAACACCTGCCGACGGCCGCTGACCGGGAGGTTCTGATCGGCAAGGCGCTCCGCACCCTGCGCCGCTGACCCGGGTCCGCACGGCGGGGTGACGGGGACCGCGGTCCCGCCCGGCCCGTACCGCTGTTCCGGTACGGGCCGGAGGGCGGCGCACCCCCGGTCAGCACCGGGTGGTGTCCCCTGCTCATCGATGTCACTCAACGCCGTACGGAGAGGTAGGGTCGTAAGCGGTCGGGGACATCCCATACAGATCGCCGGCAGGACAGGCCGGCGTGACAACGAGGAGATCGGTTCGTGACGATCCGCGTAGGCATCAATGGTTTTGGCCGCATCGGGCGCAACTACTTCCGGGCGCTCCTGGAACAGGGGGCGGACATCGAGATCGTCGGTGTCAACGACCTGACCGACAACGCCACCCTGGTGCACCTGCTCAAGTACGACACCATCCTCGGCCGCCTCAACGCCGAGGTGAGCCACACCGATGACTCCATCACCGTCGGCGGCCAGACCTTCAAGACGATGGCCGAGCGCGACCCGGCGCAGCTCCCCTGGGCCGAGCTGGGCGCCGACATCGTCATCGAGTCCACCGGCATCTTCACCAAGCGCGAGGACGCCGCGAAGCACCTCGCCGCCGGTGCGAAGAAGGTCCTCATCTCGGCTCCGGCCAAGAACGAGGACATCACCATCGTGATGGGCGTCAACCAGGACAAGTACGACGCCGCCAACCACCACGTCATCTCCAACGCGTCCTGCACCACGAACTGCGTGGCGCCGATGGCCAAGGTCCTCGACGAGAACTTCGGCATCGTCAAGGGCATGATGACCACGGTCCACGCGTACACCAACGACCAGCGCATCCTGGACTTCCCGCACTCGGACCTGCGCCGCGCCCGCGCCGCCGCCGAGAACATCATTCCGACGTCCACCGGTGCCGCGAAGGCCACCGCCCTGGTCCTGCCGCAGCTCAAGGGCAAGCTCGACGGCATCGCCATGCGCGTCCCGGTCCCGACCGGCTCGGTCACCGACCTCGTCCTGGAGCTCGACCGCGAGGTCACCAAGGACGAGATCAACGCCGCCTTCCAGAAGGCCGCCGAGGGCCAGCTGAAGGGCATCCTCGACTACACCGAGGACCAGATCGTCTCCTCCGACATCGTGAACTGGCCGGCCTCCTGCACCTTCGACTCCTCCCTGACCATGGTCCAGGGCAAGCAGGTCAAGGTCGTCGGCTGGTACGACAACGAGTGGGGCTACTCCAACCGCCTCGTCGACCTCACGGTCTTCGTCGGCGGCCAGCTCTGATCGTCGAGCGGTAACCACGATGTAAGGCTCAGGGTCCGGGTGGCGCGAAGATGCGCAGCCCGGACCCTGTAGTTTGCCTGTCGTTCTTCGCCTGCACATGGGCGCCTAAGGAGTCAGAAACAACATGAAGACGATCGACGAACTCCTCGCCGAGGGTGTGGCCGGCCAGCGGGTCTTCGTCCGCGCCGACCTGAACGTGCCCCTCGCGGACGGCGAGATCACCGACGACGGCCGCATCCGCGCCGTCCTGCCGACCATCGCGAAGCTCGCCGAGGCCGGCGCCCGCGTGGTCGTGGCCTCGCACCTCGGCCGCCCCAAGGGTGAGCCGGACCCGGCCTTCTCCCTCGCCCCGGCCGCCGCGCGGCTCGGCGAACTGCTCGGCCAGGACGTCGCGTTCGCCACCGACACGGTCGGCTCCTCCGCCGAGGAGACCGTCGCCGCCCTCGCCGACGGCCGGGTCGCCGTGATCGAGAACCTGCGCTTCAACGCCGGCGAGACCTCCAAGGACGACGCCGAGCGCGGTGCCTTCGCCGACCGGCTCGCCCGGCTCGCCGACCTCTACGTCGGCGACGGCTTCGGCGCCGTGCACCGCAAGCACGCCTCGGTCTTCGACCTCCCGGCGCGCCTGCCGCACGCGGCCGGCCACCTGATCGCCACCGAGGTCGGCGTCCTGCAGAAGCTCACCGCCGACGTCAAGCGCCCGTACGTGGTCGTGCTCGGCGGCGCCAAGGTCTCCGACAAGCTCGCCGTGATCGACGAGCTGCTCGGCAAGGCCGACCGCCTGCTGATCGGCGGCGGCATGGCGTACACCTTCCTCCACGCCAAGGGCTACGAGGTCGGAATCTCCCTGCTCCAGAAGGACCAGGTCGAGAAGGTCAAGGAGTACATGGCCCGCGCCGAGGCCAACGGCGTGGAGCTGGTCCTCCCGGTCGACGTCCTGGCCTCCAAGGACTTCCCCGACCTCAAGGGCAAGACCCCGGCCGACTATGAGGTCGTCGACGCGGACTCGATCCCCGCCGACAAGGAGGGCCTGGACATCGGCCCCAAGACCCGCGAGCTGTACGCGTCGAAGATCACCGACGCCGCGACCGTGTTCTGGAACGGTCCGGTGGGCGTCTTCGAGCACCCCGACTACTCGAACGGCACCGCCGCCATCGCACAGGCGCTGCTCGACAGTGACGCGTTCACCGTGGTCGGCGGTGGCGACTCCGCCGCCGCCGTCCGCACCCTGGGCTTCGACGAGACGAAGTTCGGGCACATCTCGACCGGTGGCGGCGCCAGCCTCGAATACCTCGAGGGCAAGACGCTTCCCGGCATCGCCGCACTGGAGGACTGAACCACAGTGACTGACCGCACCCCGCTGATGGCGGGCAACTGGAAGATGAACCTCAACCACCTTGAGGCCATCGCCCACGTCCAGAAGCTCGCCTTCGCCCTGGCCGACAAGGACTACGACGCGACCGAGGTCGCGGTGCTGGTCCCCTTCACCGACCTCCGCTCGGTGCAGACCCTGGTCGACGGCGACAAGCTGAAGATCAAGTACGGCGCCCAGGACATCTCCGCGCACGACTCCGGCGCCTACACCGGCGAGATCTCCGGCGCGATGCTCTCCAAGCTGAAGTGCTCCTACGTGGCCGTCGGCCACAGCGAGCGCCGCCAGTACCACGGAGAGTCCGACGAGCTCTGCAACGCCAAGGTCAAGGCCGCCTTCGCACACGGGATCACCCCGATCCTGTGCGTCGGCGAGGGCCTGGACGTGCGCAAGGCCGGCAACCAGGTCGCGCACACCCTCGCCCAGGTCGACGGCGGCCTGAAGGACGTCCCGGCCGAGCAGGCCGAGACGATCGTGATCGCCTACGAGCCCGTCTGGGCCATCGGCACCGGCGAGGTCGCCACGCCCGACGACGCCCAGGAGGTCTGCGGTGCGATCCGCGCCCGCCTGGCCGAGCTGTACTCCGAGGACGTGGCCGTCAAGATCCGCATCCAGTACGGCGGCTCCGTGAAGTCCGGTAACATCGCCGCGATCATGGCGCAGCCGGACGTCGACGGCGCCCTCGTCGGCGGTGCCGCGCTGGACTCCGAGGAGTTCGTCAGGATCGTCCGCTTCCGCGACCAGTGACGATCGCTGTGAGTATGCGGTAAGGCGGATCCGTCGTACCCTTGCGGGGGCCGGAAGAGCTGAACCATCAGCCGCCGGCCCCCGCATCATCGAAACAGGAAGTAGGGTCCAGCCGTGGTTATGGGGTTCTCGATCGCCCTGATCGTCTTCAGCCTGCTGCTGATGCTGCTCGTGCTGATGCACAAGGGCAAGGGCGGCGGCCTCTCCGACATGTTCGGCGGCGGCATGCAGTCCTCCGTCGGCGGCTCCTCGGTCGCCGAGCGGAACCTCGACCGCATCACCGTCGTGATCGGTCTGCTGTGGTTCGCCTGCATTGTCGCTCTCGGCCTGCTGATCAAGTCCGGCAGCTGACCCCAACTCGGGTACGGCGCGGTACACTCACGCTTCGCGGCACCATCACGCAGGGAGTTACGACCGTGGCAAGTGGCAACGCGATCCGTGGCAGTCGGGTCGGAGCGGGGCCGATGGGCGAGGCCGAGCGCGGCGAGTCCGCACCCCGTCTGCGCATCTCCTTCTGGTGCTCCAACGGGCACGAGACCCAGCCCAGCTTCGCCAGCGACGCACAGGTACCGGACACCTGGGACTGCCCGCGCTGCGGGTTCCCGGCGGGTCAGGACCGGGACAACCCCCCGGCGCCGCCGCGCACCGAACCGTACAAGACGCACCTCGCGTACGTACGGGAACGGCGCACCGACGCCGACGGCGAGGCGATCCTCGCCGAGGCCCTCGCCAAGCTCCGGGGCGAGATCTGAGCACGACCACACCGTGTGAACCAAGGGCCCGGCCCGCTGGATGCATTCTCCAGCGGGCCGGGCCCCTTTGTGTGCAGTGTGGCCCTTTCGATCCTTTAGGTTGGTCACTGGCGGGGCACAACAGGACGGAAGAAGTGGGTTGATGTCCGAGATGAACGCAGGCGGACGAACGAGCCTCAACCGGACGCCGGAGTGGCTTGCCCTGGGCAAGCACCGCGAGGCGCTGGGCCAGACGCATCTGCGGGAGCTGTTCGCGGCGGACCCGGACCGCGGCACCGGCTACACCCTGCGGGTCGGGGACCTGCACATCGACTACTCCAAGCACCTCGTGACCGACGAGACCCTCGCACTGCTGCGGGACCTCGCCACGGCCACCGGGGTGGCGGAACTGCGCGAGGCCATGTTCCGCGGCGAGAAGATCAACACGACCGAGGGGCGCGCGGTCCTGCACACCGCACTGCGCGCACCGGCCGGCGCGGTCGTCGAGGTGGACGGCGAGAACGTCGTCCCGGGCGTCCACGCCGTGCTCGACAAGATGGCCGCCTTCGCCGACCGCGTCCGGTCGGGGGAGTGGACGGGCCACACCGGCAAGCGCATCCGGAACGTGGTCAACGTCGGCATCGGCGGCTCCGACCTCGGCCCGGCCATGGCGTACGAGGCCCTGCGCGCCTTCACCGACCGCGATCTGACGGTCCGTTTCGTCTCCAACGTGGACGGCGCGGACATGCACGAGGCGGTACGGGACCTGGACCCGGCCGAGACGCTGTTCATCGTCGCCTCGAAGACCTTCACCACCGTCGAGACCATCACCAACGCCACCTCGGCCAAGACCTGGCTGCTGGGCGGACTCGGCGGCGACAAGGCCGCGGTGGCCCGCCACTTCGTGGCCCTCTCCACGAACGAGGAGAAGGTCGGGGAGTTCGGCATCGACACGGCCAACATGTTCGAGTTCTGGGACTGGGTCGGCGGTCGCTACTCCTTCGACTCGGCCATCGGGCTCTCGCTGATGATCGCCATCGGCCCGGACGCGTTCCGCGAGCTGCTGGCCGGCTTCCACACCGTCGACGAGCACTTCCGCACCGCCCCACCGGAGGCCAACGGCCCGCTCCTGATGGGCCTGTTGGGCATCTGGTACGGCGGGTTCTTCGACGCGCAGTCGCACGCGGTGCTGCCCTACAGCCACTACCTGTCCCGGTTCACCGCCTACCTGCAGCAGCTGGACATGGAGTCCAACGGCAAGTCGGTCGACCGACAGGGCAACCCGGTCGAATGGCAGACCGGCCCGGTGGTGTGGGGCACGCCCGGCACCAACGGCCAGCACGCCTACTACCAGCTGATCCACCAGGGCACCAAGACCATCCCGGCGGACTTCATCGGCTTCGCCCGGCCGCTCCCCGAACTGCCGCCGTTCCTGGCGGCCCAGCACGACCTGCTGATGGCGAACTTCTTCGCGCAGACCCAGGCGCTGGCCTTCGGCAAGACGCCCGAGGAGGTCCGCGCGGAGGGGGTCGCGGAGGAGCTGGTCCCGCACAAGACCTTCCGCGGCAACCACCCGACGACGACCATCCTGGCGCCCGAGCTCAGCCCGAACGTGCTGGGACAGCTGATCGCCCTCTACGAGCACAAGGTGTTCGTCCAGGGCGCGGTGTGGAACATCGACTCCTTCGACCAGTGGGGCGTGGAGCTCGGCAAGGTGCTCGCCAAGCGGGTCGAGCCGGCGCTGAGCGAGGGCGCCGAGGTGCCGGGGCTCGACGCGTCGACGCGGGCGCTGGTGGCGGCGTACCGGGAGCTGCGCGGACGCGGCTGACGGGACGGCAGCCGATGCCATGACAGAAGTGCCCTGCCCCGCGGTCGGAGGGACAGGGCACTTCGTACGGGGAGGGCCGGGCTAGGAGAGCGCGGGCGGGTACATGCCCGCGGGCAGCTTCGCGGCGGCCGCCCGGTCCAGCAGCCAGAGCGTCCGGCTCCGGCCGTACGCGGCCGCCGCCGGGGCCTGGACCTCGCCGGCCCCGCCGAGCGCGATGGCCACCGCCCCGGCCTTGTCCTCGCCGGCCGCCAGCAGCCAGACCTCGCGGGCCGCGCAGATGGCGGGCAGGGTGAGCGAGATCCGGGTGGGCGGCGGCTTGGGCGAACCGTGTACGCCGACCACGGTGCGGGCGGTCTCCCGCGCGGCGGGGTGCTCGGGGAACAGGCTCGCCACATGGGTGTCGGGGCCGACCCCGAGCATCAGCACGTCGAAGCGGGGGACCGGACCGTGGTCCTCGGGGGTGGCCGCGCGGGCGAGCTCCTCCGCGTAGGCGGCGGCCGCCGCGTCCACGTCCTGGCCGTACGGGCCGTCGGACGCGGGCATCACGTGCACGCGGGCCGGGTCCAGCGGGACCGAGTCCAGGAGGGCTTCGCGGGCCTGGGTGTGGTTGCGCTCCGGGTCGTCGGCCGGGACGTACCGCTCGTCGCCCCACCACAGGTCCAGGCGCGTCCAGTCGACGGCGTCGCGGGCCGGGGCGGCGGCGAGTGCCGTGAGCAGGCCGTTGCCGTTGCGGCCGCCGGTCAGCACGACGGAGGCCGAGCCGCGGGCCGCCTGCGCGTCCACGATCCTGGTGATGAGGCGCGCCGCGGCGGCCTGTGCCATCAGTTCTTTGTCCCGGTGGACGACGACCTGGGGTGTCGTCATACCCATGTTGCTGCCGCCTTTTCGGTTGTGCGGGTGGTGCGTGCGTGTGCGGGTCTGCGTGCCCGCGCGTGTGCGGGCGTGCGTGCCCGGGCGGGTGCGGTGCCGCTGCGCGGAGCCTTTCCCCACCCCGCCCCTTCCCGAAACCGGGGCTCTGCCCCGGACCCCCTCGTTCACCTGCGGGCCGGTGGGGCCGGTCGCGCAGTTCCCCGCGCCCCTGGCGGCTCCGGTGTGGGCAGGCGTTCCGCAGGGCGGCACCGGCGTGAGCGGGGTCCGGGGCCGCAGGCCCCGGTTTCGGGAAGGGGTGGGGAGGGGACATGTAAAGCCCCGCAGGGCCCGGCACGGGTGTGACGGGCCCTGCGGGGGTTGCTACTTCGCGGCCGGCTTCTTCGCCGGCTTGGCCGCGGCCGGCTTGGCGGAGCCGGAGCCCGAGGCCGGGGCCTCGGATTCGGCGGCCGCCGCCGGGGCGGCCGCGGCAGCCGCGGCAGACCCACCCGCGGCCGGCTTCGCCGCACCGGCCTGGTTCAGCTTGGCCACGCCGAACTTCAGCGAAGCGGCATACGTGTTGTCCGGGTCCAGCCGGCGGAGCTCCTCCGCCAGCAGCTCGGCCGTGTCCCGCCGCTTCAGCGCCACCGCCCGGTCCGGCTGACCGGGCATGCACAGGGTCGCCAGCGAGCCGTCCGCCCGGTCCAGGACGATGTCGCCCTCCTTGGTCTCCAGCCGGACCGCGGTCAGACCGGGCCCCTCGGAGACGGTCCGCCGGACGGGCACCTGCAGCCGGTCCGCCAGCCACATGGCGAGCAGTTCGCAGCTGGGGTTCTCGTCCTCGCCCTCGACCGTGGCCGAGAGCACCGTCAGCGAACGCTGGTCCAGCGCGGCGGCCAGCATCGAACGCCACGGGGTGATCCGCGTCCACGACAGGTCGGTGTCGCCCGGCGCGTACGCCGCGGCGCGGGCCCCGAGGTGCGCGCCCGGGTCCTCGCACGCGTAGGTGTCGGTGATCCGGCGCTGGCCCAGCGAACCCAGCGGGTCGCCCGCCACGTCCGAGGGCGCGTCCTCCGGCCACCACACGACCACCGGGGCGTCCGGCAGCAGCAGCGGGAGCACCGCCGACTGCGCGTGGTTGACCAGGTCGCCGTACAGACGCAGGACAACCGTTTCTCCGGTCCCCGAGTCCGTACCGACCCGGACCTCCGCGTCCAGCCGCGCGTCCCGCCGCGCCCGCGGCGACCGGCTGACCCGCCGGATCACCACGATGATCCGCGACGGGTGCTCGTGCGAGGCGTCGTTCGCCGACTTGAGCGCGTCGTACGCGTTCTCCTCGTCGGTGACGATGACCAGGGTGAGGACCATGCCGATGGCAGGCGTGCCGATGGCTCGGCGCGCCTGCACCAGCGCGGCATTGATCTTGCTGGAGGTGGTCTCCGTGAGATCGATCTTCATGGCCGGCGCCAGCTCCGTCCGTCTCGTGCGAGCATCTCGTCCGCCTCGACCGGCCCCCAGGTACCCGCCGGGTACTGCGCGGGCCTGCCGTGCTTGTCCCAGTACTCCTCGATCGGGTCGAGGATGTTCCAGGACAGTTCGACCTCCTGGTGGCGGGGGAAGAGGTTCGCGTCGCCCAGGAGCACGTCGAGGATGAGGCGCTCGTAGGCCTCGGGGCTCGACTCCGTGAAGGACTCGCCGTACGCGAAGTCCATCGTGACGTCCCTGACCTCCATGGAGGTGCCGGGGACCTTGGAGCCGAAGCGGACCGTCACGCCCTCGTCCGGCTGGACGCGGATGACGAGTGCGTTCTGCCCGAGTTCCTCGGTGGCGCCCGACTCGAACGGCAGGTACGGGGCCCGCTTGAAGACGACCGCGATCTCCGTCACCCGGCGGCCCAGGCGCTTGCCGGTCCGCAGGTAGAAGGGGACGCCCGCCCAGCGCCGGTTGTTGATCTCCAGCTTGATGGCCGCGTAGGTGTCGGTCTTGGAGCCGGGGTTGATGCCCTCTTCCTCCAGGTACCCGACGACCTTCTCGCCGCCCTGCCAGGCGGAGGTGTACTGGCCGCGCACCGTGTGCTTGCCCAGGTCCTCCGGGATCTGCACGGCGCTGAGCACCTTGAGCTTCTCCGCCACCAGCGCCTTGGGGTGGAAGGAGCCGGGCTCCTCCATCGCGGTCAGCGCGAGCAGCTGGAGCAGGTGGTTCTGGATGACGTCACGGGCGGCGCCGATGCCGTCGTAGTAGCCGGCCCGGCCGCCGATGCCGATGTCCTCGGCCATGGTGATCTGCACGTGGTCGACGTACGACCGGTTCCAGATCGGCTCGAACATGGTGTTGGCGAAGCGGAGCGCCAGGATGTTCTGGACGGTCTCCTTGCCGAGGTAGTGGTCGATCCGGAAGACCTCGTCCCGGGGGAATACCTCGTGGACGATCTTGTTGAGCTCCTCGGCGCTCGCCAGGTCGTGGCCGAAGGGCTTCTCGATGACGGCGCGCCGCCACGAACCCTCCTGCTGGGCCAGCCCGTGGTTCTTGAGCTGCTGGACCACCTGGGGGAAGAACTTCGGCGGCACCGAGAGGTAGAAGGCGAAGTTGCCGCCCGTCCCCTGCTGCTTGTCGAGCTCCTCGATCGTCGCCTTCAGCGTCTCGAACGCCGCGTCGTCGTCGAAGTCGCCCTGCACGAACCGGCAGCCCTGCACCAGCTGCTGCCAGACCTCCTCCCGGAACGGGGTGCGCGAGTGCTCCTTGACGGCCTCGTACACCTCGTGGGCGAAGTCCTCGTGCTCCCACTCGCGGCGGGCGAAACCGATCAGCGAGAAGCCCGGCGGCAGCAGCCCCCGGTTCGCCAGGTCGTAGACGGCGGGCATCAGCTTCTTGCGCGACAGGTCGCCCGTAACGCCGAAAATGACCAGGCCGGACGGCCCCGCGATGCGCGGGAGCCGCCGGTCCTGTGCGTCACGAAGCGGGTTGCTCGCTCCGTTCACTGACAAAATACTCAGTCCTCCGCGGGGGCGAGGCGCGACAGCTCCGCCTCGGTCGACTTCAGCAGGTCGTTCCAGGACGTCTCGAACTTCTCGACGCCCTCGTCTTCGAGCAGCTGCACCACATCGTCGTACGAGATGCCCAGCTTGGCG
Organism: Streptomyces sp. NPDC089799; assembly: GCF_040684755.1. Lineage (NCBI taxonomy): Bacteria > Bacillati > Actinomycetota > Actinomycetes > Kitasatosporales > Streptomycetaceae > Streptomyces > Streptomyces sp. NPDC089799. The sequence continues at coordinate 113,713 of NZ_JBFBGR010000018.1, read as the reverse complement.
ACCGCTTCGAGCTCGGCGCGGGACTGGTCGTACGTACCGCGGACGGTGTCGCCGGCGACCTCGCCGTGGTCGGCGGTGGCCTCCAGGGTGGCCTCCGGCATGGTGTTCACCGTGCCCGGGGCGACCAGATCCACCACGTACAGGGTGTCCTTGTACGAGGGGTCCTTGACGCCGGTGGAGGCCCACAGCGGGCGCTGCTTGTTGGCCTGGGCCTTGTCCAGCGCGGCCCAGCGCTCGGAGGAGAAGACCTCCTCGAACGCCTCGTAGGCCAGACGGGCGTTGGCCAGGGCGGCCTTGCCCTTGAGCTCCTTGGCCTCGGGGGTGCCGAGGGCGTCCAGGCGCTTGTCGATCTCGGTGTCCACGCGGGACACGAAGAAGGAGGCGACCGAGTGGATCTTGGACAGGTCCAGGCCGGCGGCCTTGGCCTTCTCCAGACCCGCCAGGTACGCGTCCATGACCTCGCGGTAGCGCTCCAGCGAGAAGATCAGCGTCACGTTGACGCTGATGCCCCGGCCGATGACCTCGGTGATCGCCGGCAGGCCGGCCTTGGTCGCCGGGATCTTGATGAGCGTGTTCGGGCGGTCCACCAGCCAGGCCAGCTGCTTGGCCTCGGCGATGGTGGCGGGGGTGTTGTGGGCCAGCCGCGGGTCGACCTCGATCGACACCCGGCCGTCCTGGCCGTCCGTCGCGTCGTACACGGGACGGAGGATGTCCGCCGCGTCCCGCACGTCCGCCGTGGTGATCATCCGGATGGCCTCGTCGACCGTCACCTTGCGGGCCGCCAGGTCGGCCAGCTGCGGGCCGTAGCCGTCGCCGCCGCTGATCGCCTTCTGGAAGATCGCCGGGTTGGTGGTCACGCCCACCACGTGCTGCTGGTCGATCAGCTCGGCCAGGTTGCCGGACGTGATGCGCTTGCGGGACAGGTCGTCCAGCCAGATCGCCACGCCTTCGTCCGAGAGGCGCTTCAGTGCGTCTGCCATGGGAATTGCATCTCCTACTGGTACGGGTGGGGGCGTCAGCGCGCGGCGGCGGCCAGCGACTCGCGGGCGGCGGCGGCAACGGCCTCGGGCGTGAATCCGAACTCGCGGAACAGCACCTTGGCGTCGGCCGAGGCACCGAAGTGCTCCAGCGAGACGATCCGGCCGGCGTCCCCGACGTAACGGTGCCAGGTCAGGCCGATGCCCGCCTCGACGGCCACGCGGGCCTTCACCGACGGCGGCAGCACGCTGTCCTTGTACGCCTGGTCCTGCTCCTCGAACCACTCCACGCACGGCATGGAGACCACGCGGGCCGGGATGCCGGCGGCCTGGAGCTGCTCACGGGCCTCGACGGCCACGTGCACCTCGGAGCCGGTGCCGATGAGGACCACCTGGGCGGCTGCGCTCTGCCCGTCGGCGCCCGTGGCCTCGAACAGCACGTAGCCGCCCTTGGCGGTGTCCTCGTTCGCCTCGTACGTCGGCACGCCCTGGCGGGTCAGCGCCAGACCGTGCGGGGCGCCCTTGCCGAACACCTTGGTGTGGCGGCGGAGGATCTCGCGCCAGGCCAGGGCGGTCTCGTTCGCGTCGGCCGGGCGGACGACGTTCAGGCCCGGGATGGCGCGCAGCGAGGCCAGGTGCTCGACCGGCTGGTGCGTGGGGCCGTCCTCGCCGAGACCGATGGAGTCGTGCGTCCACACGTACGTCACCGGCAGGTGCATCAGGGAGGAGAGGCGGACCGCGTTGCGCATGTAGTCGGAGAACACCAGGAAGGTGCCGCCGTAGATGCGGGTGTGGCCGTGCAGCGCGATGCCGTTCATGGCCGCGGCCATGGCGTGCTCGCGGATGCCGAAGTGGATGGTGCGGCCGTACGGGTCGGCCTCCGGCAGCGGGTTGCCCTTCGGCAGGAACGAGGAGTTCTTGTCGATGGTGGTGTTGTTGGAGCCGGCCAGGTCGGCCGAGCCGCCCCACAGCTCCGGGATGACCGCGCCGAGCGCCTGCAGCACCTTGCCGGAGGCCGCACGGGTGGCGACACCGGTGCCGGGCTCGAAGACGGGGAGCTTGGCCTCCCAGCCCTCGGGCAGCTCGTTGGCGTTGATCCGGTCGAACTCAGCGGCGCGCTCGGGGTTGGCGGTGCGCCAGGCGGAGAGGTCCTTCTCCCAGGCGGCCTTGGCCTCGCGGCCCCGGTCCAGCGCCTTGCGGGTGTGGGCGATGACCTCGTCGGCGACCTCGAAGGTCTGCTCCGGGTCGAAGCCGAGGACGCGCTTGGTGGCGGCCACCTCGTCGTTGCCGAGGGCGGAGCCGTGCGAGGCCTCGGTGCCCTGGGCGTGCGGGGCCGGCCAGGCGATGATCGAGCGGGCCGCGATGAAGGACGGGCGCCCGGTCTCGGCCTTGGCCGCCTCGATCGCGGCGTAGAGGGCCTTGGGGTCCAGGTCGCCGTTCGGCTGCTGGGCCACGCGCTGGACGTGCCAGCCGTACGCCTCGAAGCGCTTGCAGGTGTCCTCCGAGACGGCGGTCTCGGTGTCGCCCTCGATGGAGATGTGGTTGTCGTCCCAGAGCAGGACCAGGTTGCCCAGCTTCTGGTGGCCGGCCAGGGAGGCGGCCTCGGCGGAGATGCCCTCCTGGAGGCAGCCGTCACCGGCGATGGCGTAGACCATGTGGTCGAAGGGCGAGGTGCCCGGCGCGGCCTCCGGGTCGAACAGGCCGCGCTCGTACCGGGCGGCCATGGCCATGCCCACGGCGTTGGCCACACCCTGGCCGAGCGGGCCGGTGGTGGTCTCCACGCCGGCCGTGTGGCCGTACTCCGGGTGGCCGGGGGTCTTGGAACCCCAGGTGCGGAACGCCTTGAGGTCGTCCAGCTCCAGCCCGAAGCCGCCCAGGTACAGCTGGGTGTACAGGGTGAGGGACGAGTGGCCCGCGGAGAGCACGAAACGGTCGCGGCCGACCCACTGCGGGTCCGCCGGGTCGTGCCGCATGACCTTCTGGAAGAGGGTGTACGCGGCAGGGGCCAGACTCATGGCCGTGCCGGGGTGTCCGTTCCCGACCTTCTGGACCGCGTCGGCGGCCAGGATGCGGGCGGTGTCAACCGCCCGCTGGTCCAGTTCGGTCCATTCGAGCTCTGTGGTGGTCGGCTTGGTGCTCACCGTCGGTCAGGGCTCCTCTCCACATGTTTGGTTGTCCCGGTGACGAACGGTGCACCGGCGCGTTTCCGAGCCTACCCTCGCCGCAGCGTGCAGCTATTCGAGTGCCTCCGCTCCGTCACCACCCTGTCACCTTTGGATCACCGGAGCGCGCGGTCGGGTTCGTGTTGCGGCTCTCGGGCCAACACGGGACGACCCCCGCGCGGGGCGACGCAAGGGCAGCGTCTAGAGTGGCGTGGTACGCGCAAGTCTTAACCGGACCGTCACGTCTCTTCCCCTACGAGTCCGGCTGGAGTCTTGCTGGGAGTCTTTCGTCAGGGGTGTGCGTGACGGCCGTCGAATCCCGTCCAGCGGGGGTACTCGGGACGAGCCCCGATCACCGGCCGTTCGGGGCCCGGGTCATGGCGTTCGTGGCATTGACCAAGCCGCGGATCATCGAGCTGCTGCTCATCACCACGGTGCCGGTGATGTTCCTGGCCGAGCAGGGTGTGCCCTCGCTCTGGCTGGTCCTCGCCACCTGCATCGGCGGTTACCTGTCGGCGGGCGGCGCCAATGCGCTGAACATGTACATCGACCGCGACATCGACGCGCTGATGGACCGGACCGCGCAGCGCCCGCTGGTGACCGGCATGGTCAGCCCGCGCGAGGCGATGGTGTTCGGCATCACCCTCGCGGTGGTGTCCACGCTGTGGTTCGGCCTGCTGGTGAACTGGCTCTCGGCCGCGCTCTCGCTCGGCGCGCTCCTCTTCTACGTGGTCGTCTACACGATGCTGCTGAAGCGGCGCACCGCGCAGAACATCGTCTGGGGCGGCATCGCCGGCTGCCTGCCGGTGCTCATCGGCTGGTCCGCGGTGACCAACTCGATGTCGTGGGCCGCGATCATCCTCTTCCTGGTCATCTTCTTCTGGACCCCGCCGCACTACTGGCCGCTGTCCATGAAGGTGAAGGACGACTACGCGCGGGTCGGCGTGCCGATGCTGCCGGTCGTCGCGGGCAACAGGGTGGTGGCCCGGCAGATCGTCCTCTACAGCTGGGTGATGGTGGCCGTCTCCCTGCTGCTCACCCCGCTGGGGTACACCGGTTGGTTCTACACCTCGGTGGCGCTGGTGGCGGGCGGCTGGTGGCTGTGGGAGGCGCACGCGCTGCAGGCGCGGGCCAAGGCGGGTGTGACCGGCGCGAAGCTCAAGGAGATGCGCCTGTTCCACTGGTCGATCACCTATGTGTCGCTGCTGTTCGTGGCGGTGGCCGTGGATCCCTTCCTCCGCTGATTACTCGCCGGTAGCATGCCTGCCATGGCAGCAGACACGAAGCAGGAGCGCACCGCGGCGAAGCTCGCCCGGCAGATCGGCGCCTTCTCCAAGGAGCACGGGGGCGCCGAAGGGCAGCTCGCGTACATCGGCCAGGCGGGCACCCGGATCGTGCTCGTCGGCGAGGACGGGGGCTGGGGCGACCTGGTGGCCCCGACCCGCGAGGTGGCGCGGCTCGCGGCGGAGAAGGCCGGGCTGACGCTGCAGGACGCCTTTGACGGCGAGATGGCGGCGAAGGTGAAGACCGGGCCGTACGAGTGGACCCGGATGGCGGGCATCCAGTTGGGCGGGCCGCGGAATTCCGTGGCGGTGCCGGTGGCTCCGGAGGCGGAGCCGGAGGCTGTGGTCGCGGATGCGGAGCCGGCTTCGGCCGAAGCGGGGGCTGCGGAGCCGGCCGCCGGGGCGGAGCCCGAGGCTGCCGCCGGGGACGAGCCGACGAAGCCCGGGGCTTCTGCCTGAGCCGCTGGACTGCTTGGCGGGGCCGGGGTGCAGGCGCACGCTGCGCGGCCGGTGCGCGCCGGTGTGCCGTGTGCCCAATGATGATTGCTTGCACGGCGACAGCAACACCTCCGGGGTGGGTCACCCGTTAGGAGGGGTGCAAGTGCTGTCCGCTGCCGCAACGGGATGCCCCGATGATCGAAATGCCGCCCCTGGTGGACCAGTACTGTCACGGCGTCCTGCGGACGGAGCTCGGGCTCGGGACGTTCGAGGCCGCGCTGGGGCGGGGCGCGGGTGCGCCGGCCGCCGGGACGACCTTCTTCGACAGCCAGCTCGGCTTCGCCGTACGGCGGTGGTGTCCACCGCTCCTGGGCCTGGAGGCGCACTGCCCGCCGGCCCGGTACCTCGCGCGGCGGCGGGAGCTCGGCGTACTGGAGTCCGGGCGGCTGCTGCTGCGCGGCTCCGGGATCGGGACGTACCTGGTGGACACCGGGGGGCCGGGGGACCTGACCCGGCCCGTGGAACTGGCCGCCGCGGCGGGCGCCGAGGCGCACGAGATCGTCCGGCTGGAGTCGCTCGCGGAGCGGGCGGCGGACGGTGCGGACACCGTCGCCTCGTTCCTCGCCGGGCTGGCCGAAGCCGTGCACGCGGCCGCCCGGTCCGCCGTCGCCTTCACCAGTGCCGGCGCGAACGGGACCGTCCTGGCCGGTGCGCCCGAGCCGCCCGGTCCGGGCGAGGTACGCGGTGCCGCCTCGCGCTGGCTGGCCGCGCGGCCCCGGGGCGGGCCGGTGCGGGACCCCGTACTCCTGCGGCACCTGCTGTGGAGCGCGGTCGCGACCGGACTGCCGCTGCAGCTCCACTCCGGCCCCGGCGAGCGGCTCGACCGGACCGACCCGGCCCTGCTGACGGAGTTCGTACGGGCCACCGCCGGACTGGGGTCGGACCTCGTGCTGCTGCACGGGCACCCGTACCACCGGCACGCGGCACAGCTGGCCGCCGTGTTCCCGCACGTCCACGCCGACATCGGGCCGGCCCTCGCACACACCGGGGCCCGTGCCGCCGCCGTCCTCGCCGAGCTCCTCGAACTCGCGCCCTTCGGCAAGCTGCTGTTCTCCAGCGCCGGGCGCCGGCTGCCCGAACTCCACGTGGTGGCCGCCCGCGCGTTCCGGGAGGCCCTGGGCCGGGTGCTCGGCGGCTGGGTGGCCGACGGCGCCTGGTCCCGGCACGACGCGGACCGGGTCGCGGCGATGGTCGCGGCGGGGAACGCCCGCCGCGTCTACCGCCTCGACCGCGCCTAGGGCCTGTCCGGCCCTGATCCGCCGGACAACACACCTAGGCCGCGGTCAGGGCCTGGTCCTGCCGCTCCGGGACGTCCGGCAGGACCGCCGGGCGTTCGCGCAGGCTCAGGGTCAGCCGCAGTACGGCGATCCACACCAGGCAGGAGCCGAGCATGTGCGCGGCCACGAGGACCTCGGGGAGCTGGGTGAAGAACTGGACGTAGCCGATGGCGCCCTGGGCGAGCAGCACGATCAGCAGGTCGCGGGCGCGGGCCCGGGTGTCGTCCGGGGCGTCCACGACGCGCAGCACCAGCCACATCGCCACCGCCAGCGCGCAGACCGCCCAGGCGGCGACCGCGTGCAGGTGCGCGGTGGTCTCCCAGTCGAAGCCCATCCGCTCGACCTCGCTGCTGTCGCCGGCGTGCGGCCCGGAGCCGGTCACCACCGTGCCGGCCGCGATCAGCACCAGGGTGACGCCGATCAGCGCCCAGGACAGCTTGCGCACCGGGCCGGGGACCCGCGGACGCGGATCGCCGTCGCCCTCGCCGGTGCGCTGCCAGGTGACCGTGGTCACCGCGATGAGCGCGGTGGCGAGGAGGAAGTGGCCGGCCACGCTGTAGGGGTTGAGGCCCGTCTTCACGGTGATGCCGCCGAGGACCGCGTTGCCCAGCACGATGAAGAACTGCGTCCAGCCGAGCCGGGACAGCGAACGGCGCCACGGCTTGGCCGAGCGCGCGGCCAGGATGCACCAGCCGACGGCGGCGCTCACCACGTAGGTGAGCATCCGGTTGCCGAACTCGATGATGCCGTGGAAGCCCTGTTCCTGGGTGGTGATCAGGCTGTCGTCGGTGCACTTGGGCCAGGTGTCGCAGCCGAGACCGGATCCGGTCAGCCGGACCGCGCCGCCGGTCACGACGATGACCACGCTCGCGATGAGCGCGGCCAGCGCGGCCCGCCGGACGGTCCGGGGTGACGGGGTCCAGCGGGTGGCGATGTATGCGAGGGGGTTCAACACGCCCCATATCGTAGGCGAACCCTTGTGCAAACTTTCACGAGGGGGGTACGGCGGTCTGCGAGGGCACGCTTCCGGAGTCGGGTCCCACGAGCAGCCGGAACTGCGCCCCGGCCGGGTCGCCCTCCTCCTGCCACCAGAGATGGATGCGCCAATAAGCGGAGGGGCCGGGGTAATCCGGAGAATTCCGCCAGCCCTGCATCAATTCGGACGCCACGTCCTCGGCCGTCCGGTTCCGCACCTCCGCCGCGCTGTGCCAGGGATGCGACCGTGCGCTCCACAGCCCGTCGGCGCCCCGCACCTCGAACCGCCACACCGCCAGCCACGGCGTGACCTCCAGCATCGTGGCCACGTGCTCCGGGTCCAGCTGCAGCCCGGCGGCGATCCGGTCCTCCGGCACCCCCTGGATCCGGGCCGCCACCGCCGCCTGCGGCAGCAGCCGCTCGGGCAGCAGGCCCTGCGACCGCAGGTGCACCAGGGAGTCGAAGGAAAGGAAGCGCAGCCGCAGTTCCAGCTGGCGCGCGAGGTGGTCGAGTGCCTCCTCGGCCTCCTGCGCGGCGTCCGGGTCCGGGCCCGACAGCAGCAGCGCGCGGAAGCCGCCCTCGGCGTCCACCGCCCAGGCCACCGCCTCCCCGGTCCGGCCCAGCTCGGCGAGCCGGTCCCCGAGGAACACCTTGGCCTGCGCCAGCCCGCGCCGGTTGACCACGTCCTGCTGGTCCAGGCCGGCCCAGACGTCCACGGCGGTCCGGGTCAGGTCCAGCGCCCGTTCCCCGGCCGCCCGCTCCATCGGGCTCGGCCCCTCCTCGGCTGCCCGGCCCAGCGGATAGCGCGGCCAGCGCAGCTCGTCGCTGAGCGGCCAGGACAGCCAGACGGCCTGGTTGATCAGCCCGCGCGCGTACCAGCGGGTGTACTCCGGAGCGTGCGCCGCCGCCTGCTCCCCGTACCGCAGGGCCTCCTCCACGGCGGACAGCGCCCCGGGCCGGTCGCCGGAAGCGAACCGGCGGGCCGCCAGGTCGCCCAGGCGCAGGCCCAGCCGGGCCGCGCACTCGGCATCGGTCCGGGCGGGTTCCCGCAGCGCGCCGATCAGCTCGGCGAGCAGCCGGTCCGCTTCCGCCGACTCCGCATGCTCCTCACCCGAACGGATCCGGGCCCATTGTTCGTCCAGCCGCAGAACGGCCTCTCGCTGCGCCACACGGCCCCCCGGCGTCACGTGGATGGTCTAGACGTACATCCTCCGGCACGGTCAGGCCGGGTGGAAGGGATTCATTCCCAGCGGAACCAGCGGGCTGCCGCGCCGAGCCCCAGCACCGCCCAGACGGCCAGCACCGCCGCGTCGCCCCATGGCAGGGCGGCTCCGTGCCGCAGCACTTCGCGCAGCCCGTCGGACAGTGCCGAGATCGGCAGCAGGCCCAGCACCGCCTGGACCGGGCCGGGGAACTTCTCCAGCGGCACGATCACCCCGCCGCCCACCAGGAGGAGCAGGAACACCAGATTGGCGGCGGCCAGCGTCACCTCGGCCTTGAGCGTGCCGGCCATCAGCAGCCCGAGCCCGGAGAAGGCGGCCGTGCCCAGCAGGAGCAGCACCGCCACCGACAGCGGGTTCCCCTGCGGGGACCAGCCCAGCGCCAGCGCGATCACCGTGAGCAGCGCGACCTGGAGCACCTCCGTGACCAGCACGGACAGGGTCTTGGCCGCCATCAGCGCCCAGCGGGGGAGCGGCGAGGCGCCGAGCCGCTTGAGCACCCCGTAGCGCCGGTCGAAGCCGGTGGCGATGGCCTGCCCGGTGAAGGCGGTGGACATCACGGCGAGCGCGAGCACGCCCGGGGCGAGGAAGTCCACGGACTTCCCGGAGCCGGTGTCGACGATGTCGACGGCGGAGAACAGGGTCAGCAGCAGCGCCGGGATGATCACGGTCAGCAGCAGCTGCTCCCCGTTGCGCAGCAGCATCCGGGTCTCCAGGGCCGCCTGCGCGGCGATCATCCGGGAGACGGGGGCGGCCCCCGGTGCGGGGGCGTACGTGCCGGCGCTCATCCGCGCAGCTCCTTGCCGGTCAGCTCGAGGCCGTGTCCTCCCGGGGGGCAACCCCCGGACCCCCGGCGGGGCCGAGTCGTGTGCCGGGTCATCCGCGCAGCTCCTTGCCGGTCAGCTCGAGAAAGACGTCCTCCAGGGTGTGCCGCTCCACGGAGAGGCTGTCTGGCATCACGCCGTGCTGGGCGCACCAGGAGGTGACGGTGGCCAGCATCTGGGGGTCGACGTCGCCGGTCACCCGGTAGACGCCGGGGAGCAGCTCGGCGGCCTGGGTCCCGTCCGGCAGGGCCTTGAGGAGCGAGGCCAGGTCCAGGGCGGGGCGGCCGGTGAAGCGCAGGGTGTTCTCGGCGCCGCCGCGGCACAGCTGCTCGGGGCTGCCGTGGGCGATGACCCGGCCCGCGTCGATGATCGCGACCTCGTCGGCCAGCTGCTCGGCCTCGTCCATGTGGTGGGTGGTCAGGACGACGCCGACCCCGTCCGCGCGGAGTTCCCGTACGAGGTCCCAGGTGGCGCGGCGGGCCTGCGGGTCCATGCCGGCCGTGGGCTCGTCGAGGAAGACCAGCTCGGGGCGGCCGACCACGGCCATGGCCAGCGCCAGGCGCTGCTGCTGCCCGCCGGAGAGCCGGCGGTAGGGGGTCCGGCCGCAGCTGCCCAGGCCCAGCCGTTCCACCAGGGCGTCCACGTCGAGCGGGTCGGCGTACAGCTTGGACATGTGGCGGAGCATCTCGACGGCGCGGGCGCCGGAGTAGACCCCGCCGGACTGCAGCATCACGCCGGTCCGGGGGCGCAGGGCGGAGGCGTCGGCGACCGGGTCGAGGCCGAGGACGCGGACGGAGCCGGAGTCGGGGCGGAGGTAGCCCTCCGCGATTTCGACGGTGGTCGTCTTGCCCGCGCCGTTGGGACCGAGGACCGCGGTGACCGAGGACGCCGGGACGGTGAGGTCGAGCCCGTCCACCGCGGTCTTGGGCCCGTACCGCTTCACCAGTCCGCGGATCTCCACGGCGGGGTCATTGCTCATGCCGGTGAGTCTACGGAGCCGCGGAAGAGGGCCTTTGCGCCGGGGAGGCGATCATTTCCGGCCCGCGACGGGAATTCGACGTTCCTCCACGGCCTGTGACGGCCGTGAATTCCCGAGCTGCGGAATCCCCGGCGAAGGCTTCGGAATGTCTACCTCCGCTTAACTCTCCGTGCATAAATTAGGTGACCCTTAGTGATGGAAGACACCAGGAGTGGCGTCGGTCACGGCTTGTCGGTCCCCGACTAATTACGCAACAATGGCGTTGTGAAAAACGGCGAACGGCTGACCGAGACCCCCCAGGGGGAACTCGCGACCGGGGAGCGGTCCACCCGCAACCGGGTCGCGCGGTCCATCCTGGACCACGGTCCGTCCACCGTCGCCGACCTCGCCCAGCGTCTCGGCCTCACCCAGGCCGCCGTCCGCCGCCATCTCGACACGCTCGTCGCCGACGACGTGGTCGCACCCCGTGAGCAGCGCGTGTACGGCGCGCGCACCCGTGGGCGACCCGCGAAGGTGTTCGCGCTGACCGACTGCGGACGCGACGCCTTCGACCAGTCGTACGACACGCTCGCTGCGGACGCGCTGCGCTGGATCGCGCAGGCCGCCGGCGGTGGCGAGAAGGGCGAGGCGGCCGTCGCCGCGTTCGCCAAGGCGCGACTGGACGCACAGGCGGAGGCGTACCGGGAAGCCGTCGACGCGGCGGACCCCGCGGAGCGCACCGAGGCACTGGCCAAGGCGTTGACCGTGGACGGGTACGCTGCTACAGCGAAGAGCGCTCCCGGTCCGCACAGCGGAGAACAGCTCTGTCAGCACCACTGCCCGGTCGCGCACGTCGCCGAGCAGTTCCCGCAGCTGTGCGAGGCGGAGACCGAGGTCTTCTCGCGCCTGCTCGGGACGCATGTGCAGCGTCTCGCCACGATCGCCCACGGCGACGGGGTGTGTACGACCTTCATTCCGCGAAGCGCCGCACAGGCAACCACATCAGCATCTGCAAGCACGGCCGGGAGGAACCCCGCATGACCACGGAGATTGCTCACCCTGAGCTCGAGGGCCTGGGCAAGTACGAGTACGGCTGGGCCGACTCCGACGCGGCCGGTGCCGCAGCCAAGCGCGGTCTCAACGAGGACGTCGTCCGCGACATCTCGGCGAAGAAGAACGAGCCCGAGTGGATGCTGAAGCTCCGCCTCAAGGGCCTGAAGCTCTTCGACAAGAAGCCCATGCCGACCTGGGGTTCCGACCTGTCCGGCATCGACTTCGACAACATCAAGTACTTCGTGCGTTCCACCGAGAAGCAGGCCGCTTCCTGGGACGAACTGCCCGAGGACATCAAGAACACGTACGACAAGCTCGGCATCCCGGAGGCGGAGAAGCAGCGCCTCGTCGCCGGTGTCGCGGCCCAGTACGAGTCCGAGGTCGTCTACCACCAGATCCGCGAGGACCTGGAGGAGCAGGGCGTCATCTTCGTCGACACCGACACCGCGCTGAAGGAGCACGAGGAGCTCTTCAAGGAGTACTTCGGCACCGTCATCCCGGTCGGCGACAACAAGTTCGCCTCGCTGAACACCGCCGTGTGGTCCGGCGGCTCCTTCATCTACGTGCCGAAGGGCGTGCACGTGGAGATCCCGCTCCAGGCCTACTTCCGCATCAACACGGAGAACATGGGCCAGTTCGAGCGGACGCTGATCGTCGTCGACGAGGACGCCTACGTCCACTACGTCGAGGGCTGCACCGCCCCGATCTACTCCTCGGACTCGCTGCACAGCGCCGTGGTCGAGATCATCGTGAAGAAGGGCGGCCGCTGCCGCTACACGACCATCCAGAACTGGTCGAACAACGTCTACAACCTGGTCACCAAGCGCGCTGTGGCGTACGAGGGCGCGACCATGGAGTGGATCGACGGCAACATCGGTTCCAAGGTCACCATGAAGTACCCGGCCGTCTACCTGATGGGCGAGCACGCCAAGGGCGAGACCCTCTCCATCGCCTTCGCGGGCGAGGGCCAGCACCAGGACGCCGGCTCCAAGATGGTCCACATGGCGCCGAACACCTCCTCGAACATCGTCTCCAAGTCGGTGGCGCGGGGCGGCGGCCGCACGTCCTACCGCGGCCTGGTCGAGATCGGCGAGGGCGCCCCGGGCTCCAAGTCCAACGTGCTCTGCGACGCACTGCTGGTCGACCAGATCTCCCGCTCGGACACGTACCCGTACGTCGACGTCCGCGAGGACGACGTGACCATGGGCCACGAGGCCACGGTCTCCAAGGTCTCCGACGACCAGCTGTTCTACCTGATGCAGCGCGGCATGACCGAGTTCGAGGCCATGGCCATGATCGTGCGCGGTTTCGTCGAGCCGATCGCCAAGGAGCTGCCGATGGAGTACGCGCTGGAGCTGAACCGGCTGATCGAGCTGCAGATGGAAGGCGCCGTCGGCTGACGCCACGGCCCCACTCGCAGCACATTCGTTGACGTAGGAAGAGAGCAAGACGACAGCCATGGCTGAGGCTCAGAACATTCCGGCGGGTGCCACCACCGCCGGCGCGATCGCGGTGGCCGCAGAGTCCACCGTCGCCACCCGGATGAGTGCGCCCCCGTCCTTCGACGTGGCCGACTTCCCCGTGCCGCACGGCCGGGAGGAGGAGTGGCGGTTCACGCCGCTGGAGCGCCTGCGCGGCCTCCACGACGGCACCGCCATCGCCAACGGCACGATGAAGGCCCAGATCGACGCGCCCGAGGGCGTCACCGTCGAGGCCGTCGACCGTGACGACGAGCGCGTCGGCAAGGCCGGAACCCCGGTGGACCGGGTGTCCGCCCAGGCGTTCTCCTCGTTCGCCAAGGCCACGGTCGTCACCGTGCCCAAGGAGACCGTCCTCGCCGACCCGATCCGCGTCTCGCTGCACGGCGAGGGCGGCACGACCTTCGGCCACACGGTCTTCGACATCAAGCCGTTCGCCGAGGCGGTCATCGTCATCGACCACACCGGTGACGGCGTGCGCGCCGCCAACGTCGACATCCTCGTCGGCGACGGCGCCAAGGTCACCTTCGTGTCGGTGCAGGACTGGGACGACACCGCCGTCCACACCTCCCAGCACAACGCGCTGGTCGGCCGCGACGCCTCCTTCAAGTCCGTGGTCGTCACCTTCGGCGGCGACCTGGTCCGCATCCACCCGCGGGTGAACTACGCGGGCCCCGGCGGCGAGGCCGAGCTCCTCGGCCTGTACTTCACCGACGCCGGCCAGCACCAGGAGCACCGCCTCCTGGTCGACCACGACGTGCCGCACTGCAAGTCCAACGTGACCTACAAGGGCGCGCTGCAGGGCGAGGGCGCGCACGCGGTCTGGATCGGCGACGTGCTGATCGAGAAGACCGCCGAGGGCACCGACACCTACGAGCTCAACCGCAACCTCGTCCTCACCGACGGCGCGCGGGTCGACTCCGTGCCGAACCTGGAGATCGAGACCGGCGAGATCGTCGGCGCCGGCCACGCCTCCGCGACCGGCCGCTTCGACGACGAGCAGCTGTTCTACCTCCAGGCCCGCGGCATCCCGGCCGACGAGGCCCGCCGCCTGGTGGTGCGCGGCTTCTTCGCCGAGCTCGTCCAGCAGATCGGCGTTCCGGACGTCGAGGAGCGCCTGATCGGCAAGATCGAGGCGGAACTCGAGGCGTCCGTCTGATGACCTACGTCAAGGCCTGCGCGCTGAGCGAGCTCGAGGAGAACACCCCCAAGCGGGTGGAACTCGACGGCACGCCGGTGTCCCTCGTCTCCACCGAGGGGGAGGTGTTCGCGATCCACGACGTCTGCTCGCACGCGAACGTCTCCCTGTCGGAGGGCGAGGTCGAGGACTGCCAGATCGAGTGCTGGCTGCACGGATCTGCGTTCGACCTGCGCACCGGCAAGCCGTCCGGGCTCCCCGCGACGCGCCCCGTCCCCGTATACCCCGTAAAGATCGAAGGGGACGACGTGCTCGTCTCCCTCACCCAGGAGTCCTGAGGCATCCATGGCTACGCTTGAAATCCACGACCTGCACGTCTCCGTCGAGGCCGAGAACGGCGCCCGCGAGATCCTCAAGGGCGTCGACCTCACCGTCAAGCAGGGTGAGACGCACGCCATCATGGGTCCGAACGGCTCCGGCAAGTCCACCCTCGCGTACTCCCTCGCCGGTCACCCGAAGTACACCATCACCGGTGGCACCGTGACCCTCGACGGCGAAGACGTCCTGGAGATGTCCGTCGACGAGCGCGCCCGCGCCGGCGTCTTCCTCGCCATGCAGTACCCGGTCGAGGTCCCCGGCGTCTCGGTCTCCAACTTCCTGCGCACGTCGGCCACCGCCGTCCGCGGCGAGGCCCCCAAGCTGCGCACCTGGGTCAAGGAGGTCAAGGAGGCCATGGAGCGTCTCTCCATGGACCCCGCCTTCGCCGAGCGCAACGTCAACGAGGGCTTCTCCGGCGGTGAGAAGAAGCGCCACGAGATCCTCCAGCTGGAGCTGCTCAAGCCGAAGATCGCGATCCTCGACGAGACCGACTCCGGTCTGGACGTCGACGCCCTGCGCATCGTCTCCGAGGGCGTCAACCGCGTGCGCGAGAGCGGTGAGGTCGGCACCCTGCTGATCACCCACTACACGCGCATCCTGCGCTACATCAAGCCCGACTTCGTGCACGTCTTCGCGAACGGCCGGATCGCCGAGTCCGGCGGTGCCGAGCTCGCCGACCAGCTGGAGGCCGAGGGCTACGACAAGTACGTGAAGGGTGGCGCGAGCGCGTGACACAGCTGCCTGGCCTCCTCGACATCGAGGCGATCCGCAAGGACTTCCCCCTGCTGGATCGTGTGGTCCACGACGGGAAGAAGATCGTTTACCTGGACAACGCGGCGACCTCGCAGAAGCCTCGCCAGGTGCTCGACGCGCTGAACGCCTACTACGAGCGGCACAACGCGAACGTGCACCGCGGCGTGCACGTGCTCGCCGAGGAGGCCACGGCACTGTACGAGGGCGCCCGCGACAAGGTGGCCGCCTTCGTGAACGCGCCGAGCCGTGACGAGGTGATCTTCACGAAGAACGCCTCGGAGTCGCTCAACCTGGTCGCGAACATGCTCGGCTGGGCCGACGAGCCCTACCGGGTCGACGCCCAGACCGAGATCGCCATCACCGAGATGGAGCACCACTCCAACATCGTCCCGTGGCAGCTGCTCGCGCAGCGCACCGGCGCGAAGCTGAAGTGGTTCGGCCTGACCGACGACGGCCGGCTCGACCTGTCCAACATCGAAGAGGTCATCACGGAGAAGACGAAGATCGTCTCCTTCACGCTGGTCTCCAACATCCTGGGCACGGTCAACCCGGTCGAGGCGATCGTCCGCAGGGCGCAGGACGTCGGCGCCCTGGTGCTGATCGACGCCTCGCAGGCCGCTCCGCACATGCCGCTGGACGTGCAGGCCCTCGGCGCCGACTTCGTGGCCTTCACCGGCCACAAGATGTGCGGCCCGACCGGCATCGGCGTCCTGTGGGGCCGTCAGGAACTGCTGGAGGACCTGCCTCCGTTCCTCGGCGGCGGCGAGATGATCGAGACCGTGTCGATGCACTCGTCCACCTACGCCCCGGCGCCCCACAAGTTCGAGGCGGGCACGCCCCCGATCGCCCAGGCCGTCGGCCTCGGCGCGGCCGTGGACTACCTGACCTCGATCGGCATGGAGCGCATCGCGGCGCACGAGCACGCCATCACCGAGTACGCGGTGAAGCGTCTGCAGGAGGTTCCCGACCTGCGGATCATCGGCCCCACCACGGCCGAGGACCGCGGCGCGGCGATCTCCTTCGTGCTCGGCGACATCCACCCGCACGACGTCGGCCAGGTCCTGGACGAGCAGGGCATCGCGGTCCGCGTGGGACACCACTGCGCGCGCCCGGTCTGCCTGCGGTACGGAATTCCTGCGACCACGCGGGCGTCGTTCTACCTGTACTCCTCTCCGGCGGACGTCGACGCGCTGATCGACGGGCTGGAGCACGTACGGAACTTCTTCGGCTGACCGAGGACGACGAGGCGACGAGGACAGGACGACGAGGCGCTGTGAAGCTGGATTCGATGTACCAGGAACTGATCCTGGACCACTACAAGCACCCGCACGGGCGTGGCCTGCGCGACGGTGACGCCGAGGTGCACCACGTCAACCCGACGTGCGGCGACGAGATCACGCTGCGCGTGAAGTACGACGGCGAGACGCTCACGGACGTCTCGTACGAGGGCCAGGGCTGCTCGATCAGCCAGGCCAGCGCGTCCGTACTGAACGAGCTGATGGTGGGCAAGCAGGTCGCCGAGGCGCAGAAGATCCAGGAGGCGTTCCTGGAGCTGATGCAGTCCAAGGGCAAGATCGAGCCCGACGAGGCGATGGAGGAGGTGCTGGAGGACGCGGTCGCGTTCGCCGGTGTCTCCAAGTACCCCGCGCGGGTGAAGTGCGCTCTGCTGAGCTGGATGGCGTGGAAGGACGCGACCGCTCAGGCCATGGGTGAGAGCAAGTGACGAGCAGCGAGGAAGTCGGCATGACCGAGAACGCGGCGCCCCAGGCGTCCATCAAGCCGGCCACCGAGGAGGAGGTCCGCGAGGCCCTCTACGACGTGGTCGACCCCGAGCTGGGCATCGACGTCGTCAACCTGGGCCTGATCTACGGCATCCACATCGACGACGCGAACATCGCGACCCTGGACATGACGCTCACCTCGGCGGCCTGCCCGCTGACCGACGTCATCGAGGACCAGGCCAAGTCCGCGACCGAGGGCATCGTCAGCGAGCTCCGGATCAACTGGGTCTGGATGCCGCCGTGGGGTCCCGACAAGATCACGGACGACGGCCGCGAGCAGCTCCGCGCGCTCGGCTTCAACGTCTGAGACGTCGCTCGGCTTCGACGTCCGAGTGACGTCCGAGAGACGTTCGAGAAACGCCCGAGGGCCCTCCCGCCCTCTCCGAAGGCCCCCGGCACTCCCGCCGGGGGCCTTCGGCGTGCGCTGTTCGTCTGCCGTACGGACGGCGTGTGCCACGTGTTGGGATCCGGAGCGGAGCCTTCTCCTCGGCATCCATGCCGACGGTTCGAGGAGAGGCTCCCAGTGCAGGTTTTCGTTTCGCAGATGGCCCGGCGGGGCGCGGTGACGGCGGGCGCGGCCGTGCTGGCCACGGCGGGTTTCGGGGTGTTCCCCGCGCAGGCCGTGACGTACGGGACGCCGACGATCTCCCTGTCGGCCGGGTACCTGACGGGTGCCGTCGGCGCGGTGGGCGACCCGGTCGTGAACGTGACCGTCGGGCAGAGCGGGGCCGACGTGTCGGCGCTGACCGTGGCCGCGTCGGCGAGCAGCAAGAGCTCCGTGGCGGGCACCGCCGACGTCACCGTGACCGGCACCGGCGCGGTCCGGCAGCTGGCCGTCAGCGCGCGCGGCCGCGGCTACACCAACCTCACGATCAAGGTCACCGGGCTCGGCGGCAAGACCGCCACCAAGTCCCTGTCCTACGCGGCCTCCGCCGCCGTGCAGAACCCGGCCGACGCCCGCTACCTGACCGGTGCCTCGGACTCCTCGGCGGCCGTGGACCTGGGCGGCGGCTACGCCGTCGTCGCCGACGACGAGTCCAACGTGCTGCGCCTGTACAACCGTTCCGTCTCCGGCGCGCCCCTGCGGACCTGGGACTTCAGCTCCCAGCTCGGGGTCACCAAGGAGGTCGACATCGAGGGCGCCACCCGGGTCGGCAACACGATCTACTGGACCGGCTCGCTCGGCAACAACAAGGACGGCGAGTACAAGGCCCCCCGCAACACCGTGTTCACCACCACGGTGACGGGCTCCGGCGCGAGCGCCCAGCTGGGCTTCGGCAGCGCGTACAAGAAGCTCCGGGACGACCTCGTCGCCTGGGACACCGCCAACGGCAACCGCTACGGCTTCGCGGCCGGGACCGCGGCCGGCCAGGCGCCCAAGCAGATCGACGGGTTCAACGTGGAGGGGCTGGAGTTCGCGCCCGGTTCCACCACCACCGCCTACCTCGGCTTCCGCGCCCCGCTGGCGCCGGCCGTCCCGGGCGGCAAGGCGCTCCTGGTGCCCGTCACCAACATGGACAAGGTCGTCGGCGGTGCCAAGGCCGTCTTCGGTGCCCCGGTCGAACTCGACCTCGGCGGCCTGTCGGTCCGCGACATCCGCAAGAACGCCGCCGACCAGTACCTGATCCTGGCCGGCTCCTGGGCCGCGGACGACAACACCGACCCGTACGCCGTCTACTCCTGGGACGGCGTCGCCGGCCACGCGCCGGTCAAGCGCGCCGACCTGCCGACCACCGACCCGGGCGGCTGGGAGGCCATCGTGGAGGTGCCCGACCTGTCGGTGGCGGGCGCCCGGGTCCAGCTGATCACGGACAACGGCTCGGCGGACCTGTACGGCGACGGCATCGAGGCCAAGGACCTCACGCACCCGGAGTGGAAGAAGTCCCGGGCCGCCTGGTTCACCCTGTCCTGAGGTCGGTGCCGGGCCCGGCCGTCGTGCCGGGTCCGGACGCCGGGCCCGCGGTGACCCCTGCGGCGGCCGCGAGCAGGCCCGAGACCAGGTCCTCCTGCCGGATGCGCTGGTCGACGTAGAGGAGCGCGGTGCCCAGCTGGGGCAGGGTGGGGAAGAAGACCTGCCCCAGTGCGCTGCCGGCGGCCGAGATCAGCACATAGCCGGCGATGACGACGAGCAGCCCCGAGGCCGGGTCGTCGGCCCCGGTGCCGGCGGCCAGCCCGAGGGCCGGGAACATCAGGACGAGGCCCAGGAGCCCGGTCAGGAACTGGATGAAGTAGGCGATGATCAGGGACACCAGCCCGATCAGCAGGGTGGTGCCGAAGATCCGCCACCAGTTGCCGCGCACCAGCTTCACCGAACGCCGCATGGCCGTGACCGGGCCCAGCGCCTCGCACACGGCGGCGGCCGGAGCCAGGCTGAAGCGGATCCCGATCCACGCCGCATAGGGCAGGCTGAGCAGGAACGCCACCGGGAACAGGGTGACGGGCAGGTCCGATCCGTCCGAGCCGATCGACAGCGGCACCGTGACGAGCAGCACCAGCAGCACGGGCAGGGCGGCGAGCAGCCCGGTCAGCGCCCAGACGCCGGCCACCGGCCAGGCGTGCTGCCGGGCGCGCGCGAACATCAGGCGGACGGTGACGGGCCGGCCGACCACGGCCTCCTGGAGCAGCGCGGTCAGGCCCGCGCTGGTCAGCGCCAGGGACCAGACCCCGACGACCGCCGCCACCAGGCCCAGCGGGACGAAGGTGGCCAGCACCGGGTTGAGGTCGGCCGGAGCGGGATCCTGGCCGTGGTCGAGGCCGAACACGCCGTCGAGGTGGCTGTGGGTGAGGGCGACGCCGAGGCCGGCGAGGGCGCCCACGGCCAGCAGTGCGGCGAACTGCACGGCCAGCAGGAAGCCGGTGAGCTGCTTCCAGTGGCGGCCCAGGGTGGCGAAGCTCCCGTTGAAGACGTCGCCCGTGCCCAGGGGGCGGAGCGGGATCACACCGGGCTGCGGAGGCAGGGGCGGTATCCAGGCGCTGCCCCAGTGGGCCTGGGGCTGCGGGTGCTGCGGGTGCCGCGGCTGTGCGTGCGGCTGTGCCTGCGGTTGTGCGTGCGGCTGTCCCGGCTGTTCCGGGAGGCCCCCCTCGTTCTGTGACACGTCGTACTCCGGTCCCGTTCCCGTCCCCTGATCTGCGGGGACACCCTATCCTCCGGCTTTGCGTACGACCGTACACATCGTTGTGTACGCTCGTACGCATGCCTTACGTCATGCTTGCCGCGGCCATAGCGGCCGAGGTCGCCGGCACCACCGCCATGAAGTACAGCCACGGCTTCACGAAGCTGTGGCCCTCGCTGGGCACGGCAGTGGGCTACCTGCTGGCCTTCACCCTGCTCGCGCAGACCCTGAAGTCCATGCCGGTGGGCACCGCCTACGCCATCTGGGCGGGCGTCGGCACCGCCGCGATCGCCGCGATCGGGGTGCTCTTCCTCGGCGAGGCCGCCACCGCCGCGAAGCTCGCCGGGATCGTGCTGGTGATCGCCGGCGTGGTCCTGCTCAACCTGGGCGGGTCGCACTGATGGCCGCCGGCGCCGTACGCCGCTACGACCCGGACCGGCGGGACCGGATCATCGACGCGGCGATCCGGGTGGTCGGGGCCAGGGGCATCGCCGGGCTGAGCCACCGGAGCGTGGCCGCCGAGGCGGACGTACCGCTCGGCTCCACCACGTACCACTTCAAGACCCTGGACGACCTGCTGGTGGCGGCCCTGCGCCGGGCCAACGAGGGCTTCGCCGCGGAGGTCGCGGCGAGTCCCGTGCTGGCCGATCCCGCGGCGGACCTGCCCTCCGCGCTCGCCCGTTTCCTCGGCGAGCTCCTCGCGGCGGACCGCGGCCGTGCGGAGCTGGAGTACGAGCTCTACCTCGCCGCGCTGCGGCGGCCGGCCCTCCGGCCGGTCGCGGCGGAGTGGTGCGAGGCCATGGCGGGCGCACTGGCCGCCCGTACCGACCCGGACACGGCGCGGGCGCTGGTGGCGGTACTGGACGGGATCACCCTGCAGGTGCTGCTCACGGACCTGCCGTACGACGAGGAGTACGCGCGGGAGGTCCTGGCCCGGGTGCTGCGCGCCTGAGCCGGGCGCAGCCTGCGCCGCGTCGGGCGGTGGGCGGTCGGCGGTGGGCAGGGCCCCGTCAGTCCCCGGCGCGCACCGCGGCCAGGGCGGCCGCCACGCCGGCCTCGATGTCCCGGACCGGGTACAGCACCTCGCGGACCACCCGGTCCCGCCCCACCACCAGCGTCAGCCGCTTCAGCCGGCTGACCCCCGCCGCGCGGAAGGTGGGCAGCCGCAGTGCGGCGGTCAGGGCCAGTTCGGCGTCCGAGAGCAGCGCGAAGCGCAGCCCTTCCTTCTCCGCGAAGTCCCGCTGCTCGTCAGGGCGTTGCGTGGACACCCCGTGCACCGCCGCGCCGGCCGCGGTGAACTCGGCGAGCTGGTCGCGGTAGGTGCAGGACTCGAAGGTGCAGCCGCGTGCCCCGGGGATCGAGGCCCACCCGGGCGGGTACGCCTCGGCGCGCGCGTAGGCGCCGGGGAAGCAGTACAGGACGGTGAATGCGGTCTCCGCCGACACCGGATCGGTCATCCCGCCGAACCGGTCCGGGAGCAGCAGCTCCGGCAGCCTCGTCCCGCGCAGTCCGTGCATCCGGGCCGCCTCCCGCGAGGCCGTCTCCGTGGTCGCCGTCATCTCTCCCTCTCCCAGGATCCAGGTGTCCCCCCAGTCCTGGAGGGCGACCAGGACCGGAAGCAGCGCGCGCCCGCGCGGGGTCAGCCGGTACGCGTGACGTACCGGGCGGTCCTGGTACGGCTCGCGCACCAGGACCTCCGCCTCGACCAGCAGCCGCAGCCGCTCGGCGAGCACCTTCCGGGACACCCCCAGCTCGCGCTGGAAGTCCTCGAAGCGGTGCATGCCGCGCGCCGCGTCGCGCACGATCAGCAGGGTCCACCAGTCGCCCACCACGTCGAGGGCCTGGGCGATCGAGCAGTCGGCGTCGTCGAGCCGGGTGCGCTGGGCCATGGCCGTTCCCTCCGTCGTCCGTTGACCCGAGGCTGTCATGTTGGCATAGTCAGTTCCCAAAAGGAACTGACAAGGGGGGCCGGTCCGACGACCGGTCGGCCGCGCGATCACGGGGGGCGCCGTGCTGCAAGGGTTCAAGGACGTACCGAGAGCGGTCTGGCTGCTCGCCGTGGGCACGTTCGTCAACGCCTTCGCGGCGTTCACCTTCGTCTTCGTCTTCGTCTACCTCACCGGCCCGCGCGGGCTGGGAACGGCGGAGGCCGGACTCGTCAGCGGGATCGGCGGCCTCGGCACGGTCGCCGGGAACTTCACCGGCGGCTGGTTCGGCGACCGGTTCGGCCACCGCCGGGTGCTGCTCTGTGCCGCCGTGCTCGGCGGAGCCGTCCTGGCCCTGATCCCCGTCCTGCCCACCGCGACCCTCTACGCCGCCCTGCCCCTGGCCCAGTACGCCCTCGGAGTGCTGCGCGCCGCGAACTCCGCGCTGGTCGCGGTGATCGTCCCGGCCGGGGCCCGCCGGCAGGCCTTCGCCGTGGTGCGCTGCGCCGGCAACGGCGGCTTCGCCCTGGGGCCGCCGCTGGGCGCGCTGATGGCGACCGGCCTCTCGTACGGCTGGCTGTTCGTGGCCGACGGACTGGGCACCCTGGCCATGGCGCTGTGGACCGCCCGGGTGGTCCCGGCCCGCGGCGCCGTGAAGACCCCCGCGGCCCCGCACGGGGGCCGGGGCCGCGGGATCCTCCCCGAACTCGCGGCCCGGCCGGCCCTGCTGGTGCTGCTGGGCGCGATCCTGGTGACGGACGTGGTCTACCGCCAGCAGTACTCCACCTTCCCGGTCGTCCTCGCCGCGCACGGTCTGGACGTACGGGCCTTCGGCCTGGTCATCGCGCTCAACGGGCTGGTGATCCTGCTCCTGGAACTGCCCGCCGCCGTCGCCCTTCGGGACCGTCCGCCGCTGCGGGTCGTGGGCACCGGACTGCTGCTGGTCGGCGCCGGATACGGAGCCCTGCTCGCGGGCGTCGGCACCGCCACCGCCGTCGTCATGATGGTGCTGCTCAGCCTCGGGGAGATCCTCTACAAGACCACCGCCACCGCCTACGTCGCCGACGAGGCCCCCGAGCACGCCACCGGCCGGTTCCAGAGCCTGTACGCCGGGGTCTCCGTCAGCGGCGTGGTGCTCGCCGCGCCCCTGGGCGGCACCCTCTACGCGGCGGCCCCCGGCCTGCTCTGGCCGGTGTGCGCCCTGCTCGCGGCGGCAGCCGGAGCGGCCGTCCTGGCCGCGGGGGCGCGGGCGGGGCGGCGGACGACACGACCGGCACATGAGACCGGTTCGCAACGGCAGGCCGTCCCCGGTTAGGTTTCCCGTATGACTGCTACGCGTACCACCGGCGCCGTCGCCGCCGGACTTGCCACCATCGCCGCCGACGGCACCGTTCTCGACACCTGGTTCCCGGCCCCCGAGCTGGTCGAGGAGCCGGCCGCACCGGCCGGCACCGAGCGCCTCTCCGCCGAGCAGGCCGTGGAGCTGCTGGGCGCGGCCGCCACCAAGGCGATCCGCTCGGACGCCGTCCGCGGTGTCGAGGTCGTGGCCGTCCGCACGGTGATCGCCTCCCTGGAGGACAAGCCGCTGGACGCCCACGACGCGTACCTGCGCCTGCACCTGCTGAGCCACCGCCTGGTGAAGCCGCACGGCCAGAACCTGGACGGCGTATTCGGCCTGCTGGCCAACGTCGCCTGGACCTCGCTGGGCCCGGTCGCCGTCGACCAGGTCGAGACCGTCCGCCTGAACGCCCGCGCCGAGGGCCTGCACCTGCAGGTCACCTCGATCGACAAGTTCCCGCGGATGACCGACTACGTCGCCCCCAAGGGCGTGCGCATCGCCGACGCCGACCGCGTCCGCCTCGGCGCGCACCTCGCCGAGGGCACCACCGTCATGCACGAGGGCTTCGTCAACTTCAACGCGGGCACCCTGGGCACCTCCATGGTCGAGGGCCGGATCTCCGCGGGCGTCGTGGTCGGCGACGGCTCCGACATCGGCGGCGGCGCCTCCACCATGGGCACCCTGTCGGGCGGCGGCAAGCAGATCATCTCGATCGGCGAGCGCACCCTGATCGGCGCCGAGGCGGGCATCGGCATCGCCCTGGGCAACGAGTGCGTGGTCGAGGCCGGCCTCTACGTCACCGCCGGCACCCGGGTCACCCTGCCGGACGGCCAGGTCGTCAAGGCCCTGGAGCTCTCCGGCGCCGACAACATCCTCTTCCGCCGCAACTCGGTCACCGGCGCCGTCGAGGCCCGCCCGTACAAGGCGAACTGGGGCGGCCTCAACGAGGTCCTGCACAGCCACAACTGACCCACGGGGTCGGAACCGGTCGAACCGTCGGAACACCGGTACGGGGAACGCCCTCCCGCGGCCTGCGCCGCGGGAGGGCGTTCCCCGTGTGCGTTCCGTGTGCGGGGGCGTCAGCCCATCGGGGAGAAGCGGCGGACCAGGCCCGCGAACGCCTGCTCCTCGGCCTCGGTGAGCTCGACGGACTCCATCGGGTGGGCGGCGGCGGTCCGCTGGCCCGGGATCGCCGGGATCGCCGGGATCGCGGGGGTCGCGGGGATGACCGGGAGTTCCTCGGCGGGGGTGGTGGCCGGCGTGGCGGCGGACGGCCCGGCGTGGTGGGGGCGCTCGTCCCGCGGCACGCGTCCCAGGCAGAGGAGCCGGACCAGGACGGCCGTGAACAGCACGGCCAGGCCGATCTCCCGGGCGAGGGGGACGGAGGAGAACACGAGGGGCCTCCAGGGGAGTGCGGGCGGCGCAAGATCGTGCGTGGAGCCACTCAACACCACACGGCGCCCGCCGCGGGAGCCCGTGTGGTCAGTATCACGCCAGGGGCGAAGGTCCCGAACGAGCCACCCGGGGGTCGGGCGGAGTACGGCAGGGGCCCCGGCCGGGACGGCGGCCGGGGCCCCTCCTCCGCCCGCCGTGACTACGGGCGGAAGCGCAGGACCTGCGGGTCGTGGTCGCTGTTCTGGTCGGCGAACTCGGCGTTGACGTGCACGCTGTCGTAGGTGAACTTCTTGATCGCCGGGCTGGTCAGGATCTGGTCCAGCACCTGCGAGTTGCCCTGGTAGACGTACGAGTAGCGCTCGGACTTGGGCAGCGACTGGATCGCCGGGTACAGGGCCCCGCCGTCGGTCAGCGCCTTGGTGGTGTTCGAGAAGTCGAAGTCGTTGATGTCACCGAGGACCACGACGTTCGCGTTCTTCTGGGTGGCCAGGATGTCCTTCACGAAGCCGTTGACGGCCTGCGCCTGCTGCAGCCGCTTGGTCTCCGAGGGACGGGCCGGCGGCTGGTGGTGCGAGGTCAGGCCCTCGTCGCCGCCCTTCGAGGAGAAGTGGTTGGCGATCACGAAGACCGTGCGGCCGCGGAAGACGAACTCGCCCGCGAGCGGCTTGCGGCTGTCGCCCCAGGCGGCGTTCGCCGGGTCGATGCGGCCGGGGGAGTGGCTGAGGGCGGCCTTGCCGCCGTCCTGCAGCACGCCGGTCGGGGTGGTCGCGTTGCCGGCGTCGCGGTCGGTGAAGGAGACCCGCTCCGGGTTGAAGAGGAACACCTGGCGGATGTTGCCGCCGGGCTCGCCGCCGTCCTTGTTGTTCTCCGGGTCGACGGACCGCCACTGGTACGCAGGGCCGCCCGCGGCCTTGACGGCCTCGGTGAACTTGGTCAGGGTCTGGTCGGCGGAAACGATTCCGTCGTTCTTGGCGCCCGTGTTGTCCTGGATCTCCTCCAGCGCCACGATGTCGGGCGAGGCGAGGTTCTCGACGACCGCCTTGGCGAGCGCGTCGAACTTCTCCTGCGGGTCGCTGGGGTCCAGGTTCTCGACGTTGTACGTCGCGACCGCGAGCTCGCCCTCGGCCTGCGGCTTGGTCTTCTCGCGCTGCAGTTCCTTGGAGACCACGGTGCCCAGGGTGCGGGCGGTCAGCGTGTAGCCGCCGAACTGGTTGAAGTCGAGCGGGCCCTCGGTGGTGCCCGTCAGCTTGTCGCCGACGTTGGCCACCGGGAAGGGCTGCTGGGCCAGCGGGGCCAGCTGCTGGACCATCAGGCGGCCGGTGTTCTGGGCGTCGTAGGAGCCGTAGAGGGCGCCGCCGCGGCGGGTCGGGTTCTCCCAGCCCTTCACGGTGACCCACAGCTCGGCGTACGGGTCGGTGGCACCGACGACGCGGGAGGTGCCGATGCCGACGTTCATGCCCTCCAGGGACTCGTAGAAGTCCAGGGCGTAGCGGCCGGGCTCCAGGGTCAGGCCGTTGATGCTGCCGCCGGCGGCCGGGTCCCCTGCCGGGGCGTACTCGCCCGGCACCGAGTACTCCGTGATGCGGACGGCCTCGGGCAGCTGGTTGCCCGAGGAGAGGACCGTCACGGTGGGCTTGGAGATCTGCGTCATCGACTGGTTGCCCGAGTTCAGGCCGCCGGGGACGTACTCGCCGACGAGGCCCGAGACCTTGACCGCGTCGCCGACGGCGACGGTGGGGGCGCTGCTGGTGAAGACGAAGATGCCTTCGCTGGTCGCGTCGTTGTCGTCGGCGTCCGGGTCCTGCATCCAGAAGCCGCGCGAGCCGTAGGTCCGGACGCCGGTCACGATGCCCTCGACGTCGGCAACCTGCTTGCCGACCAGGGGCGAAGTGCGCGTGGCGCCCTGGATGTCGTGGATGCGGACGGATCCGGCGGACGCGGCGTCGGCCGACGCCGCGGTGTCCGCGGCGTCGGCGGTGCCCGCGAGGAGGCCGGTGGCGAGGGCGGTGGCCACGACGGCCGCGACCGCGGCGGAGCGGGGGAGGGAGGAGCGCATGGTCAGGGAACTCCGGGTACTGGATGGGGAAAACGGATATAGCGGAGAAAGCTCTGAGTGGCGGTGCGATCGTCAGGAAATCAGGCTGAGATCTACGCGCGTCAATGTCCTGCGTGGGCACGGAACTTGTCAAGGCCTCCAGGGGATACGCCGTCTGACTGTCGGATGAACCGACGGCGCTGTTCGGCCGGACGGGTCCGGAATGCGTCTACTCTGGACCGCACTGACCCCCCACCTGCTGGTTCTGTTCCGCGAGGAGACCCCCCATGTCCGCACAGCCGCGCCAAACGCTGCCGCCGGTACGGCTGCACCCCGAAGCGGAACTGGCCCGTACGGCCCTCTCGACGTCCCTGCTGTCCCACGCCGTCCGGCTGGCCCGCTGGGCCGGACCCGCGATCCGGGTCGGCGCCGGCGGCGAACTCCTCGACGAGCAGCTCCCCCAGGCGGCCGAGGCGCTCGGCCTCGGCTCGGACCCGGACGGGCCGGCGCACGCGAGCCAGGCGTGGCGGGTCGCCGTCGACGCCGGACTCGTCGAGGTGACCGAACCGGAGGACGTGGAGCGGGACGCCGACGAGGGCGGGTTCGCCAGCGCCGAACCCGGCGAGGACCTCGCCCTGGTGACCGGCGGAGCCCCGGCGGACGTGCTGGACCTGTGGCTGGCGGCGCTGGACTCGGTCATCGCCGACGCGGCCGTACCGGACCTCGACGACCTGGTCGACGCGCTGGACGCGGGCGGCGGCATCGACTTCGACCAGCTGGACTGGGACCCGCAGCGCGAGGCGGACTTCCTGGAGGGCGTCCTCGCCAACCTCTACCTGCTCACCGTCGCCGAGGGCGGCTCGGGCGAGGCGCCGGTGCCGCTGCCCGTGCTCGCCGCGTCCATGGTGGTGCCCGAGGAGATGGGCGATCCGACCGAGGAGGTGCTGGAGCGCGTCTCCGACGCGATGATGCGGCTGGACGACCAGTTCCGGCAGCTGGAGCCGATCGGGCTGGTGGAGTTCCGGCCGGTGGACGAGGCCCTGCTGGCGGAGGCGGACGACGAGGAGTTCGGCGAGCCGGGCTCCGGCGCCTTCGGCGAGGGGGAGGGCGCCGAGGAGGACGTCTCCCGGTACGGGCTGGTCCGGCTCACCCCGCTCGGCCTGTACGGCATCCGGAGCCGGATGATGGACGCCGGAGTCGAGGCGCCGGCGATCGGGGACCTCGCGGACAAGGGCGCCGAGGCGCTGCTCGACGCGGTGTCCGGTTTCTCCGAGGAGGCCGCCCTGGCCGAGATCGAGCTGTGGCTCGCCCGCCGGGAAGGCGGGGAGCTGCCGGAGGCCGTCACCCGGCTGCTGGCCGCGGCCCGCGGCGGGGACGAGGGCGGCCCGCTGCGCCGGCTGCGCTGCCAGCAGGCGCTGGCGCTGGCCGGGGCGGTGGCCGAGCCCGCGGTGCGCGGGGTGCTCGCCGATCCGGAGCTCGGCGGTCTGGCCCGGGTCTGGCTCGCCGAGCACGGCGCGGCCGACGTACCCGCGCCGGACGGGGCCGTGGTGTTCTGGCTGACCGTGGACACCCTCGCGGCCCAGCTCGCCGCGGGCGGCGAAACCGAGGAGCTGTCCGGCCTGATGGCGAACCTGACCGACCGCCACACGGGCTTCTTCGACGAGGTCTGGCGGGTGGAACACCCTGCGGCGGCCGAGGTGCTGGAGGCGATGGGCCGGCTGCATCCGGACCGCGCGGTGGCCAAGGAGGCCCGCAAGGCGGCCTTCAAGGCCCGCTCCAGGCAGCACTGACCCAGCCGGCGGCGGTGT
Organism: Streptomyces sp. NPDC089799; assembly: GCF_040684755.1. Lineage (NCBI taxonomy): Bacteria > Bacillati > Actinomycetota > Actinomycetes > Kitasatosporales > Streptomycetaceae > Streptomyces > Streptomyces sp. NPDC089799. Next base: position 85,343 of record NZ_JBFBGR010000018.1, on the reverse strand, counting down.
CGCGGCGGCACCGTCCGCACTGCTGTGGGGTGGGGCCCAGCGGGGCCCGGCGGGGCCCAGCGGGGCCCAGCGGGACCGAGTGGGACCGAGCGGGATGGGGCCGGTGGTGCCCCTGAGGAAGGCGGATACGGCTGATACGGCTGGGATCGGTCGTTTATTCGATCAGACTCAGCCATTCCGGAAGCCGGAGGGGGATTCCGGGCATTCGTCGGGAATTCAGCTGGTGTTATGTCCGCGGGAGGTGGTGCGCCGGCCGCACGGCAGCGTGCCGGCTCCCCACCTCAGGAGATCCGATGCCGCTCAGCCGCAGAGACTTCGCCGCCCGTACCGTCCTCGCCGGGGCGGGCGTGGCCCTCACCGGGACGGTCGGGGCCCTCGCCACCGCCCCGGGGGCACTGGCCGCCGACGACAGCACCCTCCGCGACGAGCGGGGCCGCCCGTGCGCACCCGGCTACGGGCCCCTGCTGCCCGACCCGGCCGGACTGCTGGCCCTGCCCGCCGGGTTCTCGTACCGGGTCCTCACCCACAGCGGTGTCACCCGGCTGGAGTCCGGCGAGTTCACCCCCTCGAACCACGACGGCACGGCCGCCTTCGCCGGCCACCGCGGGGTCACCCTGCTGGTGAACAACCACGAGCTGAAGGGCCCCCGGCCCGAGTGGGAGCACCCGGTGCCGCTCGCCGAGGGCCTGGTCTACGACCCGGCGGCGGCCGGCGGCTGCACCGTCGTCGAATTACGGCCCGGCGGCGCGGTCGCCGAATGGGTCGGCATCGCCGGTACGTCGACCAACTGCGCGGGCGGCGCCACCCCCTGGGGCACGTGGCTGACCTGCGAGGAGAACTCGGACCTGGCCGGCGAGAACGGGATGACCAGGGACCACGGCTACGTCTTCGAGGTCGACCCGCACGACCGGCGGGCGAACCTGCGGCCCAAGCCGCTCAAGGCGCTGGGCCGGTACGACCACGAGGCCGTCGTCATCGACCCGAAGCGGGGCCACGCCTACCTCACGGAGGACGCGGCCGGCCCCAACGGCCTGTTCTACCGCTGGACTCCGCCGGCCGGGTTCCGGCACGGGCGCGGCCGGCTGCGCACCCTGGCCGACGACGCGGGCGTACTCGCGGCGGCCAAGTGCTTCGACAGTGCGGGCCGTTTGGTGGACGACCTCTCGCGGGCCACCCGGATCGGCACCGTGTACGGGGTCGACTGGGTCGAGGTGCCCGACCGGGACGCCCGGACCACACCGGTCCGCGAGCAGTTCCCCGCCGGGGCGGTCACCCGGGGCCGCAAGCTGGAGGGCATGTGGTGGGCGGACGGCGGCGCCTACTTCGTCTCCTCCTACGCGCGGGAGGAGAGCCCGGGCGCCGCCCACGACGGCCAGGTGTGGTTCTACGACCCCAAGCGGCGCACCGTCCGGCTGGCGGTGCTGCTCGGGGTGAACGCCGACCCGTCCGCGCCCGGCGCCCACGACGGCCCGGACAACATCACCGTCTCCCCGTACGGGGGGCTCGTCCTCGCCGAGAACGGCGACGGACTGCAGCACATCTTCGGGGCGACGGAGTCGGGGCGGACCTACCCGCTGGCGCGCAACGAGCTGAACATCGGGACCCCGGAGGAGCCGGAGTACTCCGAGTTCGCCGGGGTCTGCTTCTCACCGGACGGACGCACCCTGTTCGCGGGCATCCAGGAGCCGGGGCTCCTGGTGGCCATCACCGGGCCCTGGCGGCGCAGGGGCTGACGCCGCGGAGCGGCGGGCGGCTCAGAGGGCCGCGCTGCCCGCCGGCTCGGCCTGGGCGGCCGCCCATTCCGCGAGCAGGAACTCGTACGCCTCCGCGGGCCACTCCTCGCCCTCCGCCCGGCTGTCCACGAGCTGCCGTATCGCCTCGTTCGCCTCGGCGGCGGACGGACGCGCGGGACCCGCGGGCGGGGGTGTCTCGTACATGCTTCCAAGGCTACGGGGGGCCACCGACAGGTACCTCCGGTTTGGGGGTGGGATGGGTCACGAAGGGCCCACGGAGGGTCACCCCGGGCGGGCCGCGGACGGTGTCCGCGGCCCGCCCACCTGCTCAGAGCGCCTGGGCGGCGGGCTTGACCAGGTCGCGCACTGTGCGGGACTTCACAAACTGGCCCATGGCCGTCATCTCCCACTCGCCGGAGAACTGCTTGATGAACTTGGCCATCATCACCCCGGTCTGGGGTTCGGCGCCGGTGAGGTCGAAGCGGACGAGCTCCTCGTCGGTCGCCGCGTCGATCAGACGGCAGTAGGCGTTGGCCACGTCGGTGAACTTCTGCCCGGTGAAGGAGCTGACGGTGAAGACCAGACCGGTGACCTCGGCGGGCAGCCGGCCGAGGTCCACCACGATGACCTCGTCGTCCCCGGCGCCCTCACCCGTGAGGTTGTCACCCGAATGCTTGACCGAGCCGCCGAGGATGGACAGCCGGCCGAAGTAGCAGCTGTCCAGATGGTTGCGCTGGGGGCCGTAGGCGATGACCGAGGCGTCGAGGTCGATGTTCCGCCCGCGGTGGGCGGGCTCCCAGCCGAGACCCATCTTGACCTGGGAGAGCAGCGGCTTGCCGCCCTTGACCAGGGAGACCGTCTGGTTCTTCTGCAGGCTGACCCGGCCCTTGTCGAGGTTGATCTTCCCCGAGCCGGGCGCGGGCACGGGTGCGGCCGGGGCCGCCGGGGGCATCGGCGGAGCCGGCGGCTGCACCGGGGCCGGCGGCTGCACGTGGGCCGGGGCCGGGGGCGCGGCAGGGGCCTGGGGCTGTGCGGGGGCCTGGGGCGCCGCCGGCTCCTCGTCGACCGTGACGCCGAAGTCCGTGGCGATCCCGGCCAGCCCGTTGGCGTACCCCTGGCCGACCGCGCGGACCTTCCACTGGCCGTTGCGCACGTAGACCTCGACGACCACCAGGGCGGTCTCGGTGGCCAGCTGCGGCGGGGTGAAGCTCGCGATGACCCCGCCGTCGTCCGCGTTGCGCACGGTGGCGGTGGGCTCGATGCCCTGGAAGGTCTGGCCGGCGGCGTCCGGGCTGGCCGTGACCACGATCCGCTCGATGCCGGGCGGCAGGGCTGAGGTGTCCACGGTGATCGAGTCGGGCGCCGCCCCGCCGCCGGAGCGGTGGCTGACACCGGGCCCGGACGGCTGGTTGTAGAAGATGAAGTCGGCGTCGGAGCGCACCTTGCCGTTCGCGGCGAGCAGCAGCCCCGATACGTCGAGCCGTACCGGAGCGGCCACGTCCACCGTCACGCGGACGGCGTTGAGCGGCAGGTTCGAACCAGGGGTCATGGCGGTCATGCCGGGTCAAACGAGCGGGGCGCCTTTGCCGTTCCCTTACCCCTGGGCCGTCCGGGTGGGGCGGGGTCAGCGGCGACCGGCGTTGCGCGGGTGGTTCCGGGCGGTGCGCTCGTTGCCGAACTTGTACGCGCCGGTCCAGCGGGCCATGACCAGCTGATCGTCCCCGGAGCCGACCTCGGCCAGGAACCGGGCGGCCCGGTCCCCGCGCAGGGTTGCTGCGGCGCGGCCGCGATGGGTGATGACGACCGTTCCGTCGCCGCGCTGCTCGTACGTGAATCCGCTGGGTCTGGGCATGCGGCGAAGCCTGCCCGGCGCACGGCCGGGCAGGCAACGGGATTAGTGGGCGCCGGTGGTGCGGCGGGGCAGGCCGAGCGGGTTGGCGTCCCGCAGTTCCGGGGGGAGCAGCGGGTCCGGCACCGACTGGTAGGCCACCGGGCGCAGCCAGCGCTCGATCGCGGTGCCCCCGACGGAGGTGGAGTGGGAGGTCGCGGCCGGGTACGGGCCGCCGTGGTGCTGGGCGGGCGCCACCGCCACTCCGGTCGGCCAGCCGTCGACCACCACCCGGCCGGCCAGGGCGGTGACCCGGCCGATCAGCTCCGCGGCCGGGCCCGGGCCGCCGTCCGCCTCGGCGGAGGACAGCTGCAGGGTGGCGCTCAGGTTCCCGCCGAGCCGGTCGAGCACGGCCTCCGCCTCCTCCTGGCCGGCGTAGCGGGCGAGCACCGTCACCGGGCCGAAGCACTCGTCGAGCAGCAGCTCGTAGGCCGGATCGGCGAGCAGGCCGGCCGGTACGGAGAGGTAGCCGGCGCCGACGGTGTGCCCGTCGCCCGGTCCGGCCGGGACGGGGGCGGTGACCTCGGGCAGCGCGGCCCGCCGGGCCACCCCGGCGAGGAACTCCTCGCGCATCCGGCGGTCCAGGAGCACTCCGGGGGAGGTCTCGCCGAGCGCCTTGCCCAGGGTGTCGGCGAGCCGGTCGCCGTCCGCTCCCGCGGGCACCAGGACCAGGCCCGGCTTGACGCAGAACTGGCCGGTGCCGAGGGTCACCGAGGCCGCCAGGCCGGCGCCGATCTCCTCGGCGCGCTCGGCGGCGGCGGCCGGGGTGACGACGACGGGGTTGAGGGAGCCGAGTTCGCCGTGGAAGGGAATGGGGACGGGCCGGGCGGCGGCCGCGTCGAACAGCGCCCGTCCGCCGCGGATGGAACCGGTGAAGCCGGCGGCGGCCACCAGCGGGTGCCGGATGAGCTCCAGGCCGGCGTCGAAGCCGTGGACCACCGCGACCGCGTCGGCGGGCAGCCCGGCGGCCACGGCGGCGCGGCGCAGCAGCGCACCGCAGAGCTCGGAGGTGGCGGGGTGGTCCGGGTGGGCCTTGACCACGACCGGGCAGCCGGCGGCCAGGGCGCTGGCGGTGTCGCCGCCGGGGACCGAGAAGGCCAGCGGGAAGTTGGAGGCGGCGTAGACGGCGACCACGCCGAGCGGCACCTTGTAGCGGCGCAGCGCGGGGCGCGGCGGGGTCAGGCCCGGGTCGGGGTGGTCGATCCGGATGTCCAGGTACGAGCCCTCCTCGACGGCGTCGGCGAAGGCGCGGAGCTGGTAGGTGGTGCGGGCCAGCTCGCCGGTGAGGCGGGCGGCGCCCAGGGCGGTCTCGGAGTCGGCCGTCTCCACGATCCGGCCGGCCGCCCCGTCGAGCAGCTCGGCCGCGGTGCGCAGGAAGGCGATCCGGGCGGTACGGTCCGCGAGGGCGGCCCGGGCGGCGTGGGCCTCCCGTACGACGGCGTCGACCTCCCGGTGTGTGGCTTCCGCCGCAACCTGCGCACGCTGCTTCCCGGTGCGGGGGTCCACACTCCAGACTGGTTTCGCTGCCATGCCCACTGCCTCCTGGGGCGTTCAGTATTCTGAACGCCGTTCCGGTGGATGAATGATCGCTGCCGCTGCGGACTCTATTTCCGCGTCCTGAAGGTGACAAGTGGCGACAGAGGGCGCCAGAGGACGTCCAAGGGGTGCCCGAGGGCGTCCGGAGGCGTCAGAGGGGAAGAGCAGCCGATGAGCACAACCGAGCCGGCGAGCACACCGGTGAAGTCGGCCGTCCGTACGGTCCTGTTGCTGGAGCACTTCGCCTCCCGGCCGGGACTGCACAGCCTGGCCGACATCCAGCACGACCTGGGACTGCCCAAGTCCAGCCTGTACATGCTGCTGCGCACGCTGGTGGACCTGGGCTGGGTGGAGACCGACGCGACCGGGACCCGCTACGGGATCGGCGTACGGGCCCTGCTCGTCGGGAGTTCGTACATCGACGGGGACGAGGTCGTGGCGGCCGCCCGGCCCACCCTGGACCGGCTGTCGGACGAGACCACGGAGACCATCCACCTGGCCCGGATGGACGGCACCAGCGTGGTCTACCTGGCGACCCGGCCCTCCCGGCACTACCTGAGGCCGTTCACCCGGGTGGGGCGCCGGCTGCCGGTGCACTCCACGGCGCTCGGCAAGGCACTGCTGGCCACGCACACCGACGACGAGGTGCGGCGGCTGCTGCCGGAGCGGCTGGAGGCGGTCACCGAGCACACCCACACCGACCGGGAACGGCTGATCGAGGAGCTGGCCCTGGTGCGGGAGCAGGGCTACGCGGTGGACCGCGAGGAGAACACCCTGGGGCTGCGCTGCTTCGGGGTGGCGGTGCCGTACCGCTCGCCCGCCCGGGACGCGGTCAGCTGCTCGGTGCCGGTGGCCCGGCTGACCGCCGGGCACGAGCAGGCGATCAGGCGGGCGCTGTTCGAGGCGCGGGACCGGCTGGCGCTGGTGGCCCGGCGCATGTGAGCCGGACAGCCCGGGGCCGATGCGCCGAGGAGGAGGGGGATCTCCCCCGTGCGGGGGAGCGGGTTCCCCTTCACGGGGGAGGTGCGGCGGCTCTGCGGCGGGGATCGTGGAGGCATGACCACGGCATTCGTGAACCAGACGTACGGGGCGGCCGGCCCCGGAACCCCCGCTCCGCTCGGTGCTGTTCGCCGGACCCTGCGCTTCCTCGCCGTCGCGGCGACCCTGCCCTACCTGACCCTCAAGGCCGCCTGGCTGTCGGGGAGCCGGATCGGCATTCCGGACGGCAGCGTGCTGCGGGAGCCGGGCGTGTTCTTCACCGTCGCCAACGCGGCGACCCTGCTGATGGACGCGGTGCTGGTGGTGATCGTCCTGGCGCTCACCCGGCCCTGGGGGCGGCGCATACCGTCCTGGCTGCTGACGGTGCCGGTGTTCACGGCGACCGGGCTGCTCACCCCGATCTTCCTCGGGTTCCCGGGGGTGACGCTGATGCGGATGCTCGGGGGCGGCGAGGACGCGGCGCAGGCGGCAACGGCCGAGCCCTTCCTCGACCCGTGGGTGTACCACGTCGTCTACACAGGCTTCTCCCTCCAGGCGATCGCCCTGGCCGGGCTGTTCGTCCCGTACGCCAGGGAGCGGTGGGGCCGGCTGTGGCAGGGGCCGCTGGGGGCACCGATGAGCGGGCGGATACGCGCGGTGGCGGCGGCCGGGGCGGTCGGCGCCCTGGCCCTCACCGCCGTGCAGATCTACTGGACCGCGGGCGGTACGGCGGGCCTGAGCGCCGATCAGATCGCCCACTGGTCCTCGGACTCGGTGGTGATGGCCGTGGTGAACGCGCTGTGCGCGCTGGCCGGAGCGGCCGGCGGGCTGTTGCTGGTCCGCGGCGGGCGCCGGGCGGCACGCGGACCGCTGGCCCTCGCCTGGGTGGGCGGTTCGGCGGCGGCGTGCTGGGGCGCCTGGCTGAGCATCGCCGCCATGGCTCCGTCGGACGACCCCGCCAAGGACCCCGCGGCACTGCTGCATCTCGCCTACGCTGGCCAAACGATCACCGGCCTGCTCGTGGCGGCCGTGGCGGCCCGGTTCCTCACCGCCCGCCGCACCGGCTGAGAACGGCTGAGACCGGCGGGCGCGGCAGGCGCGGCCGGAGCGGCCGTGGCGCCCGACGGGGGACGGGCCGACAGGGGACGGGCCGACAGGGGACGGGCCGACAGGGGACGGGCTGACGGGGCCGGGGACCGGGACCCCGGGAGTGGGTGGTGGTGACCAGGACGGGGCGACGGGGATGGGGATGGCACGACTGCTGGACGGCCGGGCACGGCTGCGCTGGGTGCACCAGATATTGGGCGGTGCCCTGCTCATGCCGTACTTCCTGCTCGCCTCGGTGGCGGTCGGGGTGGTGGCGGACGGCCGCAACGCCCTCGCCTCCTTCCCGCTGTTCCTGGCCTCCTACGCCGTGGCCCTGCCGCTCGCCACCGTCACCGGCCTGTTCCCGCTGGTCAGGCCGCTGTCGGTGACCGCCGTGCGGTCCCTGTGCGGGGTGCCGGGGGAGCGCCTGGCGGAGGGGCCGGCCCGCGGCCGGGCGGCCCGGGGGCGGGCCTGCGCCTGGTGGACCCTGCACCTGGGGCTCGGCGCGCTGGTCAGCGGGATGACGCTGGCGGCCACGCCCATGGCGGTGGTGCTGCTGACGGTGCCGTTCGTGACCCGGCTGCGGAAGGCGGAGCTCGGGCTCGGGTGGTTCAGCGGCCAGGTGTCGCCCTACCTTGCTCCGCTCCTCGGACTGCTGCTGATGGCCGCGGTGGTGCTGTGTGCGGCCGGCGCGGGTGCGCTGCTGGCCCGGGTGGCGCCGGTGCTGCTCGGTCCGACCCCGGCGGACCGGCTGGCCGCGGCCGAGGAGCGGGCCGCGGACCTGGCCGTCCGCAACCGGCTCGCCCGCGAGCTGCACGACTCGGTCGGGCACGCGCTGAGCGCGGTCACCCTGCAGGCCGTGGCCGCCCGCCGGGTGCTGGACACCGACCCGGAGTTCGTCCGCGAGGCGCTGGCCGCGATCGAGGACACCACCCGGCGCACCGTGGGCGAGCTGGACGCCGTACTGGGCCTGCTGCGGGACGGGGACGCGGCCGGCACGGGCACGGCGCCCGCGCCGACCCTGCACACCGACCTGGCCGGGCTGCTGGACCGGACCCGGGCCGCCGGGACGCAGGTGGCCGAGCGCCTGCGGCCGGGGCCTTCCGGAAGCTGGGAGCAGCTCCCGGCGATCGTCTCGCGGGAGGCGTACCGGATCGTCCAGGAAGGACTGAGCAACGCCATGAAGCACGGGGAGGGACCGGTGGAGCTGGGCATGGCCGTACGGCCGGCACCGGGGGACGAGGACCGACGTGAACTGGAGATCACCATGACCAACCGGCCGGACCGGTCGACCGGACGCGCGGAGCGGACGGGGCGGGCGGAGCGCACGGGCGGCGGGCGGGGGCTGCACGGCACCGCCGAACGGGCCGCGCTGCTGGGCGGCACCGTCGAGGCGGGGGAGCACGGGGGCCGCTGGCGGCTGCGGGCGGTCCTCCCGCTCACCGGCGCCGACCGGGAGCGGGCGACGGGGTCCACCGCGGACGGCGGAGGCCGGGCCACCGCCGACACCGGAGGGCACGCCCCCGCGGAGACCACCGGAGGACGCCGATGAGCCGCCCGCCGCTGCGCGTCGTCCTCGCCGACGACGAACGCATGGTCCGCACCGCGCTGCGGGTCATCCTGGAGGCCGAGCCGGACCTCACGGTGGTCGGCGAGGCAGCCGACGGAGCCGAGGCCGTCTCCGTGGTCCGCTCCCTCACCCCCGACGTGGTGCTGATGGACGTCCGCATGCCCGGCATCGACGGCATACGCGCCACCGAGCAGATCCTCGCCGGCATGGACGCGCCGCCCAGGATCGTCGTCGTCACCACCTTCGAGAACGACGCCTATGTCTACGACGCGCTGCGCGCCGGAGCGGCCGGCTTCCTGCTCAAGCGGGCCGACCCCGAGGACCTGCTGGCCGCGGTCCGGCTGGTCGCCCGGGGGGACTCCCTGCTGTTCCCGGCCGCCGTCCGGGAGCTGGCCGCACGGCACTCCGGCGCGGGCGCTCCCGCGGCCGCCCCCTGGGTGGCCCGGCTCACCGACCGGGAGGCGGACGTACTGAAGCTGATGGCCGGCGGGCTGTCCAACCACGAGATCAGCGAACGGCTCGGGGTCGGCCCGCAGACGGTCAAGACCCATGTGACGGCGGTGCTGGCCAAGACCGGCTCCCGGGACCGCACCCAGGCGGTCATCGCGGCGTACGAGGGAGGGTTCCTGGCCGGACGGGCCGGCGGATGAGCCGGCCGGTCACCGGATGAGAGATCCCTGAGAATCCGGCCACAATCGGGTCAGAGCGGAACGCCCGGAGCGGCGGACACGTCCTCCAGGGGGATGAACAAGACAATCAGGCGCGCGTCGGTCTTCTGTCTGCTGCTGGTCCTGGCCCTGCTGGTGCGGGTCACCTGGGTGCAGGCGTACAGGGGCCAGGCCCTCGCAGACGACGACCACAACCAACGGAACACGATCGCCCGGTACGCCAGCCCGCTCGGGAACATCATCGTGGCCGGAGAGTCCGTCACCGGTTCGAAGAAGGTGGACCAGGGCGACTTCGGCTACAAGCGGACGTACACCGACGGCGAGCTCTACGCACCGGTGACGGGCTACAGCTCGCAGGCGTTCGGCAAGACCCAGCTGGAGGGCGTCTACAAGGACGTCCTCGACGGGTCCGACAACCGCCTGAAGAGCCCCCTCGACGTGTTCACCAACAAGCACGCGGACCCGGGCAACGTCCTGACCACCATCGACCCCGACGTCCAGAAGGCCGGCTACGAGGCACTGAAGGGCAAGGAGGGTGCCGCGGTCGCCATCGACCCGGCCACCGGCGAGATCCTCGGCATGGTCTCCAACCCCTCCTTCGACCCGAACCGGATCACGGCCGCCACCGACAAGGCGGCCTGGAAGGAGCTCTCCGCCGACAACGGCAGGGCGATGGAGAACCTCGCCGCCCGCAAACCGATGGCGCCCGGCTCCACCTTCAAGCTGGTCACCCTCGCCGCGGCGCTGGAGAACGGGCTGTTCGACTCCATCGACACGCCCACCGGCATCAAGGACCCCTACATCATCCCGGGCACGGTCACCCCGCTGAAGAGCGAGGCAAGGCCCCCCGCCTGTGACAACGTCTCGCTGCGCACCGCCCTCCGGCTGTCCTGCAACAACGTGTTCGCCGAGCTCGCCCACCGCCTCGGCCAGCAGAAGATGCTGGAGATGAGCGAGAAGCTCGGCTTCAACGACAAGAAGCAGGACATCCCGTTCCGTGCGACGCCCAGCAAGTACCCCTCCGGGAAGCTGTCCCAGGACCAGGTGGCGCAGACGGGTATCGGCCAGTTCGACGTGCAGGCCACCCCGCTGCAGATGGCGATGGTCGTGGCCGCGATCGAGAACGACGGCAGGCTGGTCGCCCCGCACGTGGTCTCCGAGGTCACCGACGGCAGCGGCAGCGTGCTGGAAAGCTTCAAGAACCCCGGGAGCAAGCAGGTGATGAGCGAGCGGACCGCCTCGATGCTCCGCGACGCCATGCGCACCGTGGTCAGCGAGGGCGGCGGAAAGCCCGCCAAGGTGGCCGGGGCCGAGGTCGGCGGCAAGACCGGCACCGCCCAGCGCGGTATCAACAACAGCATCCCGCCGCTCGCCTGGTTCGCCTCCTACGCCACGATGAACGGCAAGCAGGTCGCCGTCGCCGTGATGATCGTCAACTCCGACACCGACCGCTCCGAGATCGGCGGCGGCAGGCTGGCCGCCCCCGTCGCCCAGAAGATGATGGCGGCCGCCCTGAAGAATTGAGCCACCGGAGGTGCGCGGCGGGAACTTCTGCGGTTTCCGCCACGTCCTCCCCTCCATGATCCGACAAGCGCTCCCCGGCGATCTCGATGCCATCGCCGCCCTGCACGCCCGGGCCCGGGCCACCTACTACGCGGGCCGGATACCCGAAGAGGCGTACGCCGGCGCCGCGGAACTCGCCCGGACCCGGGAGGGCTGGTCCACCGCACTGCAACGCGCGCAGAGCGAGGGCGATGGCGAGGGCGGTGCCGGTGGCGGGGTGCTCTGCTCGGTGGAGGACGGCGAGCTGACCGGAGTCGCCGCCTACCGCCCCGTCGACGGCCGGATGACCCTCACCCAGCTGCACGTCGAGCCCGCCCACTGGCGGCGCGGCGTCGGCACCGCCCTGCACACCGGCTGCCGCGACGCCTGGCTCCGGGCCGGCGTGCCCCGGGTCCGCCTCGACGTCTACGAACACAACCTGAGGGCCCAGGCCTTCTACGCCGCCCACGGCTGGCGCCCCGACCCGGCCGTCCCCTCGGCCGGCTCCCACATCGCCCTCTGGCTCACTCTCGACCCCGGGCCGGCGGCGTCCGGGGAATGAGACGCTCCGGTGGGGCGTTGCAGGTCCTGACCCCCCGCATCGGAGAGAAGAAGGATCATGCGCGTCGAGATCTGGAGCGACATCGCCTGCCCGTGGTGCTACATCGGCAAGGCCCGGTTCGAGAAGGGGCTGGCCGCGTTCGAGCACCGGGACCGGGTCGAGGTGGTCTTCCGGTCCTTCGAGCTCGACCCGCACGGCGACCCGGCCCACATCGCGCCCGTCGTCGAGATGCTCGCCCGCAAGTACGGCCGCACCCTCGACGAGGCCCGCGCCATGGAGGAGCACGTGGCGGCCACCGCGCACGCCGAGGGCCTGGCCTACCTGCTCGACGGCCGGGACCACGGCAACACCTTCGACGTCCACCGGCTGCTCCATCTCGCCGCCGCCCGCGGACGCCAGGACGCGCTGCTCGACCTGGCGTTCCGTACCCACTTCGCGGACGAGCGCTCCCTCTTCGACCCGGAGGTCCTGACCGGCATCGCCGTCGGGGCCGGACTGGACGAGACGGAGGTGCGGGCGGTGCTGGCCGACCGCACCGCCTACGCCGACGAGGTGCGCGCCGACGAGCGGGAGGCCGCCGAACTGGGCGCGAACGCCGTGCCGTTCTTCGTCCTCGACCGCCGGTACGGCATCTCCGGCGGACAGCCCGCCGAGGTCTTCACCCGCGCACTGGAACAGGCGTGGGCCGGACGCGAGGTCACGGAACCGGAAGCCCCGGCGGAGGCGTGCGAGCCCGACGGCGCCTGCGCGGTCCGCTGACCCGAACCCCGCAGGTATAAGCAATTCTTGGGAAAGTCACGCAATATTCGGCAATGGACTTTGGGTTCGGGGCGGCGCACAGTGGAGGCATGGATCTTCCGCTGAAGCAGCCGGTCCCCGACCCGGCCCAGGAGTTCACCCCCACGACGACCTACCTCAACACCGCCACCTGCGGGCTGGTCCCGCGCGGTGCGGTGGCTGCGGTCCACGCGCTGGCCGATGCGGCGGCGGCCGGAGTGCCCGCCGGATTCGGCGACTTCGGCCTGGTGGATGCGGCGCGCGAACGCTTCGCCCGCCTGGTCCGCGTCGGCGCGGACCGGGTGGCGGTCGGCTCCGCCGTGGCCACCCACGTCGGACTGGTCGCCGCGGCCCTGCCCTCCGGGGCGGAAGTGCTCTTCGCCGAGGGGGAGTTCGCCTCGGTGATCAACCCGTTCGTCGTCCGGGGGGACCTCCGGACCCGGTTCGTCCCGCTGGAGGAGCTCGCCGGGGCCGTCCGCGCGGACACCGCGCTGGTCGCGGTCAGCGCCGTACAGTCCGCGGACGGGCGCACCGCCGACCTCGCCGCCGTCCGGGCGGCCGCGGCGGACCACGGAGCGCGGACGCTCGTGGACGCGAGCCAGGCGGCCGGCTGGCTGCCGTTCGACGCCTCGCCGTACGACTACGTGGTCGCGGCCGGGTACAAGTGGATGCTCGGCATGCGCGGGGCCTCGTTCCTCACGGTCTCGGAGGAGGCCCAGGAGACGCTGGTCCCGCTGCACGCGGGCTGGGTGGCGGCGAAGTCCATGTGGGACGCCATCTACGGGCCGATGGCGGAACCGGCCCCGGACGCGAGGCGGTTCGACGAGTCCCCGGCCTTCCTGTCGTACCACGCGGTGGAGGCGTCGCTGGCCCTGCTGGAGAGCGTCGGGATCGAGGCCGTGCACGCGCACGACACCGCCCTGGCCGCCCGGTACCGGGCGGGCCTGGCGGAGCTGGGGATCGAGCCCGTGCCGGGCGACTCGGCGATCGTCTCGGTGCCGGGGCTGGCCGCGCGCCAGCCGGAACTGGCACGCGCGGGCATCCTCACCGCCGGCCGCGCGGGGTCCCTGCGGGTCTCCTTCCACCTCTACAACACGGAAGCGGAGGTGGACCGCCTGCTGAACGTCCTGGCGGGCTGACCCCACCCCGCGGGCGCGCCACGCGGACCCCGGCGGTCCGCATCCCGTCGGCGGCCCGCGCCCCGTCGGCGGTCCACGCTCTGGTGGCGGACCGGGCACTCCCGGCCGGCCCGACCCTGTGGCGGCCAACGGCCTCGCAGGGCGACGGACCGGCCCTCGGCCCTGCCGGGCCGCTGTCCCGGCGGTCGGTCCGGCCGGGCGGCCACGCCGGCTCCGGTCCTGCCGGGCCGCTGTCCCGGCGGTCGGTCCGGCCGGGCGGCCACGCCGGCTCCCGGCCCCGCCGGGTCACCGTCCCGGCGGTCGGCCCGACGGGCGACCGCCCCAGGCGTCAGCCCCGCAGGGTCGTCGACCAGGCGGCTTCCGCCGCGGCCAGGGCCGGGGCCGCCGGTGCCGACAGGGCGCCCGCGAGGGCGGTCAGGGCCGAGGTGACCGCCGGCAGGGCCGCCGCCGCACCGTAATGGTTGACCCGAAGCATCGAGCCCGCCAGCGCGCCCCCGCCCGCCGCCAGCGCCGCCGACGGGTCCGCCGCCAGGGCCTTCGCCGCGACCAGCGAAGCCTCCGGCACCCGCAGCGTGGTGGCCACCGGCGCGGCCTCCGCCGCCACCGCCACGTACGGCGCCAGCCCGAGCGCCGCCGCACCCGCCCGGGTCGCGGCGGCCGCCGCCGCGTGCCGGGCCGCGACCGCGTCCGGGCCCTCCTCCGCGATCCGGTCCAGGCACGCCTCCAGCGCCAGCATCTCCAGCTGCGCCGGGGCGTGCAGCAGCGCCTTCCGGCCGCCGTCGATCCAACGCTCCTTCCAATCCAGCAGCGAGAGGTAGGACCGGCGCGGAGCCGCGGGGTTGGCGGCGAACCGCTCCCAGGCGCGGTCCGAGACCGACACCGCGGACACCCCCGCCGGCCCGCCCATCGCCTTCTGCGCGCCGATCACGCACAGGTCCACGCCCCACTCGTCCGGCAGCAGCGGTTCCGCGCCCACCGAAGCCACCGCGTCCAGCATGAACAGCGCCCCGTGCGCCCGTACCACCTCGCCGACGGCGGCCACCGGATTGGTGTTGCCGGTCGCCGCCTCCGCGTGCACCAGCGACACGAAGTCGGTCTCCGGGTGGGCCGCCAGCGCGTCGGCGACCTGACCGGCGGTGACGGCCGTGTCGAACGGCACCTCCAGGTCCACCACGGTCGCCCCGCAGTCCCGCAGCCAGTTGCCGAAGGTGGTGCCGTAGGGGCCGGTCACCACGTTCAGCGCGGTGGAGCCCGGCCGGGCCCCCGACCGGATGCACCCCTCCAGCGGCAGCAGCGCCTCGCCCTGGGTGATCACCACGTCCTGGCGGGTGCCGAGGAGCCGCGCGACCCCCTTCTCGATCGACGCGAAACGCTCCGCGGTCAGCGGCGGCAGGTCAAGCAGGGGGTGGGTGCTCACGGGTCCGCTCTCTTCGTCCGGGGTTGCCGGGGTTGTCCGGTGCTACCCGGCCGAGGGTACCGACCGCATGCGTACAGTGCGCTCATGGGCGACGGGAACGACCGGGACGACAGGAGCGACGTGGTCGGCGTGAGCGAAGTGCTGCATGTGAAGGGCCGGGTGCTGGTCGGACCCGAGGAGGTCCGCGACGAACTCTGGGTCGTCGGCGGGAGGATCACCTACGAGCGGCCGCGCGCGGCCCGCGCCGACGCGGTGACCACGGTGAACGGCTGGGTGCTGCCCGGCCTGGTCGACGCCCACTGCCACGTCGGCCTCGACGCGCACGGCCCGGTCGACGAGGCGACGAGCGAGAAGCAGGCCCTGACCGACCGGGACGCGGGAACGCTGCTGGTCCGGGATGCCGGATCGCCCTCGGACACCCGCTGGATCGACGACCGCGAGGACCTCCCGAAGATCATCCGGGCGGGGCGGCACATCGCGCGCACCCGCCGCTACATCCGCAACTACGCCCACGAGATCGAGCCCGGGGACCTCGTCGCGTACGTCGCCCGGGAGGCGGTCCGCGGCGACGGCTGGGTGAAGCTGGTGGGCGACTGGATCGACCGGGAGGCCGGCGACCTGACGGCCTGCTGGCCGCGCGCCGCCGTCGAGGCGGCCATCGCCGAGGCGCACCGGCTGGGCGCCCGCGTCACCGCGCACTGCTTCGCCGAGGACTCGCTGCGCGATCTGGTCGAGGCGGGCATCGACTGCATCGAACACGCCACCGGGCTGACCGACGAGACCATCCCGCTGTTCGCCGAGCGCGGGGTGGCGATCGTGCCGACCCTGGTCAACATCGCCACCTTCCCCCGGCTCGCGGACGGCGGCGAGGGCAAGTTCCCGCGCTGGTCGGCGCACATGCGGCGGCTGCACGAGCGGCGCTACGACACCGTGCGGTCGGCGTACGACGCGGGCGTACCGGTGTACGTCGGCACGGACGCCGGCGGCTCGCTCCCGCACGGCCTGGTCGCGGCCGAGGTGGCCGAACTGGTGAAGGCCGGCATCCCGGTCCCGGACGCCCTCTCGGCGACCACCTGGGGGGCCAGGGAATGGCTGGGCCGCCCGGGACTCGCGGAGGGCGCACCGGCGGACCTGGTGGTCTACGGGGCCGATCCGCGCGAGGACGTCGGGGTGCTGGCCGACCCGCTGCGGGTGGTGCTGCGCGGGCGGGTGCGGGGTTGACCCGGGCGTGACGCGGTGGTGCGGGCGGTCGTTGTGACTGCCCGCACCGGGCGCCCGGTTGGGGCGGAAGAGGACCAGCGTTCCGCGTGTGGTCCGAAGAATCGAATATGTGCATGGAAACCACCCCTTGGGGTGAACTGACGCCAGGTGCCCACCTGTTCACTCTCAGTGCGTAAAGATTCCGGGGTCGAGGTCGTCGGCGCGCGCAATGTCCCCCATTGGCGGCGCGACGGCTCCATGTCTCCTTGGGGGTTCCACCCGTGAACAGCAACACCTTCCGCATGCCCGCACTCCTGCTCGCCGCGGCCGCGCCCGTCGCCGTCCTGGCCGCCGCGCCCGCCGCCCACGCCACCGGCGGCGGCGGTTCCGGCGGCGGAAGCGGCAAGGCCAGTGCGGTGGTCCTCCGCACCGGACTCGACGTGGGTCTGCTCAACAAGACCGTGCACGTGCCGCTGAAGGCCACCCTGAACGAGGTCAGCGCCCCGGCCACGGCCCGGCAGACCGCGCTGAGCGTCACCCTCGACGGCGTCGACCAGGGCCGACCGGTCCAGGTGCTCCGTGCGGACGTGGCCACCACCAAGGCGACCGCCGACCGGACGCGTGCCGCTGCCGAGGTCAACCTGGTCGACGCGAAGGTCCACGTCCCCGGACTGCCGCTGCTGTCGCTGATCCAGGTGGAGCAGGTCACCTCCAAGGCCGTGTGCGCGGCGGGCGAGAAGCCGGCCGCGAGCTCGAACCTGCTCGGCTCGGTGACCGTCCTCGGCAAGAAGACCACCCTGTCCACGGGCGGCACCACCAGGGTGGCCGTACCCGGCGTCGGAGAGGTCAGCCTCACCCTGTCCGGCACCGAGACCACCTCGCGCACCGCCGCCGCGACGGCGCTCCGCCTCAAGGTCTCGGTCAACCCGCTGAACCTGAACGTGGCGCAGGTGGACGGCGAGGTGGTCCTCGCCGAAGCGCGCTGCGAGGCCCCCGCCGCCCCCTCCTCACCCGCCCCGAAGCCCACGCCGATGCCGGCCGAACCGTCCGCGGACACCGGCCTCAAGCCCCAGACCTCCGGAACCAAGGCCAACCTGGCCGAGACCGGCGGCAGTTCGGCCACCCCCTACGTCGCGGGCGGCGCCCTGCTCCTGCTCGGCGTGGGCGCGGGCGCACTGGTCCTCAGCCGCGGCCGGAACCGCCGGGGCGCGTGACGCCCTGACGGACGGGGTCAGGGGCGGGTGGCGCGGGTGAGTCCCTGCGCCCCCGCCCCGCGCGACATCACGGCCTCCGTCACCTGCCGGTCCACGGCCCGGTGGTCGGCCCGCCCGCCGGTGCCCTCGCACGAGGTGCACACCACCCGGAACGGCGGCCCCATGTCCGAGTACTGGGTGAAGTACTCGGCCTTCACCACCTCCCACCGGCCCGGGTGCGAGGCGGACGGGTTCAGCGTGAACCGCGGGACGGAGGACGTGTTGCCGCGCTTCTTGTCGGCCGGCACGAAGCTGGCGACCTGGTCGCCCATGCCGAAGACCACCCAGGTCCCGTTGATCTTCTCGTACGGCTGCGGCACGTGGTTGTGCGTACCGAGGATCAGGTCGATGTCCGGCAGCCCGTCGGTACGGGCGGCCGTCAGGGCCTGGGCCAGCTCGCGCTGCTGCGCGTCGGGCGCGGTCTGCCACTCGGTGCCCCAGTGGATGCTGAGCACCACCACGTGCGCACCGGCCGCCCGTGCCGCGCGGGCGTCGGCGAGGATCCGGTCCTTGTCGGTGACGTTCACCGCCCAGGGCTTGCCGGCCGGCAGCGGGATGCCGTTGGTGCCGTACGTGTACGAGAGCTGGGCGATCTTCGCCCCGCCGGCGGTGACCCACCCGGGGGTCCGGGCCTCCTCGGGGCTGCGCGCCGAACCGGCGTGCTTGATGCCGACCCGGTCCAGGTTCTCCAGGGTGCGGGCGAGGCCCTCGTAGCCGGCGTCCAGGGTGTGGTTCGAGGCCGTGGAACAGCCGTCGTACCCCGCGTCCTTGAGGGCGTCGGCGAGCTGGTGCGGTGCCTTGAAGGTCGGATAGCCGGTGTACGGCCCACCGGGCCGCCCGTACGGTATCTCGTGGTGGCAGAGCGCGACGTCGGCCCCCGCGACGATGGGTTTGACCCCCGCGAGTATCTTCCGGAAGTCGTGCCCCTTCCCGCCCGCGTCGTCCGCGGCACGCTGGATGATCGACGGGTACGGAATGATGTCCCCGGTCCCCACCAGCGTGAACGGCCGCGCACCCGCAGGCGCGACGCCCCCGGGCGTGGCCCGCGCACCCCCGAGCCGCTGCGTGGCGGGTGCCCCGCCGTCACCCCCGATGCGCGGCACGACGAACGCCGCCCCCACGACCACGGCCGCCCCGACCACCGCTATCGCGGCCTTCCCTGATGTCTTCATCTCTTGCTCCCCCCGCACAACAGGATGTCCAACTTCGCACAACGGTTCCCCACCCGCACCTCGTGACCGGAGCGCGGCTCTCCCGGAGCGGGGGAGCCGGAGTGTGGCGGGAGGGGGACGGGGGTGGAGGGTGGGGTGTCCGGGACACTCAAGCGTGATGTGTGGCGCGCGCCGCCAGGCAGCCGGACCCGCTCAGCGCGCCGTAAATCATGCCGTCCCGGACACCCCACCCGGAGCCCCCGGCCCCCGCACCCGAAGCCACGCTCACCCGGAGCCCGGTCCGGCCCGGTAGCCGGAGCCCCCGCACCCAGAGCCCGGAGCCCGGAGCACGACCCGGCCCGGCAGCCGGAGCCCCCGCACCCGAAGCGGGCCACCACCCGCCCCGCCGGGCAGCTACCGCGTCGTCAAGGCCAGCGCAGCGTCAAGCGCCTGGAGGAAGCGCCCCGTCGTCCCCCGGTCCCGCACCGCCACCCGCAACCAGTCCGGCCCCAGCCCGGGAAACGTGTCCCCGCGCCGCACCGCGAACCCCATCGCCCGCAGCCGCAGCCGGACCTCCGCCGCCCGCCGCACCCGGATCAGCACGAACGACGCCTCCGCCGCCCCCACCGACAGGACCTCCTCGAACTCCGCGAGCCCGGCGAGCAGATGCGCCCGGTCCACCGCGATCCGCCGCGCCGCGTCCTCCGCCTCCGCCAGCGCCGCAGGCGACACGCACGCCTCCGCCGCGACCAGTGCCGGCGTGGACACCGGCCACAGCGGCTGCACCCGTTCCAGTGCGGCGATCACCTCCGGTTCCGCCAGGACGTAACCGATCCGCAGCCCGGCCAGCCCCCAGGTCTTCGTCAGGCTCCGCAGGACGACCAGGCCGGGCACGTCCGTGCGCCCGGCCAGCGCCTCCCGTTCGCCCGGTACGGCGTCCATGAACGCCTCGTCCACGACCAGCACCCGCCCAGGTCGCGCCAGCGAGGCCAGCACCGCCGCCGGGTGCAGCACCGACGTCGGGTTCGTCGGGTTGCCCACGACGACCAGGTCCGCGTCCTCCGGCACCGCCGCCGGATCCAGCCGGAAGCCGTCCTCCTCGCGCAGCAGCACCCGGTCCACCTCGTGTCCGGCGTCCCGCAGTGCGGCCTCGGGCTCGGTGAACTGGGGGTGCACCACCACCGGTCGTACGGCGGCCAGCGCCCGCGCGATCAGGACGAACGCCTCGGCTGCACCCGAGGTCAGCAGCACCCGCTCAACCGGCAGCCCGTGTCGCGCCGCGACCGCCGCCCGTGCGGCCCGCCCGTCCGGGTAGGCGGCGAGGGAGTCCAGGGAGCCGGCGATCCGCTCCTTGAGCCAGGCCGGCGGGGTGTCCGAGCGGACGTTGACGGCCAGGTCGACCAGCCCGGCCCCGGCGTCCACCACCTCCGCGTCCCCGTGGTGCCGCAGATCGTGCGCCTCCACGGAGGCGGCGGCGCCGGCAGCAGCCGAGGGAGAGACAGAAGCAGAGGGGGAGGCTGAAGGAGAGGCAGGGGGAGAGGCAAGGGGAAAGGCAGAAGCACCAGCCGCATCGGCCGAAGCCCCCGCCCCCCGAGCGCCCCCCGGCACCCGTGCCACCGCGCACGTCGCCGAAGGCGACTTCCGCTTGGGGACCAGGAGTTCGCCGCCCCCGGCGAGGGCCGCGGCCTCCGCCACCGAAGGCGTGTCCACCGCGGCCGCGGCCGCCGCGGACGGCGGGCCGGGCACCGCCACCCGTGCCAGGTCCTCCGCCGCATACGTCAGCAGCGGTACGCCGAAACGTTCCGCCGCGCCCGCGATCCCGGGTTCCCCGGCCTTCGCCGCGACGGTCGCCAGCGCCGACACCGCACCGGCCGCCAGCCCGGCCCGGCCCAGCGTCTCCTCGACCAGGTCGCAGACCTCCTCCACGCCGACCCCGGCCCGGCCGCCGACCCCGACGATGACCTGCTCACTCTCGCCCATCCGGGGCCCTTTCTCCCTTTTCTCCGTTTTCTCCGTCATCGAACGCATACCGGCCGCATCCCGGTTCGCCGCCACCCCGCGCGCGGACGTGCGCCCGCCGCCCGCAGTCTGTATGCAGGGGCACATGGCGGTGATCGTGGCTCTGGGCGCGTTCCTGATGACGCTGGCGGGCGGGTGGACGGCGCAGCGGGTCACCGACCGCCGCCACCTCGTACTCGGCCTGGCCGGCGGGCTGATGCTCGGCGTGGTCGGCCTGGACCTGCTGCCGGAGGCGCTGGAGGCCGCCGGCCGCCCGTTCCTCGGCGTGCCGCTCGCGCTGCTGCTGTTCGTGGCCGGCTTCCTCGTGGCCCATGTCGTGGAACGGCTGCTGGCGGTACGCCAGGCGGCCCACGGGGCCGAGAACGGCGGCCGCACCCCCGAGGTCGGCCTGACCGCCGCCGCGGCCATGGTCGGTCACAGCGTCGCCGACGGCGTGGCCCTGGGCGCGGCCTTCCAGGTCGGCGGGGGCATGGGCGCGGCCGTCGCGCTGGCCGTGGTCACCCATGACTTCGCCGACGGGTTCAACACCTACACCCTGACCCGCCTGTACGGGAACGCCCGCCGCAAGGCCCAGCTGATGCTGTTCGCCGACGCGCTCGCCCCGGTCGTCGGCGCGGCCTCCACCCTGCTGTTCACGCTCCCCGAGGAACCGCTCGGCGCCTACCTCGCGTTCTTCGGCGGGGCGCTGCTCTACCTCGCCGCCGCGGAGATCCTCCCCGAGGCCCACCACAGCCACCCCGCCCTGTCCACGCTGATGTGCACGGTGGGCGGAGTGGTGGGCATCTGGCTGGTGGTGGGCCTCGCGGAGTGAGCCCGGCGGCAGGGTCACGGCCGGGCCGACGCGTCCGCAGCCGACGCGTCCGCCGATGTGGCCGCCGATGTGGCCGCCGCGGCGACGAAACGCACGGCGACCGCAGGCTCCGCCGCCCAGTGCGTGTGCAGGTAACTGGCGTGCACACCGCCCTGGACGAAGCCCTCGACCCGGCGTTCCGGATGGGTGAACCCCCACGCGGGGGCGGTCCCGGCGCCGGGCTCGATCACGGTCCGGTGGAACTCGTGCCCGCGCAGCCGGCTCCCGGCGGCGGCCAGCGCGCTGTCGGACACCGCGACGGCCTCGCGGTAGCCCAGGGTCAGCCGCTCCGACATCCGCGCGTCGGCGTCGAGCACCCCGCACATCGGCGTGCCGTCGAGGGAACGCGCCAGATAGAGCAGGCCCGCGCACTCGGCGGCCACCGGGGCACCGCTCGCGGCCAGCTCCGCCACGGCCTTGCGGAGCGGCTCGTTCGCCGCGAGCTCGGGGGTGTACATCTCGGGGAAGCCCCCGCCGATCACGAGCGCGCTCGTGCCGTGGGGGAGGGCCTCGTCGTGGAGGGGGTCGAAGGTGACCACCTCCGCGCCGGCGGCCGTGAGCAGCTCGGCGTGCTCGGCGTAGGAGAAGGTGAATGCGGGGCCTCCGGCGACGGCGACGAGGGGTGCCCCACCCCGCCCCTTCCCGAAACCGGGGACTGCGCCCCCGGACCCCGCCCGGGCCTCCGCCCCGAACCCCGCCCGGAGCTCCGCCCCGAGCCCGGCCTGCGCCCGGCCCCCGCTCGCGCCCGCGGACGCACTCGCCACGGCATCGGCCGGGTCCCAGGCCACCGTGTCCAGCGGCGGCGCGCTCCGCGCCAGGGCCAGCAGGGCCTCCAGGTCGCAGCCTGCACGGACCTGGTCCGCCAGCGCGCGTACGGAGGCCAGTGCGTCGGCACGCCGCTCGGCGACCGGGACCAGCCCGAGGTGCCGGGACGGCGCGGAGACCTGCGGGGCCCGGCGCAGCACGCCCAGCACCGGCATGCCGGCCTCCTCCAGCGCCTCGCGGAGCATCACCTCGTGCCGGTCGGAGCCGACCTTGTTCAGGATCACGCCGCCGAGCCGCACCTGCGGGTCGAACGAGGCGAACCCGTGCACCAGGGCCGCCACCGACCGGGACTGCGAGGAGGCATCGACGACCAGCACCACCGGCGCCCGCAGCAGTTTCGCCACGTGCGCGGTCGAGGCGAGCTCCCCGCGCCCGGCGGCGCCGTCGTAGAGGCCCATCACGCCTTCGACCACGGCCAGGTCACAGCCCCGCGCCCCGTGCGCGAACAGCGGGGCGACCAGCTCCGGGCCGCACATGAAGGCATCCAGGTTCCGTCCCGGCCGCCCGGTGGCCAGGGCGTGGTAGCCGGGGTCGATGTAGTCGGGGCCGGCCTTGTGCGGGGACACGGCGAGGCCGCGCTCGGCGAACGCGGCCATCAGGCCGGTCGCGACCGTGGTCTTGCCGCTCCCCGAGGACGGGGCGGCGATCACCAGGCGGGGGACGGAGACGGAGGTCACCACTCGATGCCCTTCTGGCCCTTCTGGCCGGCGTCCATCGGGTGCTTGATCTTGGTCATCTCGGTCACGAGGTCCGCGAACTCGCACAGCTTCGCGGGGGCGTTACGGCCGGTGATCACCACGTGCTGGGTGCCCGGGCGGTTCCGCAGCACCTCGATCACCTCGTCGACGTCGATCCAGCCCCAGTGCATCGGGTACGCGAACTCGTCGAGCACGTACAGCCGGTGCGTCTCGGCGGCCAGGTCGCGCTTGACCTGCTCCCAGCCCTCCTTCGCGGCCTGCTCGTTGTCGAGCTGCGCGTCCCGCTGGACCCAGGACCAACCCTCGCCCATCTTGTGCCAGACGACGGAGCCGCCCTCGCCGGAGGCGCCGAGCACCTTCAGCGCGTTCTCCTCGCCGACCTTCCACTTCGCCGACTTGACGAACTGGAACACCCCGATCGGCCAGCCCTGGTTCCAGGCGCGCAGTGCCAGCCCGAAGGCCGCCGTGGACTTGCCCTTGCCGGGCCCGGTGTGGACGAACACCAGCGGCCGGTTGCGGCGCTGACGCGTGGTGAGACCGTCGTCGGGGATGACGGTCGGCTGTCCCTGAGGCATTACGCGGCCCTCCTGTGGCTTCTTGCCGGAACTGACGTGCCGGACGTGGTGGCTGTGGCGTACCTGGCGGACGCGGCAGGCGTGGCGGACGTGGCGGCCGTACGGACGTGCTTGACGAGCCCGGCGAGCGAGTCGGCCCGCAGCCCGTCGAGGGTGACCACCGGGCCGCCGAGATCGGCGGCCAGCGCCCCGGCCAGGCCCAGCCGGACCGGCCCGGACTCGCAGTCCACGACCACCGAGGCGATCCCCCCGCCGGCCAGCAGGCGCGCCGAGCGGCTCGCGGCCTCCCGCGGGTCCCCGCCGAGGGCACCCGACGAGGTGGCCCGGCCGTCGGTGACCACCACCAGCAGCGGCCGCCGCGCGGGATCGCGCAGCCGCTCGACGCGCAGCACCTCGTGCGCCTTGAGCAGCCCCGCCGCGAGCGGGGTGCGGCCGCCGGTGGGCAGGCGGTCCAGACGGGCGGCCGCCGCGTCCACCGAGGAGGTGGGCGGCAGCGCCAGGTCGGCACCCGCCCCCCGGAAGGTGATCATGCCGACCTTGTCCCGCCGCTGGTAGGCGTCGAGCAGCAGGGACAGTACGGCGCCCTTGACGGCGCTCATCCGCTGCCGGGCGGCCATCGAGCCGGAGGCGTCCACGACGAACAGCACCAGATTGCCCTCGCGGCCCTCACGGGTCGCCTGGCGCAGATCGTCCTTGCGGATCACCAGGCCGCGCCCGGACCGGCCGCGCGCCCGCTGGTGCGGGGCGGCGGCCTGCACGGTCGCGGCGAGGTGCAGCTTGGTCAGGTGCCCGCGCGGGCGCTGGGCCCCGGTGGTCCGGCCGTGCTCGGTCCGGGCCCGCGACCGCCGTCCGGATGCGCCCTCGCCCAGCCCCGGCACGCTGAGCATCCGGGTCCGGAACGGGTCGGCGGCGCGTACGGCGGCCTGGGTCGCGGTGTCCCCGGCCGGCTCGGGTGTTCCCTCGGGAGCGTCCGTGGGGGCCTCGCCGCGCGCGGGGGCGGGCTCCTGCCGGTCCGGGGCCCCGTCGGGCTGCTGCTCCTGCGGCTCCTGCTGCTCCGGGCCGGCCTGCGGCGGCACGCCGCCGCCCCCGTCCGGTCCGCCGTCACCGCCGTCGTCCGGGCCCTGGTCCGGCCCGCCGTCCGGGCCCCCGTCGGGGTCCGGCTCAGGCTCCGGCTCCGGCTCGGGCTCCGGCTCGTCGTCGGGGAAGCCGTCGAGGATCCGGTCGAGCATCTCCTCGTCCAGCCCCGGCGCGTCGAAGGGGTTGCGGCGCCGCCGGTGGGGGAGCGCCAGCAGTGCCGCCTGCCGGACGTCCTCCTTCCGTACGGCGTCCCGCCCGGCCCACGCGGCCAGCGCGGTCGCCGTCCGGGCCATCACGATGTCGGCCCGCATGCCGTCCACCTCGAAGGCGGCGCACACGGCCGCGATCTGCAGCAGCGCGCCGTCACCCAGCCGGACCTGCGGCAGCAGCGCGCGCGCCGCCACCACCCGGGCCCGGACGTCCGCCTCGTCGCCGGCCCAGCGGGCGGCGAAACCGGCCGGGTCGTCCTCGTAGGCGAGCCGGCGCCGGACCACCTCGACCCGCTGCTCCGGCTCGCGGGAGGCCGCGACCTCCACGGTCAGGCCGAACCGGTCGAGCAGCTGCGGACGCAGCTCGCCCTCCTCCGGGTTCATGGTGCCCACCAGCAGGAACCGGGCGGCGTGCCGGACCGACACCCCTTCCCGCTCCACGTAGGAGGCGCCCATCGCGGCGGCGTCCAGCAGCAGGTCGATCAGGTGGTCGTGGAGGAGGTTGACCTCGTCCACGTAGAGGATCCCGCGGTGCGCGTCGGCCAGCAGACCGGGCTCGAAGGCCTTCACGCCCTCCGCCAGGGCACGTTCGATATCGAGCGCGCCGACCAGCCGGTCCTCGGAGGCGCCGACGGGCAGCTCCACCATCCGGGCGGGGCGGGCGGTGCCCTCGGCCGTGTCGTGCGGCCCGTCCGGGCAGGCCGGGTCGGGCGTGCCCGGCGCGCACGAGAACCGGCAGCCGGCGACGACGTCGACCGCCGGCAGCAGCGCCGACAGGGCGCGTACGGCCGTGGACTTGGCGGTGCCCTTCTCGCCGCGCACCAGCACGCCGCCGACCGCGGGGCTGACGGCGTTCAGCAGCAGCGCCAGTCGCAGGCCGTCCTGGCCGACCACGGCCGAGAAGGGGAAGGGGACGCCGCTCATGAACCGATCACTCCTTCGAGTGGCGCGCGGGGACGTACCCGCCGACGCGCTCCGATCGTGCAAGGGTTGCCGTGTGCTCCCCGCTCCTGCGGGGACGATCCCGGGTAGGGCGTTCTCACGCGTTGCTCACTTCCGTGGTCCCCGCCGATGCGGGGGTGAACTTCTTCTGCCCGACCTTCACGGCGCCCCCGGCGGGATGAACGGCAGGCCCGCGGGCGCGCCGGACTCGATCAGCCGCAGCAGGGCGGAGGTGTCCGCGTGCTGCTCGATCAGGTCGCCCAGCAGGTCCAGCTGTGCCTCGCGCAGCGCGGCGAAGGACGTGTCCGGGGCCGGGACGAAGCGCCGGCCCGCCGCCTCCGCGACCTGCCGGAGGAAGGCGCGGCGGAAGCCGTCGGACTCCAGCGAGCCGTGCCAGTGGGTGCCCCAGACCGCGCCGACCCGGCACCCCTCGAGACTGCGTCCCTCGTCATCAGAGATGAACGTCTCGCCGCCCAGCACCTCGGCGACCCCGTGGTGGATCTCGTACCCGTCGACGGTCTCGCCGAGGGCCGTGCCCGTCGGACGGGCCAGGGTCTTCTCCCTGGCGAACCGGATCCGGACCGGCAGCAGTCCGAGGCCGTCCACCACGCCCGCCCGCGACTCGACCTCGTCCTCGATCCGCTCGCCGAGGACCTGGAAGCCGCCGCAGACGCCCAGCACCGGCCGCCCCTCCGCGGCCCGCCGGGCGATGGCGTCGGCCAGGCCGCGCTCCCGCAGCCACTCCAGCGCCTTAACCGTCCCGCGGGTGCCCGGTACGACGACCAGGTCCGCGTCGGACAGCTCCTCGGGCCGGTCCACGAAGCGCACCACCACGCCCGGCTCCGCGGCGAGCGCGTCCACGTCCGTGAAGTTGGACATCAGCGGCACCGCGCACACCGCGACCCGCAGCACGTCCTCGCCGACCGGCGGGGCCACCACCGACTCCCGGACCGCGCCGCGCAGCGAGACCCGCAGCCCGTCCTCCTCGTCGATGCCCAGCCCGTGCCGGAACGGCAGCACTCCGTACGTGGCCCGCCCGGTCATCGACCGGAGCATCTCCAGGCCGGGCTCCAGCAGGGACACATCACCGCGGAACTTGTTCACCAGATAGCCGGCGATCAGCGACTGGTCCTGCTCCGAGAGCAGGGCCGTGGTGCCGAAGAAGGACGCGAACACCCCGCCCCGGTCGATGTCCCCGACCACCACCACGGGGAAGTCCGCGGCGCGCGCGATCCCCATGTTCACGATGTCCGTCCGGCGCAGGTTGATCTCGGCCGGACTGCCCGCCCCCTCGCAGATCACGGCGTCATACGTGCCCCGCAGCTGCTCCAGGCAGTCCGTGACCACACCGAGCAGCTGTTCCTGCCGCCCGCCGTGGTAGCCGCGGGCGCTCATCTCGCCCACCGGCTTGCCCAGCAGGACCACCTGGCTGCTGCGGTCGCTGCCCGGCTTGAGCAGCACCGGGTTCATCAGGGCGGTCGGCTCCACCCGGGCCGCCTGCGCCTGCATGGCCTGGGCGCGGCCGATCTCCGCGCCCTCCCGGGTCACGAAGGAGTTCAGCGACATGTTCTGCGCCTTGAAGGGCGCCACCTTCACGCCCTGCCGCGCCAGCCACCGGCAGATGCCGGCGGTGACCACGCTCTTCCCGGCGTCCGAGGTCGTGCCCGCGACGAGCAGACCCCCGCCGCGCCTACCGGTCCCGCTCATCCGCGTCCCCTCCGTGCCGCTCGTACCGCTCGTACCGTCCGTGCCGCCCGTGCCGCCCGTACCGCCCGTACCGTGCGTGCCGCCAGCAGCCGGCCCGCCACGCACGTGCCCAGCGCCAGCCAGGTCACCTGCCGGGACAGCCGGACCGCCCGTTCGATGTCCGCGACCTGCACCGGCCGCCCCGCCGCCCCGTTGAGCACCGCCCGGTGCTCCACCCGGCCGCCGTAGGCGAGGGTGCCGCCCATCCTGACCCCGAGCGCCCCGGCGAAGGCGGCCTCGACCGGGCCGGCGTTGGGGCTGGGGTGGGCCGCCGCGTCGGTACGCCAGGCCCTGACCGCCCCCCGACGGTCAGGGCCGGCGAGTACGGCGGCCAGTGCGGTCAGCCGGGCGCCCGGCCAGCCCGCGACGTCGTCCAGCCGGGCCGAGGCCCAGCCGTAGTTCAGATGGCGGGGCGACTTGTGGCCCACCATCGCGTCGAGGGTGTTCACGGCGCGGAACGCGACCAGCCCCGGTACGCCCGCGACGGCCCCCCACACCAGCGCGCCGACCACGGCGTCGGAGGTGTTCTCGGCGACCGACTCCACCACGGCCCGGGCGATCTGCTGCTCGTCCAGTGACTGCGGGTCGCGCCCGCACAGGTGGGGGAGGCGTTCGCGGGCCACGTCGGTGTCACCGGCGGCGAGCGCCCCGCCGATCGCACGGGCCTCCCGGCCCAGCGAGGTGCCGCCGACGACGGCCCAGGTGGCGGCCGCGGTCAGGGCGATCCGGACGGCGGCGGGGCGGGAGCGCACGGCGCGGGCGGCGAGCGCGCCCAGTGCTGCCGCGCCCCCGGCGCACACCGCGGCGTGCACGACGCCCCGGGAGCGCCGGTCGCGCCAGAGGGCGCGTTCCACGGCGGCGGCGGTTCGTCCGAAGGCGGCGACGGGGTGCCCGCGGCGCGGATCACCGAGGATCCGGTCGCCGATCAGGCCCGCCGTCACGCCGTACGCGAAAACGCGATCGGCACGCATGGGGCAGCTATGTCCTCACTCAGGGTCCGCGCCCTGGTTCGACGTGTCCGGCGGCGAGAGTTCCTGGCTCCCGGGAGCCCCGGGTCCTCGTACGGGCGTACGGGCCGGGCTCCGCGGTGACAGTGGCGGGACCGCGCCGGATTCGCACCGGACTTCCTCTGCTGCCGCCGTGATGGCTCCGGCAGTCCACCACGCACCGCGATCGCCCGTCAACTTGCCGTTGACCTGCGGTGGAAGTGGGGGTGCGGGCGGGGCAGGGCATGCGAAAGCTCCCCCCGGGAGAACCGGGAGGAGCCTTCGGACGCGGCGGGTGCCGCTGAGGGTCAGACGACGATCAGGTAGATCCCGTAGGCCACGGCCGCGGCGCAGAGCGCGAAGGCGGCGTAGGCGCCGGTCCGGGCCAGGGTGGCGGTGCCGCCCTGCTCGGTGGCGGCCTCGTGCCGGGACAGACCGATCAGGCCCAGGGTGAACAGGGCGACCAGGAGGACGGTGGCGGAGAGGCTGACTCCGAAGACGGAGCCCAGGGCTGCCCAGTCGATCTTCATGCTGCGAAACCTTCTCTGCTGGTCAGACCGCGGCGGCCGGGGCCGTCGGGGTCTCGCCGGACGCGTGGGCGTTCGGGGCGGGGATGGTGGCCTTCAGGTCCTCGTCGATGACCGCGGCGATGGTGCCCGCCGGCGGGACGGTGACGGCCGCGATCGCGGTGGTGACCACGCCCGGCTCCTCGGCGCCGGTCTCGTTGACGTTGTTGTGGTCCACGACCTGGCGGCGGGAGATCAGCCAGATGGCCAGGCAGGAGCCGACCAGGAAGACGGTGACGGCGGCGACGCCGATGTCACCGATGCGCATGACGTACTCGGCGCCCGCGCCGACGAGGGCGGCGGCCGGCAGGGTCAGGCCCCAGGCGACGAACATGCGGGTCGCGGTGGACCAGCGGACCACGCCGCCCTTGCGGCCGAGGCCGGCACCCATGACCGCGCCGGAGCACGAGTGGGTGGTGGAGAGGGAGAAGCCCAGGGTGGAGGAGGCGAGGATGACGGACGCGGCCGAGGTCTGGGCGGCGAAGCCCTGCTGCGGCTGCAGGTCGGTCAGGCCGGAGCCCATGGTGCGGATGATCCGCCAGCCGCCCAGGTAGGTGCCGAGCGCGATGGCCATGCCGGCGGAGACGATGACCCAGACCGGCGGGTTGGAGCCGGGCGCCAGCGCGCCGCCGGCGATCAGGGCCAGGGTGATGATGCCCATCGTCTTCTGCGCGTCGTTGGTGCCGTGCGCGAGGGAGACCAGGCCGGCGGAGGCGATCTGGCCGGCCTTGTAGCCCTTGGCCGAGGTCTTCTCGCCGACGTTGTTGCCGAGCTTGTAGGTGAGGCGCGCGGCCAGCATCGCGGCGACGCCGGCGACGATCGGCGCGGCCACTGCGGGGATGAGGACCTTGGTCACGATGACGTCGCCGTTCACCGCGCCGATGCCGGCAGAAGCGACCGCGGCACCGATCAGGCCGCCCATCAGGGCGTGCGAGGAGCTGGAGGGCAGGCCGACCAGCCAGGTCACCAGGTTCCAGAGGATGGCGCCGACGAGCGCCGCGAAGATCACCTCTGGCTGGATGCCGTCTTCGTTGACGAGCCCCTTGGAGATCGTCTTGGCGACCTCCACGGACATGAACGCGCCGACGAGGTTCAGCACGGCGGACATGGCCACCGCCGTCTTGGGCTTGAGGGCGCCGGTCGAGATGGTGGTCGCCATCGCGTTGGCGGTGTCGTGGAAACCGTTCGTGAAGTCGAACACGAGAGCGGTGATGATCACGATCCCGAGGAGAAGCGTTATGTGCTCCATTTACCCAGGCTTCTGTTTGGCGTCAGTGGCGAGGCGAACGTAAGCAACCTAGGTGAACGAAAAGTGAACTGACTCGGGCTGTGCGGTGTACCCGTGCGGTTCGAGTTGCGGACGCTCGTCCCGATACTGCCCTCATTGGGGGGATTCGTGCACGTCATCGAAGGGTGAACGGAACCTTTCGAACGGGACCTCCGGTGCGCGGCCCGCCCTTCGGGTCCACCGAAAGAGACGTACATCACTCCAGGCCGGAGGCTTCCGGAGCGATCCCTTCCAGGTGTCTTCCACTGGCCGGGGCCCATCCCGCCACCGAAACTGGAACGGTGCGCACCGCGACTGCGACGGCAGCGGCCGTCACCACCACCCTCCTGGGGGCCGGAGCGGCCGCCGTCGTGGCCGGGCGGTACGCCGCCGACGTCACGCTGCGGCCCGTACCGGGGCGCCCGCTCCCCGGCGGCCCCCGGCTCACCGTCCACTCCACCGCGCCCGGCCGGGTCGCCCTGACCCGCTCCCTGGCCACCCTCCGCCCCGGCACCCACGGGCTGGACGCCCCCGGCGTGCACGCCGTGGTCGGCCGGGTGCTGCGGGACGTCCCGCACGACCCGGACACCGTGGTCCGGGAACTCGTCCGGGTCACCCACGGCACCCTGGAACCCGGCACCCGGGTCCGGCTCACCCCGCAGATCCACATCGGCGACCCGCGCTCCGCGCTCGGGCTCGACCACGCAGACGTGGACGTCCCCGGAGAGCTGGGCGGCCTGCCCGCCTGGTTCGTGCCCGGCGCCCGCGACACCTGGGTGATCGCCGTCCACGGGCTCGGCGGCACCCGGGAGCACCCGATGGTGGTCATGCCCTTCCTGCGCCGGTACCACCTCCCGGTGCTGGCCCTCGCCTACCGGGGCGATCTCGGGGCCCCCGCCTGTCCCGACGGCATCAGCCACCTCGGCGCCTCCGAATGGCGCGACCTGGACGCCGCCATCCGCTACGCCCTCCGGTTCGGCGCCCGCCGGGTGATCCTGCACGGCTGGTCCACGGGCGCCACCATGGCCCTCTACGCCGCACAGCGCTCGGCCCTCGCCGACAGCATCGCCGGCCTGGTCCTGGACTCCCCGGTGCTCGACCGGCACGCCACCCTGCGCAACCTGGCCCTCGCCCGCGGGGTGCCGCCCGCCCTGCTCCCGCTGGCGGTCCGGGCCGCCGAGGCGCGGACCGGCATGCTCGCCGACCACCGGAACCCGGTGGCCGACCCGGCCGCGCTGCGCATGCCCGTCCTCGTCTTCTCCGGGCCGGACGACACGATCGCCCCCTGGGAACCCGCCCGCCGGCTCGCCGCGCTCCGCCCCGACCGCGTCACCCTCTATCCCGTCCGCGACGCCCCGCACGGGGGAATGTGGAACGCCAACCCCTCCCGCTACGAGGAGGTGCTCCGGCGCTTCATCACCCCGCTCATGTGAGGCGCCGCCGGGGCCGCCCGGCGCCCCCGGCGGGCCGCCGCCATGGCCCGCCGCCCGCGTCCGGGCCCCCGCCCCTGGTCCGCGGCACCGGGGCGGGCGTCTTGTCCCGGTCTGTACCGTCGGCCCCACCCCGCCCCACCAGCGGTAACGGCCGGTTCCGTTTGGGCTTTCGGGCTGTGACGGGCGAGACTGATTCCGTGACGTCCCGAAAGCCTGATGAGCAGTTGGCTCGCGCTTCCAGACTCCGACTCATCTCCCCGCGTTCCGTGGCCACCGCCCGCAAGGCGGTCACCGACCGCCGCCCCCGGCCGGCCTCCCGGCCGCCGGAGGGCACCCCGGCCGCGCCCGAACTCGCGGACCGCGCGCGGGCGTCGCTCTCCGACGCCGTCAGACTGGCCCGCTGGGCCGAACGCAACCTCCAGGACGCCGACGGATCGGGCCCCGCCCCGGCCGGCGCACTGGCCGCCCGCGACGTCGAACGGGCCTCTGCCGACCTCCGCCTGACGCACGGACAGGTCCGGGCCGGCTGGGACCGCGCCCGGCTCGCCGGACTGGTCGAG
Source organism: Streptomyces sp. NPDC089799 (assembly GCF_040684755.1). Lineage (NCBI taxonomy): Bacteria > Bacillati > Actinomycetota > Actinomycetes > Kitasatosporales > Streptomycetaceae > Streptomyces > Streptomyces sp. NPDC089799. Next base: position 53,090 of record NZ_JBFBGR010000018.1, on the reverse strand, counting down.
ATGCACGGCGGCAGCGCCCGCCCCGGCTGGCGGCTGCGGGCCTGGGACCGCGACGACGCCGCCGTGCTCCGCGGCTGGGTCGCGCTCTTCGACGCCTGGTCGCTGGTCCACCCCGCGCCCGCCGACATCGTCCCCGAGCTGGTCGCCGAGGTCGTCGAGGCGATGCCGCAGGTCCTCTCCCTGCTCCAGCTCTCGGCCGGACCCGTCGGCGTGCCCGCCCTGCTGGACCTGCTCGGCCAGCGCGTCGCCGAACTCCGCGAGGAGCGCTGTGAAATCCCCTACGACCCGGAACCCGCGGCCGTCCCGCAGTCCGCCCCGGTCGTCCAGGACCGCCGCACCGCCCCGCTCGCCCGGCTGCTGCGCTGGGCCCTCGGCGGACTCGCCGCCGTCGACGCGGTCACCCTCGGCCCGGCCGAGGCCGGACTGACCCCGCTCGGCAGCTGGGCCGTCTGGGTCAAGCTGGAGCAGATCTGCGTGGCCGCGCAGAGCCCCGCCGGGAACATCGAGCAGTCCGCCGCGGCGATGCTGCACGGCTGCGCCCGGCTCACCCCCGGCCCGGCCCGCGCCGAGTACCGCGCCTGGCTGGCCGCCCGGCCCGTCGGCCACGCCGTCAGCGAGCTGCTGCAGGCCGCCCGCGGGGAGGACGCCCTGCTGCGCGGCCTCGCCTTCGAGGCGCTCCGGGTGGTCGGCGCCCCCGCCGAACCCGAGGTGCGGGCCGCCTCCCGCGAACCGGCCCTGCGGCCCTACGCGCTGCTGTGGCTCGCCGAGCACGACGGTGAGGACCCCGAGGAGGCCCACGAGGTCCTCACCCCCGAGGAGCAGACCTGGCTCTGGGTGGACACGGCCGCCGCCATCGCCGACCACGGCGAGGCGGACCTGCTGGCCCGCCACCTCGACTCGGCGGTCCGCACCACCGTCCCCCGGCTGCTCGACGAGGTCCGTGCGGTCGGCCACCCCCGCACGGTGCAGGTCCTGGTCGCGCTGGCGGCCGCCCACCCCGACCCCTCGCTGGCCAAGGCCGTCCGAAGGGCCGCCTTCCAGGTCCACACCGGCGGGGTCTGAGGCGGTACCGCCCGAGGCCCCGCCGGCCGGCGGCCCGGACCACCCGGCCCGGACCACCCGTGCCGGAGCGCAGGGCCGGACCGCCGGCGCCGTGGGACGACCCGTGCCGGACCGCAGGCCCGGACCGCGGTCAGACCGTCGGCGCGTAGGTGCCGAAGCTCCAGATGTTGCCCTCCGCGTCCCGCGCCATGTAATCCCGCGAGCCGTAGTCCTGGTCGGTGGGCTCCATCAGGATCTCCACCCCGTGCTCCACGGCCCGGCGGTGGTGCGCGTCGACGTCCTCCACCACGACGTACACCCCCGTCGGGCCGGGCTCCTTGCCCATCGCCTGGTCGAACTTGCTCCCCGTGCCGCGGCTGCCCAGCATCACCATGCCGTTCCCGTAGGACAGCTCCGCGTGCATGACGGAGCCGTCGTCCCCCTCGTAGACCGCGACCCGGTGGAAGCCGAAGCCCTCCGTCAGCAGCTTGATCGCGGCCCTGGCGTCCCGGTACGTCAGCGTCGGGCTGATGGACGGTGTGCCCGCCATGACGATCACTCCCCTCTCCTGAACCCGTGAATGTGATCCGGGACACAGTCTGGCAGTCGACGCCGACAGTCGGCCGACCCTGTGGACGGTCAGCGGAAGGTGTTGCACCGGGCCATGTCGCCCGTGCGGTAGCCCTGGTAGAACCACTGCTGCCGCTGCGCCGCCGAGCCGTGGGTCCAGCTCTCCGGGGTCACCCTCCCCTGGAGCTTCTCCTGGATGCGGTCGTCGCCCACCGCCGCCGCCGCGTCCAGCCCGTCCCGGATGTCCTGCTCGCTCAGCCGGGTGAGCAGCGGCCGCCCGGTGGTCCGGTCCGGGGTCGTCGTCGCGTTCCGCGCCCACACCCCCGCGTAGCAGTCGGCCTGCAGCTCCACCTTGACGGCGTTGCTGGCCGCGCCGACCCGGCCGTCCTGGGCCCGCTGCAGGGTGCCGAGCAGGTTCTGGACGTGGTGCCCGTACTCGTGGGCCACCACGTACGCCTGCGCGAAGGGCCCGCCGCTCGCGCCGAACTTCGTCTGCAGCTCCCGGAAGAAGCCGAGGTCCACGTAGACCTTCCGGTCGACGGGGCAGTAGAACGGGCCGACCGCCGAGGTCGCCGTGCCGCACCCGGTGTTCACCCGCCCGCTGAAGACGACCGTGGTGGCCGGGGAGTACTGCCCGCCGCGCCGGGCGAACTCCTGCTTCCAGAAGTCCTGGGTGCTCCTCGCCACGAACGCCAGCCGGCAGTCCTCGCGCGCGTTCGCGGCAGCCCCGGTTCCGCACGCCTGCTGTACCTCCGAGGCGGAGGAGGCGGTGCCGGACGGTTCCGTGTCGCCGGAGGACAGCCCCAGCTGGTCCGGCCCCACCCCGAACAGCAGCCCCAGGACCAGGGCGATCAGCCCGGCCAGGCCGCCTCCGATGGTGGCCTTCCCGCCCGGGATGCGACGGCCCCGCACGTCCTGGACGTCGGACGTGTCCACATTGGCGTCGTCGTCGAACTGCATCCCGCACCGCCCTCCGCTCCACGTGTCCGCCGCTCCGGCGGGTGCCACGTCCTGCCGCGTCCTGCCACGCCCTTCATCCTGGTACCTGCGCATATCGCACGGGTCGCGGCGAGGGCCGAACGGGGGACGAACGGACACTGCGCCGCCCCGGCGGCAGCACGGCCGGGCCGGTCCGACTACGCTCGGCGCCCGTCCCGTCGCACCGTGCGCGGGGTGAGGGCCGTACCCCGCACAGCGAGACCCCGGAGGCTCCGCATGACCACTCCGCCGGCCGTGCCCGGCCCCGGCCCGGCACCCGCCGACGGCACGGACGGCACCGCGGACTCCGCCACGGGCACCACCGCTCCCGCGGACACCGCCGCCTCGGCCGCCACGGCCACCGCTGCCCCCACCATCGCCCCCACCGGTGCCACCGCCCCTGCGGACACCGCGAGCACCGCCGCCGGAGCACCCGCCCCCGCGCGGCGCCGGTGGGCCCGCCGCCCGCCCGCCCTGCTCGCCGTCGCCGCCTTTCTCGCCGTCCTCGCGGCCCTCCTGGCCGGGCTGAGTCCCGCCACGCCCTACGGCGACCGGCTCACCGCCCGGCAGCCCGCCGCCGGCCCGGAGGGCGCCGCGTACGAGGTGCCGCACGGCCGGCCGGCGTACCGGCTGGCCCTCGACCGCGACGCGGTGCACGCCTACGCCCCCGACGGCACCCGCCCCGCCTGGACCTATGCCCGGGAGGGCCGCCGACCGGTCGCCGTCCGCTCCGCCCCCGGCCACGCCTTCACCCTCTGGGACGACGGCATGGTCACCGACACCGTCCGCCGGGCCGGCACCGGAGACCCGGTGGTCCGCTGGCACCGGACCGCCCCCGGCGCCGGCACCGAGGGCAGCCTGGCCTCCCTCGGTGCGGACGGACGGATGCTCGTCGTGGTCACCCCCGCGCGGGCCCTCGGCTACCGAGCCGAGGACGGCGACCTGCGCTGGATCGTCACCGCCCGCAAGGGCTGCGCCTTCCGCCCCGGTGAGGCCCCGCCGACCGTCGACCGGCTGCTCCTGCTCGCCCAGGACTGTGACGACCCCGACATGCCGTGGACCCTGCGGACCGTGGCCGTGGGGGAACAGGGCCGCATCAAGCCCGCGCAGGACCGGCGGCCCGAAAAGTAGTTGCGCGCCACCGGTAGAATGAATCCCATGGCAAATCTCCTCGCGGATTAGCGGCGTCGAAGCCTCGCGTACCGCCACCCTTCCGCCGTCCACACCGCCCTGGAGCATTTCCGTGATCACCGCCACCGGCATCGAGCTGCGCGCCGGCGCCCGCGTCCTCATCGACAACGCCTCTTTCCGCGTCGCCAAGGGCGACCGCATCGGCCTGGTCGGCCGCAACGGCGCCGGCAAGACCACCCTCACCAAGTGCCTGGCCGGCGAGGGCCAGCCCGCCGCCGGCGCCATCGCCCGGTCCGGTGAGGTCGGCTACCTGCCGCAGGACCCCCGCACCGGCGACCTCGACGTCCTCGCCCGCGACCGGATCCTCTCCGCGCGCGGCCTCGACACGCTGATCAAGAAGATGCGGGCCAACGAGGACCGCATCGCCAACGGCTCGGGCGCCACCCGCGAGAAGGCCCTCAAGCAGTACGAGCGCCAGGAGACCGAGTTCCTCACCAAGGGCGGGTACTCCGCCGAGGCGGAGGCCGCCACCATCGCGGCCGCCCTCGGTCTGCCCGACCGGGTCCTGGGCCAGCCCCTGCACACCCTCTCCGGTGGCCAGCGCCGCCGCGTCGAGCTGTCCCGGATCCTCTTCTCGGACGCCGACACCCTGCTCCTCGACGAGCCCACCAACCACCTCGACGCCGACTCGATCGTCTGGCTGCGCGACTACCTCAAGACCTACCGCGGCGGCTTCATCGTGATCTCCCACGACGTCGACCTGGTCGAGACCGTCGTGAACAAGGTCTTCTACCTGGACGCCAACCGCTCGGTCATCGACGTCTACAACATGGGCTGGAAGCTCTACCAGCAGCAGCGCGAGGCCGACGAGAAGCGCCGCAAGCGCGAGCGCCAGAACGCCGAGAAGAAGGCCGCCGCGCTCAACGCGCAGGCCGACAAGATGCGCGCCAAGGCCACCAAGACGGTCGCCGCCCAGAACATGGCCAAGCGCGCCGACCGGCTGCTGTCGGGCCTGGAGGCCGTACGGGTCTCCGACAAGGTCGCCAAGCTCCGCTTCCCGGACCCCGCGCCCTGCGGCAAGACCCCGCTCACCGCCGAGGGCCTGTCCAAGTCGTACGGCTCGCTGGAGATCTTCACCGACGTCGACCTGGCCATCGACAAGGGCTCCCGGGTGGTCATCCTGGGCCTCAACGGTGCCGGCAAGACCACGCTGCTGCGCCTGCTGGCGGGCGCCGAGCAGCCCGACACCGGCGAGGTCACCCCCGGTCACGGCCTCAAGCTCGGCTACTACGCCCAGGAGCACGAGACCCTGGACCCCGACCGCACGGTCCTGGAGAACATGCGCACCTCGGCACCCGACCTCGACCTGGTCCAGGTCCGCAAGGTGCTGGGTTCCTTCCTGTTCTCCGGCGACGACGTGGACAAGCCGGCCGGGGTGCTCTCCGGCGGCGAGAAGACCCGGCTCGCCCTGGCCACCCTGGTGGTCTCCTCGGCGAACGTGCTGCTCCTCGACGAGCCGACCAACAACCTCGACCCGGCCAGCCGCGAGGAGATCCTCGGCGCCCTGCGCACCTACAAGGGCGCGGTCATCCTCGTCACGCACGACGAGGGCGCGGTGGAGGCCCTGGAGCCGGAGCGGATCATCCTGCTCCCGGACGGGGTCGAGGACCTGTGGGGTCCCGACTACCGGGACCTGGTCGCCCTCGCCTGATCCAATTCCTTCTGGATCATTCGGCTCACTGCTGATCCATCATCTGAGTGAGTCGCTCTCGTACCTTCGCCCGCGGTTCCAGGACCCCGGTCGGGCACCCCACGGTGCCCGGCCGGGGTCGTCCGCTTTCCGCGAGGGGGTCCTGACCAGGAGATTTATTCCTGCATCCGGAGAATGTGACGGAGGTCATGCGCCGGAAGAGAAGATTCCGTTCTGCGCGGGTGTCCACTCCGCGGGAATTGCCGACGTACGGACCTTGCTGAATGGGTGGCCAGGAGGCCCGGGAGGGGTGATCATGAGAAGTCCAGAGCGCACTTCCCATGAGGAGGCACGGGTGGCCGAGACTCTGAAGAAGGGCAGCCGGGTGACCGGCGCCGCGCGCGACAAGCTCGCGGCAGACCTGAAGAAGAAGTACGACTCCGGTGCGAGCATCCGGGCGCTGGCCGAGGAGACCGGCCGGTCGTACGGGTTCGTGCACCGGATGCTCAGCGAGTCCGGAGTCACACTGCGCGGCCGCGGCGGTGCGACCCGCGGCAAGAAGGCGGCCGCGGCCTGACACCGGGCCGGGACCGCGGAAAGCCGAGGCAACAAGCAACCAGTGACCCCCGGTCGGCCACTGGGTCGGCTGGGTGGTTACTGTGCAGTCACTTAGTGGAGGCTGCACAGTACCCACCCGGAGGCCCAGATGGATCTGTTCGACAAGGACGGCGTACGGCTCACCGTCGACGACACGATCGCCACGGTGACGCTGACCAATCCGGCGAAGCGAAACGCTCAATCTCCCGCGCTCTGGCGGGCGTTGACGGAGGCCGGTCGGTCGCTGCCGGGCACCGTCCGGGTCGTCGTCCTGCGCGGTGAGGGCAAGTCCTTCTCCGCCGGTCTCGACCGGCAGGCATTCACCCCCGAAGGCTTCGAGGGGGAGCCGTCCTTCCTCGATCTGGCACGCGGTTCCGACGAACTGCTGGACGCCACGATTGCGGAATACCAGGAGGCGTTCACCTGGTGGCGGCGGAACGACATCATCAGCATCGCTGCCGTCCAGGGCCATGCCATCGGAGCCGGTTTCCAGCTCGCGCTCGCCTGCGACCTGCGCGTGGTCGCGGACGACGTGCAGTTCGCCATGCGCGAGACCAGCCTGGGCCTGGTCCCCGACCTCGGCGGCACCCAGCCGCTGACCGCCCTGGTCGGGTACGCGCGCGCCCTGGAGATCTGTGCCACCGGACGCTTCGTCCACGCGGAGGAGGCCGAACGCATCGGCCTGGCCAACCTGGCCGTCCCCGGCACCGAGCTCGACTCCGCCGTGCGCGACCTCACCGCGGCCCTGCTGGCCGCCCCGCGCGAGGCGGTGATCGAGACCAAGGCCCTGCTCCGGGGCGCGTCCGGCCGCGGCTACGACGAGCAGCGCACCGCTGAACGCGCCGCGCAGGCGCGCCGGCTCCGCGACCTCGCCGGACTCGCCGACTGAGGCCCGCCGCCCGCGCCGCCCGCGGCCCCGGTCCGCCGCGGCCGGACCGGCCGACCGCGGCGCAGGGTTCCGGTACGCCTAGAACCCGTGCCGGGCGCCGCCGTCCACCGGGAGCATGACGCCGGTCAGGTACGAGGCCGCGGGCGAGAGCAGGAACGCGGCCGTGCGGCCGAACTCCTCCGGAGTGCCGTAGCGGCGCAGCGGGATCCGGGACTCGTTGGACGCGCGGGCCGCCTCCGCGTCACCCGAGAGCGAGTCCAGCTCGCGCACGCGGTCCGTGTCGATCCGGGCCGGCAGCAGCCCGACCACCCGGATCCCCCGCGGCCCCAGCTCGTCCGCCAGCGACTTCGCGAAGCCGGCCAGCCCCGGGCGCAGCCCGTTGGAGATCGTCAGCCCGGGGATCGGCTCGTGCACCGACCCGGACAGCACGAAGCCGATGACCCCGCCCTCGCCCAGCTCGGCGGCGGCCTCGCGGGCCAGCCGGACCGCCCCGAGGAACACCGACTCGAACGCGGCCGCCCACTGCTCGTCCGTGTTGTCCGCGGCGAAACCGGGCGCCGGGCCGCCCACGCTCACCAGCACGCCGTCGAAGCGCCCGAACCGCTCCCGCGCGGCCCCGATCAGCTGCCGGGCCGACGCCGGGTCGGAGTTGTCCGCCGCGATCCCCACCGCGTTCGGGCCCAGCCGCGCCGCGGCCTCCTCGACGCGCCCGGCGTCCCGGCCGCTCAGCACCACCTTCGCGCCGTCGGCGGTCAGCTCCCGTGCGGAGGCGTAACCCAGCCCGCGGGTCGCGCCGGTGACGACGTAGACACGGTCCTTCAGTCCAAGATCCATGCCCTACACGCTAACGGGCGGCGCTCCGCTCTCGGCGGCGGCCTGCGCGGTCGCCGCCTCCCGGTCCCGCTTCTCCCGGCGCACCAGGACCAGCCAGCCCACCGGCACACCCGCCGCAAACATCCACCACTGCACCGCGTACGCCATGTGCGCGCCGATGGAGTCGTGGTCCGGGGCCGCCACCGGCTCCGGGCTGCCGCCCGCCGGGACCGGCCCGGTCAGCTCGACGTACCCGCCGAGCACCGGCCGGCCCAGCGTCCGTGCCTGCTGCCCGCTGTTGATCAGCATCACCTGGCGGTCCGGCAGGCCCTTGCGGTCCTTGATGCCGCTGCCGCCGCTGGTCTCGTCGGCCTTGAGCCGTCCGGTGACGGTGACCTGCCCGGCCGGCGGGGCCGGTACCGGGGGATAGGCGCGCGGGTCGTCGGCGCCGTCCACCCAGCCCCGGTTCACCAGCACCGCCCGGCCGTCCGCCAGGAGGAGCGGGGTGACCACGTGGAAGCCGACCTTGTCGTCGTTGGAGGTCCGCATGCGGACCACCACCTCGTGGGTCCGGTCGTACGTGCCGGTGGCGGTGACGGCCCGCCAGTAGTCGGAGCGGGGCACCTCGTGCCCGGGGGAGGTCAGCTCCGCCACCGGGACGGGCGCGGCGTCCAGGTTCGACGCGATCAGTTCGTTCTGTGCGACCCGGTGCTCATGGCGGTGGAACTGCCAGAACCCCAGCTTGATCATCGTGGGGATGAGGACGAGGGCGACGAGGGTGAGGCACACCCACTGCCGGGTCAGCACGAAGCGGTACACGCCTCCGACGGTACCTTCAGGGGCGGGGGCGGTTGCGCGCGGGTCCGGGACGCCCGTCTCCGCGCGCGGTGGGACGCCCGCCCCCGCGCGCGGATCCCGGAGGCCTCCGGTCGCGGTCGGACGCGGTCAGCCGGGGTCAGACGCGGTCGACGATGCCCACCTTCCCTTCCGAGCGGGCGCAGTGCGCCCCGCAGTACCAGGAGCCCTCGACCTCGACGCCCTGCCCGATGATCTGGACCCGGCAGTGCTCGCAGATGGGCGCCATCCGGTGGATCGCGCAGGAGAAGCAGTCGAAGACGTGCACCGCGCCCTGCGCGTGCACCTCGAAGGACATGCCGTAATCGTTTCCGCAGACCTCACAACGTGCCATGCGCCACAGAGTGGGACCGCGGGCCCCGGCGGGCCAGCGGGCGCCGGGCGAGTCGGCCGCGGCTCACCCGTCTGCCGGAGCCACGTCCCGGAGCAGCTGGGTGAAGGCGGCCTCGTCCACGATCGGGGTGCCGTAGGACTGCGCCTTGACCACCTTCGAGGTGGCCGAGTCGGGGTCGTTGGTCACCAGCAGGCTGGTGACCCGGGACACGCTGGTCGCCACGTGCAGCCCGGCCTCGACCGCCCGGTCCTCCAGCAGCTCCCGGTCCACCGAGGTGTCACCCGAGAAGGCGATCCGCATGCCCTGCCTGAGCGGGCTGCCGTCGGTGAACCGCCCCGGGTTCGGATACGGGCACGGCGGCCGCTTCCGGGAGGGCCGCCAGCTGTTCCGGCCCGCCGAATGGCCGGCCTGGTAGCCGATCCGGGGCGTCGCCGGGGAGTCCGTCCACTCCGTCAGCGGCCGGCACTCCAGCAGCGGCAGCCGTACGCCGTCCCGCGCCGCCGCGTGCAGCGACGGGCGGAACGCCTCCGCCAGCACCCGGGCGTCGTCGAGCGCGTGGTGCGCGCGCTGCTGCACCACCCCGTAGTGGGCGGCGAGCGACTCCAGCTTGTGGTTGGGCAGCGGGAGGTTCAGCTCCTTCGACAGGGCGATGGTGCAGAGCCGCTGGCGGACCGGCGGGGCCGACTCGGCGCGCGCGTACTCCCGGGCGATCATCTGCCAGTCGAACATGGCGTTGTGGGCGACGAGCACCCGGTCCGAGAGCCGCTCGGCGAACTCGGCGGCGATCTCGCCGAACAGCGGGGCGTCTTCGAGCACCTCGCTCGTCAGCCCGTGGATCCACACCGGCCCCGGGTCCCGCTGCGGGTTGACCAGCGTGTACCAGTGGTCCTCCACGTTGCCCTGCGCGTCGAGCCGGTAGACGGCGGCGGAGACTATCCGGTCGTCGCGAGCGAGCCCGGTGGTCTCCACGTCGACGACCGCGTACCCCTGGGGGTACGCGGCCGGCCACGTCGTGTCTGCGGTCGTACGGTCGTCGAGCATGGTCACAGAGGATACGGGCCCCGACTGACACCGCGGGACGGAAGTGCCCGCTTCCGGCCTTCCGGGCGTCGCCTCACCCGAGTTCGGCCACCGGGTCCCCGGCCGTGACCGGGGTCATACCGGCGGGCCGCCCCCGAGGGCCCGGGGGACGCTACGGGTGCCCGCGGGGGGCGTCCGGCGCCAGCAGGGAGCCCACCAGGGCCCGGACCGACAGCAGGAACAGCCGTTCCGGGTCGGCCGGGCGGGACAGGGCCCGGGACAGGGCCGGATCGCCGGGCACCGCGGCCGGGTCCCACACCTCGCCCTCGGCCGGGGCCTGGGCGGGGGCGCGCTCCCGGTTCCGCTCCACCAGGACGAAGCCGACGATCTGGAACTGGACGGCGCGCACCGCCTCCGCGGCCCGGGCCCCGCGCAGCCCGGCCGCGTGCACCTCGTGCACCAGGGCCTGCTGGGCCGGGAGGAACATCCGCTCGGTGAGGCCGCGTTCGTGGACCATCGCGATCAGGTGCGGGCGGGCGCGCAGTTCACGGCGCAGGCCCCGGGCCACCGAGACGATCCGCTCCGCGGGGGTGCGGCCGGCCGGGCGGACCGCGCCCATCTCCCGTACGGTCCGCTCCACGAGGGCGTCCAGCAGCTGCTCGCGGTTGCCCACGTGCCAGTAGATGGAGGTCACCGCCGTGCCGAGGCCGGCGGCCAGCCTGCGCATGCTCAGCGCCCCCGGTCCGTGCTGCCGGACCAGCCCCGCGGCCGCGTCGAGGATCTCCTCGCGGGTCAGCGCACCCCTCGTCATCGTCCCCCCACCGGTCCTCCCCGATCCGTCGGCCGATCCGCCGGCGATGCACAAGGCCGCTGCGCTCAGCCGATGCGCAGAGCCGATGGGCAAGGCCGATGTGCCAGCCAATCTGGCGATCCGTCAGTTCTCGTGCGTGCAGCCCTCTTTACCCCTCATCGGCTGTCGGTGTAACTGTGTTACAGAACCGACGACGAAGGGTGGTCCACCCATGGCACGCGTACGGTACGGCGCGCGGACCGAAGCCGAGACGGCGGCCTCGCGCGAGAAGAGCTCCTCCCTCCCCGACATCTGGTCCACGGGCGTGGTCGCGGTCTGGGAGACCGACCCCGACGTGGTCGCGGCCGTCCTCCCGCCGCCGCTCAAGCCCACCGGGCGGCCCCTGGTCCGGGTCAACATCAGCAAGGTCGACCTGCCCGGGTATCCGCTCGGGGCCGGTTCGGTCGCCGTCGCCGCCCACCACGGAGGAGTGGACGGCTGGTACCCGCTGGTGATGCCGATGACCCACGAGAGGGCGCTGACCGGAGGCCGCGAGGTGTTCGGCGAACCGAAGAAGCTCGGCGAGGTCACCGTCGAACGCGAGGGCCTCGTCGTCTCCGCCGCCCTCGCCCGGCACGGCATCGCCTTCGTGGAGGTCCGCGGCGCCGTCGACAGCGAACTGCCCCTGCCGGCCCCCGTGCAGAAGACCGACTTCTACTTCAAGTTCCTCCCCGCCGTGGACGGTTCGGGCTTCGACGGAGACCCCGTCCTGGTCCACTGCACCCGAAACGAGAAGGTCAGGAAGCTGGAGCGGATCACCGGCGACGTGATCCTCCGCGAGTCCATGTACGACCCGGTCGCCGACCTCCCGGTCCGCCGCCTGGTCGAGATCACCATCGGCGAGAAGACCACCGACCAGAAGGGCCGCGTGGTGGAACGGGTCAGCTCCCAGGCCCTCCTCCCGTACGTCCACCAGCGCTACGACGACCCGCAACAGGCCCACGACGGTCCGCCCGAGGGGAGCGTGTGAGATGGAGCTCGAAGCAGGACAGGTGGCCGTCGTCACCGGCGCCGCGAGCGGCATCGGCCTCGCCATGGCCCGCCGCTTCGCCGCCGAGGGGCTCCGCGTCGTCCTCGCCGACGTCGAGGAGGGGGCCCTTGCCAAAGCCGCGGGCGAACTCTCCGCGGACGGCGCCGAGGTCCTGGCCCGCACCGTCGACGTCTCCAAACGCGACAGCGTCCTCGCCCTCGCCGACGCCGCGTACGACGCCTTCGGCGCCGTCCACGTGCTGTGCAACAACGCCGGGGTCGGCTCCGGAGCCGAGGGCCGGATGTGGCAGCACGAACCGAACGACTGGACATGGGCCTTCGCCGTGAACGTGTGGGGCGTCTTCCACGGCATCCAGGCCTTCGTCCCCCGCATGATCGAGGGCGGCGCCCCCGGCCACGTCGTCAACACCTCCTCCGGCGACGGCGGCATCGCCCCGCTGCCCACCGCCTCCGTCTACGCCGTCACCAAGTCCGCCGTGGTCACCATGACCGAGTCGCTGTACGCCCACCTGCGGGCCGAGCGCGCCCGGATCGGCGCGAGCGTCCTCTTCCCCGGCCCGCACATGCTGCGCACCGGCCTGTGGGAGTCGCACCGCAACCGGCCCGAGCGGTACGCCAAACAGCGCCCGCGCCGCACCCCGTACCGCACCCTCGACCAGTACGAGGCCGCGATGAAGCAGGCCGGGCAGGAGGTGCTGTTCACCCCGGTCGAGGAGGTCGCCGGGCACGTCGTCGACGGCATCCGCGCCGACCGCTTCTGGATGCTGCCGCCGAGCGAGCACAGCGACCGGCAGATCCGCGCCCGGTCGCAGTCCATGCTGGACCGCGCCAACCCCGCCTACCTGGAGAGCTTCATCCTCGACTGAGGGGCCTGCCATGCCTGACGAGACGTACGAAGACCCGTACCTGATCATCTCCTCCGACTGCCACGCGGGCCTGCCCACCGAGCAGTACCGCCCCTACCTCGACTCCCGCTTCCACGCCGCCTTCGACGAGTTCCTCGGCCAGCGGGACGCCCGCCGCGAGGAGGCCACGCGCCTCGGCGTCCGCAACGAGGCCTTCGCGCAGAAGTGGTTCCACGACCACGAGGAGGGCCTCAGGGGCGGCTGGGACAGCACCCAGCGGCTCAAGGAACTCGACGGCGACGGGGTGGCCGGCGAGGTCGTCTTCCCCGACGCCGACGCCGTGGACAGCCAGACCGCCGCCCCCTTCGGCGTCGGCCTCGGCCTCTCCGGCGACCAGGACCCCGAGCTCGGCATGGCGGGCGCGCAGGCCCACAACCGCTGGCTCGCCGAGTTCGTGTCCCGGAACCCCGAACGGCACTGCGGTGTCGCCCTGCTCCCCATCACCGGGGAGCCGGACAAGGTCGTCGCCGAGATCCACCGGGCCAAGGAGTCCGGCCTCGGCGCCCTGATGATCCCCTCCATGTGGGTGGACCGGGCGCCCTACCACGACCGGCGCTACGACCCGGTGTGGGCGGCCGCGGCCGAGACGGCCATGCCGATCGTGACCCACTCCGGGGCCGCTCCCCGCCACGAGTACGGCGACCACCTCGGCATCTACGTCTCCGAGGTCACCTGGTGGCCGGCCCGTCCGCTGTGGTTCCTGCTCTGGTCGGGAGTCTTCGAGCGGCACCCCGGCCTGAAGTTCGGGGTCGCCGAGTCCGGCTGCTGGTGGCTGCCCAACCAGCTGTGGTTCATGGACCGGCTCTACCTGGGCGCCCACGGCGGGAAGAAGCTGTCCCCCTTCGCCGAGCTGAAGCGCCCGCCGAGCGAGTACCTGGACCGGCAGGTGTTCGTCTGCGCCACCAACACCAAGCGGCGCGAGCTCGCGCAGCGGTACGAGATCGGCGTGGACAACATCCTGTGGGGCTCGGACTTCCCGCACCCCGAGGGCACCTGGCCCCACACCCGGACCTGGCTGAAGAACACCTTCCACGACATCCCGGTCGCCGAGACCCGCCGCATGCTGGGCCTGGCCGCGGCCGAGGTGTTCGGCTTCGACACCGGGAAGCTCGCGCCGCTGGCCCGCCGCATCGGCCCCACCCCGGCCGAACTCGGCCAGTCGCCCGACCAGGCCGCCGTCGAGGCCTCCTGGGCCCGCTCCCGCGAGGTCGGCCGGCACTGGCTGACCGAACACGACTTCCCGGTCCTGGGGGTGGACGCATGAGCGGCGGCGCGGCGGAGGACCGCTACACGGTCGTCTCGGCGGACTGCCACGCGGGCGCCGACCTGCTCGACTACAGGCCGTACCTGGAGAAGAAGCACCACGACGACTTCGACGCCTGGGCGGCCACGTACGTCAACCCCTACGAGGACCTCCTCGCGGACACGGCCGACCGCAACTGGAACTCGGCACGGCGGCTGGCGGAACTGGAGGCGGACGGCATCGTCGCCGAGGTCGTCTTCCCCAACACCATTCCGCCCTTCTTCCCCAAGGCCTCGCTGATGGCGCAGCCGCCGACGCGGGCCGAGTACGAGCAGCGCTGGGCCGGGCTGCAGGCGCACAACCGCTGGATGGCGGACTTCTGCGCGGACGCGCCGGGCCGGCGCGCGGGCGTGGTCCAGATCCTCCTCAACGACGTGGACGCGGCGGTCGCCGAGATCCGCCGCACCCGCGAGGCCGGCCTGACCGGGGGCATCCTGCTGCCCGGCGTCCCGCCCGGCTCGCCCGTCCCCGAGCTCTACTCGGCCGCCTACGACCCCATCTGGGCGGTCTGCGCGGAGCTGGACGTACCGGTCAACCACCACGGCGGCTCCGCGTCGCCGCCGCTGGGCGACGAGCCGGCCGCGCGGGCCGTCTTCATGGTGGAGACGACCTGGTTCTCGCACCGCGCCCTGTGGCACCTCATCTTCGGCGGCGCCTTCCGGCGCCACCCGTCGCTCAAGCTGGTCCTGACCGAGCAGGGCTCCGGCTGGATCCCGGGCGTGCTGGAGATGCTGGACTACTACCACGGCCGGCTGGTGGGCGCGGCGACGCGGGCCGCGACCGCCGAGTCCAAGTTCGGCGCGGGGCTGGCGGAGGCGATGGGCAAGGGCCCGAGCGAGGTCTGGCGGGACAACTGCTTCGTCGGCGCCAGCTTCATGCGGCCACACGAGGTCCCGCTGCGGGACCGGATCGGCCTCGACAAGATCATGTGGGGCAGCGACTACCCGCACGACGAGGGCACCACGCCGTTCTCCCGCGAGGGCCTGCGCATCGCCTACGCCGGCCTTCCGCGCGAGGAGGTCGCGGCCATGGTCGGCGGCAACGCGGCCCGCGTCTACGGCTTCGACCCGGCCCTGCTGGACGCGCTGGCCGCGAAGCACGGCCCGCTCGTCGCGGAGATCGCCGAGCCCTTGACGGCCGTCCCGCCGGAGGCCACCAGCCCGGCCTTCGCCAAGGGGGGCTCGGTCCGGGTCTGGTGACGTACGGGTCCCGCCGGGCGGATCAGAAGGGGTTCAGCCACTTGATCCGCTCGGGCGGGATCCGCTCCAAACCTTCGACCTCGATCTTCGTGCTGAGCGCGACGGTCAGCCCGTCCAGGCCGGAGAGCGGTGTCAGGTCGGTAGTAGCTCCCTGTGCCGGTCAGGGTCAGCTCCCGGCCCGCTTCGACCTGGCCGTTCCTGATCAGCCAGTACGCGAACCGCTGGAGCAGCAGGATCTGCTCGTCCCGCGTGAGGTACACGCCCTCCACCCCGCCGATCTCGCGCTCCGTGTCCCGCCGGACCAGCAGCATGTCCAGCGCCGCGTCGTACAGCTCCTTGCGGGCGCGCGGCAGTTGCATGCGGCGGTCCCGGTTCAGCGCGCAGAGCAGAGCGCACATCAGCGGATTGGTGGCCAGCCGTCCCAGGTCGCGGCGGGCGGACACGGCTTCCAGGAGCGATGCCTCGTACGGGTCGAGGTCCTCGCCCGGGCATTCCGCGCGGGCGGCCCGGTGCCAGTGGGCGACGAACGCCCCGATGTCCTCCCGCTCCATCGGGAGCAGCGAGTGGGGGGTGAACCCCTGACCGGCGAGCCAGTCCTCCGGCACCGCCGACGGCCGGGTGGTCACCACGTACCGGGCCACGGGGAACGCGGAGACCAGCGAACGGAGCCAGTGCTCCGTCCGGGTGCGCAGTCGCTGCGGGACCTCGTCCACGCCGTCGACCAGGACCAGCGCCCGGCCGCTCAGCATGAGGTCCTCCACCCAGCCCGGCGGGGCCGACATGGGCACCCCGGAGGCCTTGAGGAAGTCCTCCGGCATGGGCAGGGACTCCGTGGTGGTGAACGACCGCAACCGCAGCACGAACGGGACGCACGTCGCCCACGGCCCGTCCGCCTGACGGGCCGCGTTCAGCGCCAGCCGCTGCAGCAGCGTGCTCTTGCCGGAGCCCGCCGGGCCGCGCAGCAGCACCCGGTCCGAGGTGCCGAGCGCCTGTTCCGCGCGGAGCGCCGCCGGCCGGGCCGGGGTGGGGGTCAGGCCCGCGCCCGGTGCCCGGCCCAGTTTGGCCCGCGCCAGGGCCGTCGCAGCCGCTCCCGCCGCCCGTAGGACGGCCGTCTCGAACCCCGTCATGCGCCCTCCCCTTGTACCCGCGGTAACCCGTCCGGATACTGATCGGTAACAACCCCTAGCGGCACCCCGGAACCCGCCCCTAAGGTGCGCCCATGCCAAACCTGCCCGATGTCGTGCTGTGGTCCATACCCGCCTTCGTCCTGCTCACCGTCATCGAGATGGTGAGCTACCGCCTCCATCCCGACGACGATGCCGCCGGATACGACGCCAAGGACGCGGTGACCAGCCTGACCATGGGGATCGGCAGCATCGGCTTCGACCTGCTGTGGAAGATCCCGGTCGTCGCCGTCTTCACCGCCGTCTACGAACTCACCCCGCTGCGGGTCCCGTTCCTGTGGTGGACCGTCCCGCTGATGCTGCTCGCCCAGGACTTCCTCTACTACTGGCAGCACCGCGGCCACCACGTCGTCCGGATCCTGTGGGCCTGCCACGTGGTGCACCACAGCAGCCGCAACTTCAACCTCACCACCGCCCTGCGGCAGCCCTGGACCAGCGCCACCACCTGGTGGTTCTACCTGCCGATGGTGGCCCTGGGCGTGCACCCGGCCGTGATCCCGTTCTGCTACGGGATCAACCTCCTGTACCAGTTCTGGGTCCACACCGAGCGCATCGGCAAGCTGCCCCGGCCCTACGAGTACCTCTTCAACACCCCCTCCCACCACCGCGTCCACCACGCCTCCCAGGGCGGCTACCTGGACCGCAACTTCGGCGGGATCCTGATCGTCTGGGACCGGATGTTCGGGTCCTGGGTGGGCGAGGCCGAGCAGCCGGTCTACGGGCTCACCAAGAACATCGACACCTACAACCCGCTGCGGGTGGCCACCCACGAGTACGCCGCCATCGCCCGGGACGTCCGCGCCGCCCGCTCCTGGCGCGAGCGCGCCGGCCGGGTCTTCCGCGGCCCCGGCTGGCAGCCGCGGACCGCCGGCCCGGCCGAGCCCGCCCCCACCGCCCCCGCCACCGCCACGGCGCAGCCCACCGCCACCGCGCAGCCCGCCCCGGCTCCCGCCGCCGACGGCGCCCCCGCGCCCGCACCCTCCGAGAGCGCCGCATGACCGCCGCCCCCCGCCGGATCCCCTCCTGGGCCGCCGCGCGCACCACGGCCGGCCTGGCGTCCGCCCGGCGCCGTGACCGGGCCGGCCGGGCCGCGCTCATCGGCTTCGCCGTCGCCGCCGCCGGCGACCTCGGCTCGCTGCTGGCCGGCTGGGACCCCGGGCACGTCCTCTTCAAGCCGCTGCTGATGCCCCTGCTGATCGTTTACGTGCTCACCCTGGGCGCCCCCCGCCTCCTGGTGGCGGCGCTCGCCTTCGGATGGGGCGGGGACACGGCCCTGCTCTTCGACGCCGACGCCGCCTTCCTCGTCGGCATGAGCTCCTTCGCCCTGGGGCACGTCTGCTACCTCGTCCTCTTCGGGAAGCGGTCCGCGCCCCCGCTCCTGGGGGCGGCGTACCTCCTCGCGCTGGCCGGCACGATCTCCCTGCTCTGGGGCGACCTGCCCGCCGAGCTCCGCATCCCGGTGGCCGGCTACAGCCTGCTGCTGGCCGCCATGGCCTTCCGGTCGAGCGCGCTCGGTGTCCGGGCGGCGCTCGGCGGCGCGCTCTTCCTGCTCTCCGACACCCTCATCGCCACCGGCGTCGCCGAATGGCCGCAGCCGCCGCGCCCCGACTTCTGGATCATGCTGACCTATCTGGCCGCCCAGTACCTGCTGGCCACCGGCGTCCTGGCCGCGGGCACCGCGCCCGCGGGTGCGCCCGAGGCAGGGCGGACCGGGGGCGGGACGGACCGCGGTCGGACAGGCGTACGGTAGGGGAGGTCATACAAGACTCAACCATCTACGCCGGAGGACTGCACCACCATGCGCGCCACCGTCATCCACGCCCCGCACGACATCCGCGTGGAGGAGGTGCCCGATGCCGCGATCCGGCAGCCCGAGGACGCCGTCGTCCGCGTGCTCCGCGCCTGCATCTGCGGCAGCGACCTCTGGGCCTACCGCGGCAACGCCGAGCGACAGCCGGGCCAGCGCATCGGCCACGAGTTCCTCGGCGTCGTCGAGGAAACCGGCCCCTCCGTCACCGGCCTGCGCGCCGGCGACCTGGTCGTCGCCCCCTTCATGTGGTCCGACGGCACCTGCGACTACTGCTCCGAGGGCCTGCACACGTCCTGCGTGCAAGGCGGCTTCTGGGGCTCGGTCGGCCACGACGGCGGCCAGGGCGAGGCCGTCCGCGTCCCGCACGCCGACGGAACCCTGGTGAAGCTGCCCGCCGACGCCGTCTCCGACGGCCGGCTGCTGACCGGGCTGCTCGCGCTCTCCGACGTCATGGGCACCGGCCACCACGCGGCCCTGGGCGCCGGCGTCCGGGCCGGCTCCACCGTCGCGGTGGTCGGGGACGGCGCGGTCGGCCTGTGCGGTGTCCTGGCCGCCAAGCGGCTCGGTGCCGAGCGGATCATCGCCCTGGGCCGGCACGCGGCCCGTACCGACATAGCCAAGCTGTTCGGCGCCACCGACGTGGTCGCCGAGCGCGGGGAGGCCGCCGAGGCGGCCGTACGCGAGCTCACCCGCGGGCAGGGTGCGCACTCCGTCATCGAGGCCGTGGGCACCGAGCAGTCCATGCGCACCGCGGTGAACATCACCCGCGACGGCGGTGCCATCGGCTACGTGGGGGTGCCGCACGGCAGCGGCACCGGCCTCGACCTCGGTGTCATGTTCGACCGGAACATCACCCTGCGCGGCGGTGTGGCCCCGGTCCGCGCCTACATCCCGGAGCTGCTGGAGGACGTCCTGAACGGCGTCATCGACCCGGCGCCGGTGTTCGACCGGGAGGTGGGCCTGGACGAGGTGCCCGACGGCTACCGCGCGATGGACGACCGCAGCGCGCTGAAGGTCCTCATCACCCCCTGAAGGTCCTCGGCACGCCCTGAAGCTCCTCGTCGCACCCTGAACGCCTGAACGCCTGAACGCCTGAACGCCCGAACGTACGGAGGGGCCGGGCGGGATGTTTCCCGCCCGGCCCCTCCGGCGTTCTCCGGATCCCGCGGCCCCCTGACCGACGGATCCCGCTACACCGCTACTTGACCGCGTTCAGCGCGTTGACCAGGCCGTGGCCGTAGTAGCCGGTCTGGCCCCACTTGCTCTGGCAGGTGGTGGCGTCGATCAGGTTGCCCGTGGCGTCGTAGACCTTGTCCGGGCAGGCGAGCTTGTCGGCCTGGGACTTCAGCAGGCGCTGCAGCTGGGCCGGGGTGGCGTTCGGGTGGGTGCTCTTGAGCAGCGCGGCGACGCCCGCGACGTGCGGCGAGGCCATCGAGGTGCCCTGCTTGTAGCCGTAGCCGCCGCCCGGGAGGGTGGACAGCACGCGGCCGTTGGCGTCCGGGGTGCCCGGGGTCTGCCACTTGTCGCCGCCGGGTCCGGCCACGTCCACCACGCCCAGGCCGTAGCTGGAGTAGTAGGACTTCAGTCCCTTGTCGCCGGTGGCGGAGACGGTGACCACGCCGGGGAGCTGCGTGGGCATGTCCAGGCAGACCTTCGGGTCGATGGTTCGCGGCACCGGGGTGGCGTCGTCCGGGCTGGTGTCGTCGAGGATCGAGTCACCGGCCAGGTCGTGGTCGGAGTTGCCGGCCGAGGCGACGGACAGCACGCCCTTCTTCTCCGCGTACCGGGTCGCCCGGGTGAGGGCCTCGACCAGCGCGCCCTGGTCGGCGTCCGCCTTGCAGTTGTAGAGCCAGGGGTCGACGTAGTAGCTGTTGTTCGTCACCTCGATCCCCTTCTCGGCGGCGAACATGAAGCCGCAGACGACCGCCTCGGTGTAGAAGAGGCTGGTGCCGGGCTCGCTCACCTTGATGCCGGCGACCTTCACGCCCGGCGCGACACCGCTGATGCCCACGCCGTTGCGGGCCGCGGCGATGGTGCCGGCCACGTGGGTGCCGTGGTCGCTGCCGTCGGCGTAGGGACGCCAGGCGCCCTCGGAGGTGTCGGCGACGCCGCCCACACAGTTGGCCGACTGCTCGCGGGAGAAGTTCGGGGCCAGATCGGGGTGGGTGTCGTCCACACCCGTGTCGATGACGCCCACCGTGACGCTCCGGCTGCCATCGTTGATCTTGTGCGCCTGGTCGGCCTTGATCGCGCGGAGGTCCCACTGGTTGGCCTCCAGCGGCTCCTCGCCCGGTGCGGCCGCCGCCGCGGCCTTGGCGGCGTCGGCCGCGCTCAGCTTCTGCGTGCTGCCCTCCTCGGTGGTCTGCACCGGGGTCAGCGGGGCCACACGGGTGGCGCCGACGGACACGAAGAGGCTGCGCTGGGCCCGCAGCTGCCGGGCGAAGTCGGGGTTCTGGGAGTGCGCGACCACGACGCCTATCTGCTCATACGCCGTCACCACCGTTCCACCGGCCCGCTCGATGGCCTTCCTGGCCTGCTTGGCCGTCCCGTACGCGGTCAGGTTCGCCACGTACGAGAGCTTCGG
Organism: Streptomyces sp. NPDC089799; assembly: GCF_040684755.1. NCBI lineage: Bacteria > Bacillati > Actinomycetota > Actinomycetes > Kitasatosporales > Streptomycetaceae > Streptomyces > Streptomyces sp. NPDC089799. Next base: position 32,347 of record NZ_JBFBGR010000018.1, on the reverse strand, counting down.
ACCGGTGGCCGGTGCGGCCGTCACGCCCGAGTCCTCGGCGGGGGCGGCACTGGCCGACACCGCCGGGAGGAAGGCGAGCGAGGCCGTGAGGGCCAGGCCGACCGGTACCGCGAGAGCGCGCGAGCGGCCGGATCCCAGATGAGCCATGGGTTCTCCACATCATCCGTGAAAAAGCCGTCCTGACGCGGGTCGCGTCGGACGGGTTCATGACAGGTGAACCTAGCCGCCCCGTTCGGGTTTGCGCCATCAGTTCGACGAACAGGTCGTGCGGAAGTTCCGGAAGTCACGACGGGCGGTGAACCGCGCCGCTCCGGGTTCCGTGCCGTTGCACAGGGGGGATCAGCACCATCACCCCCACGGAGGTCGTTTTGTCAGCCGTTCCCACCGCATCCGCTTCGCAAGGAGAACCTCCCGTGACCACCGAAGCAGCGCCGCCGCCCGGCGGCCCGGACACCCAGTCGGCGACCCTCCCCGCAGAGCGCTTCGCCGCCGTCCAGGCCGGCCCCGAATTCGGCGAACTGCGGCGCACCCACCGCTCCTTCGCGTTCCCCCTCACCGCGGCCTTCATCGCCTGGTACCTGCTCTTCGTCCTGCTGTCCAACTACGCGGGCGGCTTCATGGGGACCAGGCTGTTCGGCAACATCAACGTCGCGCTCGTGCTCGGCCTCGGGCAGTTCGCCACCACCTTCCTCATCGCCTGGTGGTACTCGCGGCACGCCGCCGCCAAGCTCGACCCGCGCGCACGGGCCATCAAGGAGCGCATGGAGGCCGGGGAATGAGCGCCGCACACGCCCTCGCCGCCCACACCCACGCCGCACACGCGCACCCCCTCGCGGCCGGCGGCGCCTCCGAACACCGGCCGCTGATCATGACCCTGTTCGGGCTGTTCGTGGTCGCCACGCTGATCATCACCGTCTGGGCGGGCCGCCAGACCCGCGGCGCCGCCGACTTCTACGCCGGCGGCCGCCAGTTCACCGGCTTCCAGAACGGCCTCGCCATCTCCGGCGACTACATGTCCGCCGCGTCCTTCCTCGGCATCGCCGGCGCCATCGCCCTCTACGGCTACGACGGCTTCCTCTACTCCATCGGCTTCCTGGTCGCCTGGCTGGTCGCGCTGCTCCTGGTCGCCGAACCGCTCCGCAACTCCGGCCGCTACACCATGGGCGACGTCCTGGCCTACCGGATGCGCCAGCGGCCCGTCCGGACCGCGGCCGGCACCTCCACCATCGTGGTCTCGATCTTCTACCTGCTCGCCCAGATGGCCGGCGCCGGCGTACTGGTCTCCCTGCTGCTCGGGATCAAGAGCGACGGCGGAAAGGTCGCCATCGTCGCCCTGGTCGGCATCCTGATGATCGTCTACGTCTCCATCGGCGGGATGAAGGGCACCACCTGGGTCCAGATGGTCAAGGCGGTCCTGCTGATCGCCGGCGCCCTGCTGATCACCTTCATGGTGCTGTGGAAGTTCGACTTCAACGTGTCCGACCTGCTCGGCGAGGCCGCCGAGAACAGCGGCAAGGGCACCGCCTTCCTGGAGCCCGGCCTGAAGTACGGCGCCACCGGGACCTCCAAACTGGACTTCTTCTCCCTCGGCCTCGCCCTGGTCCTGGGCACCGCCGGCCTGCCGCACATCCTGATCCGCTTCTACACGGTGCCCACCGCCAAGGCCGCCCGGAAGTCCGTGAACTGGGCCATCGGGATCATCGGCGCCTTCTACCTGATGACCATCGCCCTCGGCTTCGGCGCCGCCGCACTGCTCAGCCGGGCCGACATCATCGCCTCCAACCCGTCCGGCAACACCGCCGCCCCGCTGCTCGCCCAGGAGATCGGCGGCGGCCCCGACTCCACCGGCGGCGCCGTCCTGCTCGCGGTGATCTCCGCGGTGGCCTTCGCGACCATCCTGGCGGTGGTGGCCGGCCTCACCCTGGCCTCCTCCTCGTCCTTCGCGCACGACATCTACGTCAACGTGATCCGCAAGGGGCAGGCCACCGAGAAGGAAGAGGTACGGGCCGCCCGCTGGTCCACCGTGGTCATCGGCGCGGCCGCCATCGGCCTGGGAGCCCTGGCCCGCGACATCAACGTGGCCGGCCTGGTGGCCCTCGCCTTCGCCGTCGCGGCATCCGCCAACCTGCCGACGATCCTCTACAGCCTCTTCTGGAAGCGCTTCACCACCCGGGGCGCCCTGTGGTCGATCTACGGTGGCCTGATCTCATCGGTGGTCCTCGTGCTCTTCTCGCCGGTGGTGTCCGGCAACCCCAAGAGCTCGATGTTCAAGGGCATGGACTTCCACTGGTTCCCGCTGGAGAACCCCGGCATCATCTCGATCCCCCTGGGCTTCCTGCTCGGCTGGCTGGGCACCGTACTGTCCAAGGAGCAGGCCGACCCCGGGAAGTACGCCGAACTGGAGGTCCGCTCGCTGACGGGAACAGGGGCGCACTGAGATCCTCCGAACACCGAGCGTGGCCGCGTCGTACGGACATACGACGCGGCCGCGTTACGTCTCGTTCATTTGGCGACGTCAACAAGCCACAGGGGTGGCGTAGTCTCGATCACGACGGATACTCACCGGACAACCCCGGAACGCACCTCACAGAACCGGACAGGGGAGGAGGCCCACAGTGCTTCTCGACACCTACGGCCGCGTTGCCACCGACCTGCGCGTCTCGCTCACCGACCGGTGCAACCTGAGGTGCACGTACTGCATGCCCGAAGAGGGCCTGCAGTGGCTCGGCAAGTCCGACCTGCTCACCGACGACGAGATCGTCCGCCTCATAGAGATCGCGGTGACCTCACTCGGGGTGACCGAGGTCCGCTTCACCGGCGGCGAGCCCCTGCTCCGCCCCGGCCTCGTCGGCATCGTCGAGCGCTGCGCCGCCCTGGAGCCGCGCCCCCGGATGTCCCTCACCACCAACGGCATCGGCCTCAAGCGCACCGCCGCCGCCCTCAAGGCGGCCGGTCTGGACCGGGTCAACGTCTCCCTCGACACCCTGCGCCCCGAGGTCTTCAAGACCCTCACCCGCCGGGACCGGCACAAGGACGTCATCGAGGGCATGGCCGCGGCCCGGGACGCGGGTCTCACCCCGGTCAAGGTCAACGCCGTCCTGATGCCCGGCCTCAACGACGACGAGGCACCCGACCTGCTCGCCTGGGCCGTCGAGCACGAGTACGAGCTCCGCTTCATCGAGCAGATGCCGCTGGACGCCCAGCACGGCTGGAAGCGCAGCGGAATGATCACCGCCGGTGACATCCTGCAGTCGCTGCGCACCCGCTTCGAGCTGACCGAGGAGGGCCAGGAGGCCCGCGGCGCGGCCCCGGCGGAGCGCTGGCTCGTCGACGGCGGCCCGGCCACGGTCGGCGTCATCGCCTCGGTCACCCGGCCGTTCTGCCGCGCCTGCGACCGCACCCGCCTCACCGCCGACGGCCAGGTCCGTACGTGCCTGTTCGCCACGGAGGAGTCCGACCTGCGGGGCGCGCTGCGCTCCGGTGCCGCGGACGAGGAGATCGCCGACCTCTGGAAGAAGGCGATGTGGGGCAAGAAGGCCGGTTCCGGCCTGGACGACCCCTCCTTCCTGCAGCCCGCCCGCCCCATGTCGGCGATCGGCGGCTGACGCCGGCGGCCGACCGGCCGGGCGCCCCTCCGGGCAGACGTTCGCACGGCGAAAGGCCGGCCCACCGGGCCGGCCTTTCGGGTTTCCGCCGCCTTACGCCCCCTCGGGGTCCTGCCACTCGTCGAACCTCACCACGTCCTTGAGGAAACCGCGCACGCCCAGGAACTGGGACAGGTGCTCGCGGTGCTCCTCGCACGCCAGCCAGGTCTTGCGGCGCTCGGGCGCGTGCAGCTTCGGGTTGTTCCACGCCAGGACCCAGACGGCCGCGTCGCGGCAGCCCTTGGCGGAGCAGATCGGGGTGGTCGGTTCGTCGGCGAAGAGGTTCACGCCCCCACCCTAAGAGACCCTCCACCCCGGGAGGCGCCGCGAAGACGACATGACGACGCCGGGCAGCCACGGGGGGAGCTGCCCGGCGTCGATGCGTCGCTCCGACGGGGGATGCGGAGCGCGTAGGCAGTATGTCACGCAGGACCCGGTGCGGTGCACCGGAACTTCATGATTGATCTGAGCTTTTCTTGAGGTTTCCCGCATCCAGGGCCGGACGCACGGGGGAGGGGATGAAGTTCGAAGGCAGTGCCGGGGTGTTCTCCCGTCCCGCGTTCGCGATGACCACCGCCACGTACGGCAGCAGCGCGCCGGCGATCAGGGTCACCACCGCCACATGGCGCTCCACGTTCCACAGGACCACGGTGAGTATCACCGAGACGGTCCTGATCGCCATCGAGATCACGTAGCGGCGCTGCCGCCCCCGCACGTCCTCCTGGAGCCCCATCCGGGCACCCGTGATCCGGAAGACCTCGGCTTCGTTCCGCTTCTTCACCCCTCCACGGTACGCCCGGCCCGTCGCGCCGGGGAGAGGGGGGCCACCGAACGGGGGTGCCCGAAATGCGTGGTTCACCGATCGGCCCGAAACTGGGCCCACACGGGCACATCCCGCCCCGAGGAGGCGACATGAGCTGGTTGTGGGCGATCATCGTCGGATTCGTGCTGGGCCTCATAGCCCGGGCCATCCTGCCCGGGAAACAGCATCAGCCGCTGTGGCTGACCACCCTGTTCGGCATCGTCGGCGCCATCCTCGGCAATGCCGTCGCCGGCTGGATCGGCGTACGCGAGACGGCCGGCATCGACTGGATCCGTCACCTCCTGCAGCTCGCCGGGGCCGTGCTCATCGTCGGGCTCGGCGACATGGTCTACATGTCCCTCCGCGGCAGGCGCACCGCCTAGGAGGGAAACCGCGCGCGGCGGACGCACCGCGCACGGCACGGCACGGCGCACACACGGCGGAGGGGCCGGCGCGCGACGTGCCGCGCACGACACGGCGGAGGGGCCGGTACGGACGGGATCGTCCGCACCGGCCCCTCGCCGTGCGTCGTGTCGAACCGGGCCGGGCCGAGCCGGAAGTGTGTCACCTCCGGCCCTCGCCGCCCCCGGTCAGATGCCGGTGACCTCCACCGCGGCCAGGTTCTTCTTGCCGCGGCGCAGCACCAGCCAGCGCCCGTGCAGCAGGTCCTCCTTGGCGGGGACCGCGTCCTCGGCGGTGACCTTCACGTTGTTCACGTAGGCGCCGCCCTCCTTCACGGTGCGCCGCGCGGCCGACTTGCTGGCCACCAGGCCGGTCTCGGCGAACAGGTCGACCACCGGCACCAGTCCCTCGGTCCTGGCGTGCGGCAGCTCGGAGAGCGCCGCGGCCAGCGTGGCCCCGTCCAGCTCCGTCAGGTCGCCCTGACCGAACAGCGCCCGGGAGGCGTTGATCACGGCGGCGCACTGGTCGGCGCCGTGCACCAGCGTGGTCAGCTCCTCGGCGAGCGCCCGCTGGGCGGCCCGCATCTGCGGCCGCTCGGCGGTCTGCGCCTCCAGCTCCTCCAGCTCCGCGACGGACTTGAAGGAGAGGATCCGCATGTACGTCGAGATGTCCCGGTCGTCCACGTTCAGCCAGAACTGGTAGAACGCGTACGGCGTGGTCATCTCCGGGTCGAGCCAGACGGCCCCGCTCTCGGTCTTGCCGAACTTGGTGCCGTCCGCCTTGACCATCAGCGGAGTCGCCATCGCGTGCACATGGGCGTCCGGCTCCACCTTGTGGATCAGGTCGAGGCCGGCCACCAGGTTGCCCCACTGGTCCGAGCCGCCCTGCTGCAGGGTGCAGCCGTGCCGCCGGTACAGCTCCATGAAGTCCATGCCCTGCAGCAGCTGGTAGCTGAACTCCGTGTAGCTGATGCCCTGGTCGGACTCCAGCCGGCGGGCGACCGAGTCCTTCGTCAGCATCTTGTTGACGCGGAAGTGCTTGCCGATGTCCCGCAGGAACTCGATCGCGGACATGCCGGCGGTCCAGTCCAGGTTGTTCACCATGGTGGCCGCGTTCTCGCCCTCGAAGGACAGGAACGGCTCGATCTGCGCCCGCAGCCGGTTCACCCAGTTCGCGACCGTCTCCGGGTCGTTCAGGGTGCGCTCGGCGGTCGGCCGCGGGTCACCGATCTGACCGGTGGCCCCGCCGACCAGCGCCAGCGGCCGGTTGCCGGCCTGCTGGAGCCGGCGCATGGTGAGCACCTGCACCAGGTGCCCCACGTGCAGCGAGGCCGCGGTCGGGTCGAATCCGCAATAGAACGTGACCGGGCCGTCCGCGAACGCCTTGCGCAGGGCCTCTTCGTCGGTGGACTGCGAGAACAGCCCGCGCCACTTGAGTTCGTCGACGATGTCGGTCACGGTCGTGACTCTCCTTGGGATGGAGTGAGTAGGGGTGCGGATGAGGGTTCCCGCACATTCTAGGTGGTCAGACGCCCTGGCTTACCGAACTCATGTTGAAATCGGGGATACGCAGAGCGGGCATCGCGGCCCTGGTGAACCAGTCGCTCCACTCGCGCGGCAGGGTCTTCTCGGTCCGTCCGGCCTCGGTGGCCCGGGAGAGCAGGTCCACCGGCGACTCGTTGAACCGGAAGTTGTTCACCTCCCCGGTCACCTCGCCGTCCTCCACCAGGTACACGCCGTCCCGGGTCAGCCCGGTCAGCAGCAGCGTGGCCGGGTCGACCTCGCGGATGTACCAGAGGCAGGTCAGCAGCAGACCGCGCCCCTGGTGGCCTGTGGCCGCGACCATCTCCTCCAGGGACTTCGTCCCGCCCGCGTCGAGGATCAGGTTGCCGAAGCCGGGGGCCTGCGGGAGCCCGGTGAGCTCCGCGGTGTGCCGGGTGGTGGTCAGCCGGTTCAGCTCGCCGTCCCGGATCCAGTCGGTGGCGGGCACCGGCAGGCCGTTGTCGAAGACGGACGCGTCGTCGCCCGAGCTGTGCGCGATCACGAAGGGCGAGGACTCCAGCCCCGGCGCGGCCGGGTCGCTGCGCAGGGTCAGCGGCAGCCGGGACAGCTTCTCGCCGAGCCGGGTGCCGCCGCCGGGCTTGGAGAAGACCGTCCGGCCCTCCACCGCGTCCCGGGCCGCCCCCGACCACATCTGGTAGATCAGCAGGTCCGCCACGGCCGTCGGCGGCAGCAGGGTCTCGTACCGGCCGGCCGGCAGCTCGGTCCGCCGCTCCGCCCAGCCCAGCCGTACGGCCAGCTCCGCGTCCAGCGCGGTCGGGTCGACGTCCCGGAAGTCCCGGGTGGACCGGCCGGCCCAGGCCGAGCGCGGCCGGCCGTCCGCGGCCGGGGCCTTGGCGTTGACCTCCAGGGTCCCGTTGGGCTGGTCGTGCCGCAGCCGGAGCCCCGTCGAGGTGCCGAGGTAGCTGGAGACCAGCTCGTGGTTGGCGAAGCCGTACAGCTCGCGGCCGCCCGCGCGGGCCCGGGCGAAGGCCTCGCCGAGCGCCGGCGCGAACTCCGCGAACACCGCCGAGGAGGTCTCGGCCGGAGCCTCGGTGAAGCCCGGGGAGGCCGGCGTGCCGGTGACCAGCGGCTGCGCGTCCTCGGCCGGGCCGGCCGTGCGGGCGGCCGCCTCGGCGGCGCGGACCAGCGGCTCCAGGTCGGCGGCGGTGACGGCGCCGCGGGAGACGACCCCCGAGGCCGTGCCCTCCTTGCCGTCGACGGTGGCGATCACCGTCAGGGTGCGGCCGCGGGTCACCCCGTTGGTGGTGAGCGCGTTGCCCGCCCAGCGCAGGTTCGCGGTGGACTCCTCGTCGGCGATGACGACGCAGCCGTCGGCCGTGGACAGCTCCAGGGCCCGCTCGACGATCTCGTGCGGCTTGGTGTGGTTCGGCGCCATCAGCGTCCCGCCTCCTGCGTGGTGTTCAAGATGTTGACGCCGCGGAACAGCGCGGACGGGCAGCCGTGCGAGACCGCCGCGACCTGGCCCGGCTGGGCCTTGCCGCAGTTGAAGGCGCCGCCCAGGACGTACGTCTGCGGCCCGCCGACCGCCTCCATCGACCCCCAGAAGTCGGTGGTCGTGGCCTGGTAGGCGACGTCGCGCAGCTGGCCGGCCAGCCGGCCGTTCTCGATCCGGAAGAACCGCTGCCCGGTGAACTGGAAGTTGTAGCGCTGCATGTCGATCGACCAGGAGCGGTCGCCGACCACGTAGATCCCGCGCTCCACCCCGCCGATCAGGTCCTCGGTGGACAGCCCGCCCGGGTCCGGCTGCAGCGACACGTTCGCCATCCGCTGGACCGGGACGTGGCCGGGGGAGTCGGCGAACGCGCAGCCGTTGGAGCGCCCCAGGCCCGTCAGCTTCGCGATCCGCCGGTCCAGCTGGTAGCCGACCAGGGTGCCGTTCCGCACCAGGTCCCAGCTCTGGCCCTCGACGCCCTCGTCGTCGTACCCGATGGTGGCCAGGCCGTGCTCGGCCGTCCGGTCGCCCGTCACGTTCATGATCGGGGAGCCGTACTTCAGCTTGCCCAGCTGGTCGAAGGTGGCGAAGGAGGTCCCCGCGTACGCCGCCTCGTAGCCCAGCGCCCGGTCGAGCTCGGTGGCGTGGCCGATGGACTCGTGGATGGTCAGCCACAGGTTCGAGGGGTCGACCACCAGGTCGTACCGGCCCGCCTGCACGCTCGGCGCGCGCATCTTCTCGGCCAGCAGCTCCGGGATCCGCTCCAGCTCGCCGTTCCAGTCCCAGCCGGTCCCCGTCAGGTACTCCCAGCCGCGTCCGGCCGGCGGGGCGATGGTCCGCATGGAGTCGAACTCGCCGGTCTTGTCGTCCACGGCGACCGCGGTCAGCTGCGGGTGGATCCGCACCCGCTGCTGGGTGGTCACCGTCCCCGCCGTGTCGGCGTAGAACTTGTTCTCGTGGACGGCGAGCAGCGAGGCGTCCACGTGGGCCACCCCGTCGGCCGCCAGCAGCCGCGCGCTCCAGTCGGCGAGCAGGGCCGCCTTCTCCTCGTCGGGCACCTCGAAGGGGTTCACGTCGTAGGCGGAGATCCACGTCCGGTCCGCGTGCACCGGCTCCTCCGCCAGCTCCACGCGCTCCTGGGAACCCGCCGCCCTGATCACCTTGGCGGACAGCTGGGCCATCGCCACGGCCTGCGAGGCGACCCGGGCCGCGCCGTCCATGGTGAGGTCCACGCCCGAGGCGAAGCCCCAGCTGCCGCCGTGCACGACCCGGACCGCGAGCCCGAGGTCGGTGGTGTCGGAGCCGCCGGAGGGCTTGGCGTCACGCAGCCGCCAGGAGGCGCTGCGGATCCGCTCCAGCCGGAAGTCGGCATGCTCGGCGCCCAGCGCGCGGGCCCGGGCGAGCGCCGCGTCGGCGAGCGCCCGCAGGGGCAGCGCGGTGAAGGCCGCATCGATGGAATGGGGCACGGAAAGTCCTCCCAGGTCGGGAACGGTCGCTCCGATCATGTCGCGCCCGGACCCGTCGTGCCTACCACTTTCTGTAGGGACTCGACAGAGCCCGTCCCGAGGCCCTGTTGATGCCAGAGTCCTCGAACGGCGGAGCGGACCGCTAGGTTTTCGGTAACCAGACCGCTAGCGAAAGGGTGATCCGTTGAGCCGCTCGGTTCTCGTCACCGGAGGAAACCGGGGCATCGGCCTCGCCATCGCCCGCGCCTTCGTCGACACCGGCGACAAGGTCGCGATCACGTACCGCTCGGGGGAGCCCCCGGCCGAGCTCACCGAGCTGGGTGTGCTGGCCGTCCGCTGCGACATCACCGACTCCGAGCAGGTGGAGAGCGCCTACAAGGAGATCGAGGAGAAGCACGGTGCGGTCGAGGTGCTGGTGGCCAACGCCGGCATCACCAAGGACACGCTGCTGATGCGCATGTCCGAGGAGGACTTCACCTCCGTCCTGGACACCAACCTCACCGGCACCTTCCGGGTGGTCAAGCGCGCCAACCGGGGCATGCTCCGGGCCAAGAAGGGCCGGGTCGTCCTGATCTCGTCGGTCGTCGGCCTGCTCGGCTCGGCGGGCCAGGCGAACTACGCCGCCTCCAAGGCCGCGCTCGTCGGCTTCGCCCGCTCCCTCTCGCGCGAGCTGGGCTCCCGTAACATCACCTTCAACGTCGTGGCCCCGGGCTTCGTGGACACGGACATGACGAAGGTGCTCACCGACGAGCAGCGCGCCGGCATCGTGTCGCAGGTCCCGCTGGGCCGCTACGCGCAGCCGGAGGAGGTCGCCGCGGCGGTGCGCTTCCTCGCGTCCGACGACGCCTCGTACATCACCGGAGCCGTCATTCCCGTTGACGGCGGATTGGGCATGGGTCACTGAACAACATGAGCGGAATTCTCGACGGCAAGCGCATCCTGATCACCGGTGTGCTGATGGAGTCCTCCATCGCCTTCCACACCGCGAAGCTGGCTCAGGAGCAGGGCGCCGAGGTCATCCTCACCGCTTTCCCGCGGCCCACGCTGACGGAGCGCATCGCCAAGAAGCTGCCCAAGCCCGCCAAGGTCATCGAGCTCGACGTCACCAACGACGAGCACCTGGGCCGCCTGGAGCAGCTGGTCCGTGACGAGCTCGGCGGCCTCGACGGCGTCGTCCACTCGATCGGCTTCGCCCCGCAGGACGCGCTCGGCGGCAACTTCCTGAACACGCCGTTCGAGTCGGTCTCCACCGCCATGCACGTGTCGGCGTTCTCGCTGAAGTCCCTGACCATGGCCTGCAAGCCGCTGTTCCCGGCGGAGGGCGCGGCCGTCGTCGGCCTCACCTTCGACGCGCAGTTCGCCTGGCCGCAGTACGACTGGATGGGCCCGGCCAAGGCCGCGCTGGAGGCCACCAGCCGCTACCTCGCCCGTGACCTGGGCAAGGAGAACGTCCGCTGCAACCTGGTCTCCGCGGGCCCGATCGGTTCCATGGCCGCCAAGTCCATCCCGGGCTTCTCCGAGCTGGCCGACGTGTGGAACCACCGCTCCCCGCTGGACTGGGACATGGCCGACCCGGAGCCGGCCGGCCGCGGCGTCGTCGCCCTGCTGTCGGACTGGTTCCCGAAGACCACCGGCGAGATCGTGCACGTCGACGGTGGCGTGCACATGATGGGCGCCTGATCGCCTGATCGCCTGATCGCCTGATCGCCTGATCGCCTGATCGCCTGATCGCGCGATTGCCCGACCTGCCGGTCGTCCGACCTGCCGGTCCCGCGGCGCTGTCGCCCGTACGGGTCAGCCCCGCGCACAGCGGTGAAGGGCCGCACCTCCTCCGGGAGGTGCGGCCCTTCGCGTTGCCGCGGCGTCCGGCCGGATCCCGGCCCGCCCCCGCGGTTACGGGCGACCCGCCTCCGCCAAGTCGATAAAAGGGGTGAATGCCTGCAAACTGACCGGGTCGGGATCTCCCCGGCGCGCTGCGGGGAGGAGGCGAGGGAGTGCGTGCGAGGCGGAGACGGACGGTAGCCCTGCTGATCACCTCGGTCGTCCTGACCGGTCTCCTGATCCCGGGAGCACTCGCGCAACCCCCCGCCGCCGATCCCGTGCGCGGCGCCGGCGGCTCGGCCCCGGGTGCCATGGAGGAGTCGCTGCGGGCCGACGCGGCCACCGTGAACGTGGCCGAACTGCCCGTGGAGCCCCCCGCCCAGCCCGCCCGCCCCTCGGCGGACGAGCTGTTCGGCGCCGACTGCCGCACCGCCATCACCGGCTCCACCGTCACCGCGTACTGCCACAACCCCTACCCGGAGACCGACCTGGTCCGGCTGCACGTCGAGTGCGACCGCTGGTGGGACCTGGACGGGGACGGCGCCCCGGTGGCCGTCGAGCCGGCCGCCCGCCTGGAGCTGACCGGCCGGTGCTGGAAAGAGGTCCGCTCGGCCTGGGTCAGCCACCAGCGGGGCTGAGCGCCGCCGCCCGCGGTGCCGCGTCACTCCTGCCGAGACAGACGAAGGGGTATCCGGCCGCCTCCGAAGCCGCAGTGTCCGCGTCCCCGCGCCGGATCGCCTCGACCAGCCGTCCGTGGTCCAGGTGCGACTGCGGGGTGAGCTCCGTACCGACGTCCCCGCGGAGCCAGTCCCGGATCAGGTCACCCAGGTCCGCGTACAGCTCGATCAGCACCTCGTTGCCGGAGGCGGCGACCACCGCCATGTGCAGGGCGTGGTCCGCCGCGATGAACCGCTCCGCGTCACCGGACCCCCACGCCTCCTCGCGGCGGGCCAGCAGCGCGTCGAGCTGTACGAGGTCCCGCTCGGTGCGCCGCTCCGCCGCCAGCCGGGCCGCCGAGGACTCCAGGGTCGACCGCAGCTCCGCGATGTGCCGGGGGTCCGCCCCCGCGAACCTGCGGTGCATCACCCCGGCCAGCTCGCTGGTGGCGAGCACATAGGTGCCCGAGCCCTGCCGGATGTCGAGCAGGCCGTTGTGCGCCAGCGCCCGCACCGCCTCGCGGACCGTGTTCCGGGCCACCCCCAGCAGCTCCACCAGTTCCGGCTCGGTGGGGATACGGCTCCCGACCGGCCACTCGCCCGAGGTGATCTGGTTCCGCAGCTGGGCGATCACCTGGTCGACCAGCGCGGAGCGCCGGGGCGAGGTCAACGGCATGAGTGGTTCCCCTTGGTCGTCTTCGTCTTGGTCGTCTTCATCATCGTCGTCTTCTTCGACGTCTTCGCCGTCGGCGTCTTCGTCACGTCTTCGTCGTCGGTGTCCGAGCGCACGACGAGGCTGGACAACCAATCATCCCATGATTCTATGATGGTTCCCATGCACGACGAAGAGACACGGACCCTCGACCGGCCCGCCACGGCCGCCGCACCCCCCACAGCCGCCCCCACCACCTCCACCGCACCCATGGACGGCCCGGCGCAGCCCGCCTGGCTCGGCCCGGTCCTCGTCATCGGCATCGTGCTCGCCGCCCTCAACCTGCGGCCCGCCGTCACCAGCCTCGGAGCCCTCTTCGAGGAGACCCGGGCCGGCCTCCACATGGGCGGCACCGTCGCCGGGCTCATCACCTCGGTCCCGGCCGTGTGCTTCGCCGTCTTCGGCATCACCGCGCCCCGGCTCTCCCGCCGCTTCGGCGCGGCCGCCGTCGTATGCGCCGGCATGGTCATGGTCGCCACCGGCCTGCTGATCCGCCCCTTCATGGACGACGCAGCGGGCTTCCTCGCCTTCAGCGCGCTCACCCTGGCCGGCATCGCGCTCACCAACGTGCTGCTCCCGGTGATCGTCAAGCGCTGGTTCCCGCACCGGCTCGGCACCATGACCGGCCTCTACTCCATGGCCCTGGCCGCCGGCACCTCCCTCGCCGCGGCCACCACCGTCCCCATGACCGAGGACCTGCTCGGCGGCGACTGGCGCACCGGCCTGATGGTCTGGGCCGGGCTCGCGCTGCTGGCCGTCCTGCCCTGGCTGCCCGTGGTCCGCGCCGACCGCCGCGCCCGGGCGGCCGGAACCGGCGACGTCCCGCCGGCCGGCGGAGCCACCCCACAGGCGGCCGGCCCGCGGGTCGTGCGCAGCCGTACCGCCTGGGCCCTGACCGGCTACTTCGGTCTCCAGGCCACCGGCGCGTACATCACCATGGGCTGGCTCCCGCAGATCTTCCGCGACGCCGGGGTCTCGGCCGGCACCGCCGGCGTGCTGCTCGCCGTCGTCATGGTGATGGGCGTCCCGCTCGCCTTCGTCATCCCCGGCGTGGCCGGCCGGCTGAAGAACCAGGGCCCCATCGCCGTCACCCTCGGCGTGTTCGGTCTCGCCGGCTACCTCGGCCTGTACCTCGCCCCCGTCGCCGGAGCGTGGGCCTGGGCCCTCCTGATCGGCGTCTCCAACTGCGCCTTCCCGCTGGTCATCACGCTGATCGGACTAAGGGCCAAGTCCCCGGCGGGTGTGGTCAGGCTGTCCGCCTTCGCCCAGTCCGCCGGCTACCTGATCTCCATCCCCGGACCGGTGCTCATCGGCACCCTCTACCAGCACAGCGGCGGCTGGGACCTGCCGCTGGCGGTGATGGCCGGCCTGCTGGTGCCGCAGATCGCGCTGGGCGTGCTGGCCGGCCGGGACCGCACGATCGAGGACGAATGCGGCATGCGAGACTGACGGGCATGCCCGTTCTCGAACCGAACCCCCAGAACAGCCACAAGAAGCTCGGCCTCCTCCTGGGCGCGATGCTCGGCGTCACCGTGCTCATCGCGATCATCGCGACGATCGCCGCTCCCTGACCGCCCCGGGATGGTGGGGCTGACCCCACCATCCCCTAGGGGGCCAGGCTCAGGGTGAACTCGGGTGTGACCCCGATGGGAACCACCGCCGTGGATCCGTAGATTCACAGGTGAGGGCGCGCGACCAGGCGCGCCCACGGCGGGGGACACCCAGGAGGCGGCGATGGCGGCACGGACCCGGCCGGCCCGCGGCAACGGCACGCAGGCCCGGCTCACCTGGTGGGGCATGGCCCTGCCCGCCCTGGCCTTCTCCCTCCTGGTCCTGCTGCTCCTCGGCGGCCCGGCCGAGGCCGGCACCACCCCCGGGACCACCGACGCCTCGGTGCTCGGGCTGCTCGCCCAGGAGATCCTCCGCCTCCTCGGCTGACCGCGTCCGCCTCCTCGGCTGACCGTGCTCGCCTCCTCGGCTGACCGCGTCCGCCCCCGCGCGGACCGCGGTCAGCCCGCCCCGGGACACCCCCGCAGGGGCGCTCCGCAGCGCATCCGCCCCTGGCGGGTGAGCTCCTTCAACACCCTGCGCCCCATGGTCGGTTTCGTGCGAAGCTGGGTTCCATGAGCGCCGACACACCCCGCAGGATCGTCCTCCTCCGGCATGCCAAGGCCGACTGGCCGCAGGTCGCCGACCACGACCGGCCGCTGGCCGACCGCGGCCGCCAGGAGGCCGCGGCCGTCGGACTGAAGCTGGCCGAGCTGGGCATCGACTTCGGCCTGGCCCTCTGCTCGACCGCCACCCGGACCCGGGAGACCTGGAAGCTCGCCGCCCAGAAGCTGCCCCACCGCCCGAAGACCGCCTACGAGGAGCGGCTCTACGAGGCTTCGCCCGGCGAGCTCATCGCCCTGCTGAACGAGACCCCCGACGAGATCTCCGACCTCCTGGTGATCGGCCACAACCCCGGGATGCACGCCCTCGCCGACATCCTGGCCGGCCGCGCCGAGGGCGACGCCCTGCAGCGGCTGACCCTCCGCGGCTTCCCGCCCGCCTCCCTGGCCGTCCTCACCTTCACCGGCTCGTGGAAGTCCGTGGAGCACGGCGTCGCCACGCTGGCCGACTTCTGGACCCCCCAGGACCACTGACACGAAAAGGCGCCCGCCGGAGCTCCGGCGGGCGCACGTCGGTGATCAGGCCGGATCGTCAGGCCAGATCGGCTGCTTCCACTTCCTCCCGGGTGATCCCCAGCAGGTACAGCACGGCGTCGAGGAAGGGCACGTTCACGGCGGTGTGCGCCGCCTCCCGCACCACGGGCTTCGCGTTGAAGGCCACACCCAGTCCCGCGGCGTTCAGCATGTCCAGATCGTTGGCCCCGTCGCCGATCGCCACCGTCTGCGCCAGCGGCACACCCGCCTCCGAGGCGAACCGGCGCAGCAGCCGGGCCTTCCCGGCCCGGTCGACGATCTCGCCGGTGACCCGGCCGGTCAGCTTCCCGTCCACGATTTCCAGCGTGTTCGCCGAGGCGAAGTCCAGCCCGAGCCGCTCCTGCAGGTCGTCCGTCACCTGCGTGAACCCGCCGGACACCACGCCCACCTGGTAACCCAGCCGCTTCAGCGTCCGCACCAGGGTCCGGGCACCGGGCGTCAGCCGGACCTCGGACCGCACCTTGTCCACGACCGAAGCGTCCAGACCCTCCAGCAGGGCCACCCGGGCGTGCAGCGACTGCTCGAAGTCCAGCTCGCCGCGCATCGCGCGGGCCGTCACCTCGGCCACCTGCTCCTCGCATCCGGCGTGGGCCGCGAACAGCTCGATGACCTCGTCCTGGATCAGCGTCGAGTCCACGTCCATCACCACCAGCCGCTGCGCCCGGCGGTGCAGACCGGCCGACACCACGGCCACGTCCACCCCGATCTGGGCGGCCTCGGTGGCCAGAGCGGTCCGCAGCGGCTCGGTCTCGGCACCCGAGACGGCGAACTCGACCGCGGTCACCGGGTACTTCGCGAGCCGGAAGATACGGTCGATGTTGCCGCCGGTCGAGGTGATCCGGGCGGCGATGGCGGCCGTCGACTCGGCGGTGAGGGGGTGGCCCAGCACGGTCACCAGGGAGCGCCCACTGCCGCGCGGCCGGTTGTCACCGGTGCCCGAGATGATCTCGGCCTGCAGCTTCAGGGACTCCGCCCAGCTGTGCACGGTGGCCCGCAGCTCGCCCTCCGAGCCGGCGGACGGCTTGGTGACGAGGGCGCACAGCACGATGCGGCCACGGGTGACCACCTGCTCGATGTCGACCACGTCGACCGAGTAGGCGGCAAGGGTGTCGAACAGCCCGGCGGTGATCCCGGGACGGTCCTTGCCGAAGATCTTGACGAGGAGGGTGGGGACGTCGAAGGTCTGCGAAGCGCTCATGGTCCGCTCACCGTATCCCCTCCGCCCGCGGAGCGGTCACCCCGTCTCACCCCTCGTCGCCCGAGCCCCCACCCATGGCCCACCGGAGCCGGCCCCGTCCGGGCGGGGGAATCTGCGGGATCAGCCCCGTCGGCCACCAGCCGAAGGGGGTCCGCGGCCGCAGGCTCCCGTTTCGGAAACGGGCGGGCCGGGGGAACCGCCCCGCAGGGTCCGGGAACCGTCAGGTCCCGAACGCCCCGTCCCACGGACCCGGCTGCGGGCATGCCGAAGCCGCTCCTCCCAACCCGGTGACGCCCAACGCCGCTTCACCGGTTCCACCGGCCGCGGTACACGGTGCGAGACGTCCCCTATCGCACTTTCCGGGTGCCTTTCCCCGGCCCCGACAAGGCCCGGATTCCACTTGTGCGCGCGGGCCTGGAATAGTTCCCCCGGATGTTCGCGATCCCTAGACTCCCTGACGCAGGGGGATTTCTCGGGGGACAACAAGTGGGGCTGGAGTGCCGGAACTCGTACTGGAATTGAACGGAAGGACCTGGACCCTCGACGCGTCCAGGTCGTACACACTGGGGCGCGACCCCCAGGGTGATGTGGTGATCGACGACGCCCGCGTCTCGTGGCGGCACGCCACCATCAGCTGGAACGGCCGGGGTTGGGCGATCGAAGACCACGGCAGCACCAACGGCACGTACGTGCGCGGGACCAGGGTCCAGCACACCGAGATCGCACCGGGCACCCCGGTGCACCTCGGCAATGCCAACGACGGCCCGCGGCTTGATTTCACCGCTGCCGCTCCGGCCGCCGCGGCCGCCGCTCCGCAGCACCACCAGGGCGCGCACCAGGCCGCCTGGCCGGGAGGGCAGCAGCAGGCCCCGCAGGCCCACGATGCCTACGCCCAGCAGGCGCCGCACCAGCAGGCCCACCACCAGTACCAGCAGCCGCAGCAGCAGGCGCAGCAGCCGCAGGCCTACCAGCAGCCGCACGTGCCCCAGCAGCAGGGCCACCGCCCCGCCGCCCAGGGCCCGGCCGCCGGCGGTCAGGGCAGTGGCTACGCCGACCGCAGCCCGACGACCTTCCACCAGATCGCCGTCGGCCGCGTGATGCGGATCGGCCGTGCCCTCGACAACGAACTGGTCGTCTCCGACCTCCAGGTCTCCCGCCACCACGCGGAGTTCCGCGCCACCGGCGGCCGCTTCGAGATCCACGACCTCGGCAGCCACAACGGCACCTACGTCAACGGCCAGGCGCTGCCCAAGTCCGGCAGCGCTCAGCTCGGCCCGAACGACATCGTCGGCGTCGGCCACTCCACCTTCCGGATCGTCGGCGACCGGCTCGAGGAGTTCGTCGACACCGGTGACGTCTCCTTCTCCGCCCGCCACCTCACGGTCACGGTCGACGGCGGCAAGCAGATCCTCAAGGACGTCACCTTCGGCGTCCCGGAGAAGTCGCTGATCGGGGTCATCGGCCCCTCCGGCTCCGGCAAGTCGACGCTGCTCAAGGCGCTCACCGGCTACCGCCCCGCGGACCAGGGCGACGTCCTCTACGACAACCGGAACCTGTACAAGCAGTTCGCCGAGCTCCGCCAGCGCATCGGCCTGGTGCCGCAGGACGACATCCTGCACAAGGAGCTGCGGGTCGCGACGGCCCTCAAGTACGCGGCCAAGCTGCGCTTCCCCGGCGACACCGCCGAGTCCGAGCGCGCCGCCCGCATCAACGAGGTGCTGCGCGAGCTCAAGCTCGACATCCACAAGGACAAGAAGATCACCGCCCTCTCCGGCGGCCAGCGCAAGCGCGTCTCGGTGGCCCTGGAGCTGCTCACCAAGCCGTCGCTGATCTTCCTGGACGAGCCGACCTCCGGCCTCGACCCGGGCATGGACCGCGACGTCATGCAGCTGCTGCGCGGCCTTGCCGACGACGGCCGCACCGTCCTGGTGGTCACCCACTCCGTGGCCGAGCTGTCCCTCTGCGACAAGCTGCTGGTGATGGCCCCGGGCGGTTCGGTCGCGTACTTCGGCCCGCCGGACGAGGCGCTGAACTTCTTCGGCTACAGCACGTGGGCGGACGTCTTCTCGGCCTTCGAGAACTACCGCGACTACGACTGGGCCGGCCGCTGGAAGGGCTCGCAGCACTACCAGCTGTACGCCGCCGACCTGGACGCGCAGGCCCCCCAGTCGGTCACCATGCCCTCGCCGCAGCAGCTGAACCCGAAGAAGGCCCAGGGCTGGGGCGACCAGCTGTGGACCCTGATGCGCCGCTACGTGTCGGTGATCGCGTCCGACAAGGGCTTCATGGGCCTGATGCTGATCCTGCCCGCCGTCCTGGGCGTGGTCTCCGTGGTGATCCCGGCCGACTTCGGCCTGGCCCCGCCGAAGCCGCCGTCCCGCTTCAACGGCGACGCCGGCACGATCATGCTGATCCTCGTGATCGGCATGTGCTTCTCGGGCGCCGCCAACTCGGTCCGTGAGTTGATCAAGGAACGGGTCATCTACGAACGCGAGCGCGCCACCGGCCTGTCCCGGTCGGCGTACCTCATGTCGAAGGTGATCGTCCTCGGCCTCATCACGGCCATCCAGGCCGTGATCATCTGCGGTATCGGCTTCGCTCCCCGCGAGCTGCCCGCAGAGGGCCTGTTCATGAACCCGGCCGTCGAGCTCTGCCTGTCGGTGATCGCCCTCGGCTTCACCTCGATGATGTTCGGCCTGGTGATCTCCTCGCTGGTGAAGACCGCCGAGAAGACCATGCCGCTGCTGGTCATGTTCGCGATCGTCCAGGTCGTGTTCACCGGCATCCTCTTCCAGGTGTACGACTCCCCGGGCCTGGAGCAGTTCGCCTGGCTCATGCCGTCCCGCTGGGCCGTCGCCGCGTCCGGCACCACCCTGGACCTGGCCCACCTCATGCCGCCGTGGGACAAGAAGGACCCCACCAACCTCGACCCGCTGTGGGAGGCCACGGCCGGCCAGTGGACGCTGGACATCGCCGTCCTGCTGCTCATGGGCGTCGCCTGCGGCTTCGCGGTCGCGCGCCTGCTGCGCCGCCACGAGCCCGAGGTCATGCGCAAGTAGGGCGGGCAGGGCCGCAGAGAGGCACACCAACGCCGCAGGGCGGCACCCGGACTCCGGGTGCCGCCCTGCGGCGCGTGGGGGTGTGCGCGGCCGTGCGGCCGGTGTCGCGGCAGTGCCGCGGGTGCTCGGTGCCCGTCGGCGGGCGCCCGTCAGTAGGCGCTGTTGACGTTGTCCATCGAGCCGTAGCGGTCGGCGGCGTAGTTGCAGGCCGCGACGATGTTGGCGACCGGGTCGTACTGGTCGAACTTGGTGCCCTTGACGTGGTACGTCTTGAAGGTCGGGGCGATGACCTGCAGCAGGCCCTTGCTGGGGATGCCGTTCTGGGCGTTGATGTCCCAGTTGTTGATCGCGCGGGGGTTACCGGAGGACTCCCGCATGATGTTGCGGTGGATGCCCTGGTAGGTGCCCGGGATGCCTTCCTTCTTCATGATCCAGAGGGCTTCCTTGATCCAGCCGTCCAGGTTGTTCGCGAAGAGCGGCTTGCGGACGATGGAGCGCGTGGCCGCCTCCTTCTCCGCGCGGGCCTTCTTCGCGGCGGCCTCGGCCTTGGCCTTGGCGTCGGCGTCGGCCTTCGCCTTGGCCTTCACGGCGAGGGCCTGCTGGGCGACGGCCTGGTCGGTGAGGCTCTTGGTGTGGGCGGCGGCCACGATCTGCTCCACGGCGACCGGGGCCGTGCTGACGGCACGGGCCTCCTCGACGCCACCGGGAACGAGGGAGAACGCGAGGGCGGCGGTGCTGAGCGCGGCGACGCCGGCGATCGACATCTTGTGAGCCTTGGTCAGACGCTTGAGACCGGCATAGCTGGACGCAGACATGGAGCACACCTTTACGAAGAGCGGGGGGCCGCAGGAAAGCGCCACGCGGATCCGGGATCCAGTGGCGCTGTGCGACGGCAGCCATTCTTAGCGGCGGCAAAATCCTGTGGCAAAGGTGTGACGTACGAAGCCGGATAGTGGATCAAGGGCCCGCGCAAGCCCTCCCATTTCGCCATGAGTCCCGCTCTGAGCGGCTCTGATGACCTCTTTACTTATCCACTACCGACCTTCGTAAGTGATGTGGGTCCTATGCGCGGGCTCACATCAGGCCCGTGACAATCTCACCGTAAGTTGCAACAGCAATGCAATCAGTGACTGTCCTCCTCCTGGAGTAGCAGATGGACGTCCCCGAACTCGTGCCAGAGGCAGAGACGGGTCAGCGCCTCGGCGTATCCGCGCTCCACCGCGGCCCTCCCGGCGACCGCCTCCAGCATCAGCAGGTGCGAGGCCGCCGGCTCGTGCAGCCCGGTCAGCAGCCCGTCCACCACCCGTACCCCCCGCTCCGGGGTCACCACCAGGTCCGTCCAGCCCCGGACCGCCCGGACCGCCCCCGAGCGGTCCGCCGCCGACTCCAGCGCCCGGACCGCCGTGGTCCCCACGGCCAGCACCCGGCCCCCTCCCGCCCTGGCCGCGTTCACCAGGCGCGCCGTGGCCTCCGGCACCTCGAAGCGTTCCGGGTACGGCGGCTCGTGCGCCTCCGCCGACGCCACCCCCGTGTGCAGGGTCAGCGGGGCGAACTGCACGCCCCGGCTCACCAGCCGCGCCACCAGCTCCGCGGTGAAGGGGCGGGCCGCGCTCGGCATCTCCGCCGAGCCCGAACCGTCCGCCGCCGGCACCGCGAACACCGTCTGGTACGCCGACAAGGGCTGGTCCCGCTCCGTATAGGCGTACCGGATCGGCCTCCCGTGCCGCCGCATCACCCCGTACACGCCCTGCGCACCCAGGACGCCCTGCGTGCCGTACGCCCCCTGCGTGCCAGGCGCCACCGGCGCGTCCTGCACCCCGTACGCCCCCCGAGCCCCGGCCTTCCACGACGGCCGCGCCCACCACAGCCGGTCCGCCCCCGGTGCCAGCGGCTCCTCCAGTACCAGCCGCAGCCCGTCCGGCAGGCCCACCACCGTCCCCGCGGGGCCGCCGGGCCGGGGCCGGGTGGTGCCCGAGCCGTCCCGCTCCCTGAGCTCCACCGCCCACCGGCCGTCGTCGCCGCGCGTCGAGAAGTGCACGACGACCGGCTCCCCGCCGGCCCCACCGCCCCCGCCGGCCACCCGCCCGTCCACCGCCGCCGCAAGGGTGGCCGAGGTGTTCACCACCAGGACGTCCCCCGCCCGCAGCAGCCCCGGCAGCTCACCGAAGGCCCGCAGCGACACCTCCGTCCCCCTGGACACCAGCAGCCGTACGGCGTCCCGCCCCAGCCCCGGCCCCCGCTGCTCCGGCGGCACCCGAGCAGAAAGCTCCGGTGGAATGTCCTTTATATAGGGAGAGCAGATCGTATGAGAGGAATGCTCCCTATAAGGGGCGTGCGCCGTCACTTCGGCACCCCCGCCGCGAGCCCCTCGGCCGTGTACCGCCCGCTCGGCAGCCCCTCCTCCACCAGCCGCAGCAGCGCCGGCGCCACCTCCTCGGGCGTCGGGAGCGCCGCCAGATCCTCCTCCGGCTCCGCCGCCGCCATCATCCGCGTCGCCATCGACCCCGGATCGGCCCACCACACCCGCAGCCCCGGCTCCTCCGCCGCCAGCGCCCCCGACAGCAGGTCCACCCCCGCCTTGGTCGCCCCGTACGCCCCCCACGTCGCGTACGCCACGACCGCCGCGTCCGAGCTGAGGTTGAGCACCGCGCCCCGCCCCGAGGCCCGCAGCAGCGGCAGCGCCTCCTGCACCAGACCCAGCGGCGCCACCAGGTTGACCTCCAGCGCCCGCCGGAAACCCTCCAGAGGCTGCTCCGCCAGCGGCACCAGCGGCTCCGCCCCCAGCACCGCCGCGTTGTTCACCAGCAGGTCCAGCCCGCCCAGCTCCCGCGCCGCCGCCACCAGCCCGGCCCGGTGCGCAGCCGAGGTCACGTCCCCGGCCACCGCCACCACCCGAACCCCCGCACCCGCCCGGTCCACGAGCTCCACGGCATCCCCCAGGGCGGTCGCGTCCCGCGCCCCCACCACCACGTCCCAGCCGCGCCCCGCCAGCTGCCGGGCCAGGGCCCGGCCCAGCCCCCGCGAAGCCCCCGTCACGATCGCCACCGCCATGGCCGCTCCCGCCTTCCCTGTGTCCGTCCGGATCGTCCGTCCGGATCGATGCCCCCAACCTAGGAACGGGACGGCCTCCGGCACCTCGGCCGACGGGACCGGTCCCGCCCCGCCCTTCGCCCTACCCCCGGCGCCGGCAGGACCTAGGGCTCCAGCCCGATCCCGCAGGTCAGCCGCGCCGGTACGGTGATCACATGCACAACGGACCGGAACGCACGGGCCTGGCCGCCGTCAGCAGCGCGCTGCTCGCCATGAGCCGCCGGCTGGAGGTCCGCGACGTCCTCCACACGATCGTGGTGTCGGCCCGGGAGCTCCTCGGCGCGGAGTACGCGGCCCTCGGCGTCCCCGACGACCACGGCGGCTTCGCCCAGTTCGTCGTCGACGGCATCAGCGACGAGCAGTGGCGCCGCATCGGCCCGCTGCCCCGCCAGCACGGCATCCTCGCCTCGATGCTCCACTCGCCCGGCGTCGAGCGGCTGGCCGACGTGCGGCAGGACCCGCGCTTCGAGGGCTGGCCCTCCGCCCACCCCGAGATGTCCGACTTCCTCGGCCTGCCGATCCGCGACGGCGACGAGATCCTCGGCGCCCTCTTCCTCGCCAACAAGCAGTGCCCCCGCCCCGGCGGCGGATGCGGCTTCACCGAGGCGGACGAGACGGTCCTCGGCATCCTCGCCCAGCACGCCGCCATCGCCCTGACCAACGCCCGCCTCTACGAGCGCAGCCGCGAGCTCACCATCGCCGAGGAGCGCTCCCGGCTGGCCCACGAGCTGCACGACGCGGTCGCCCAGAAGCTGTTCTCCCTCCGGCTCACCGCCCAGGCCGCCGCCGCCCTCGTCGACCGCGACCCGGCCCGCGCCAAGGAGGAACTCCACCAGGTCGCCGTGCTCGCCGCCGAAGCGGCCGACGAGCTCCGCGCCGCCGTGGTCGAGCTCCGCCCCGCCGCCCTCGACGAGGACGGGCTCGTCGCCACCCTCCGCAACCAGGTCCGGGTCCTCGACCGCGCGCACCGCGCCCGCGTCCTCTTCAGCAGCGAAGGCGTGAAGGCCCTGCCCCGCACCCAGGAGGAGGCCCTGCTCCGGGTCGCGCAGGAGGCCCTGCACAACGCCCTGCGGCACGCGGACGCCCGGCGGGTGTCCGTCACCCTCACCCGGGACGGCGCCGGCCGCGTCGTCCTCAAGGTCAGCGACGACGGCACCGGCTTCGACCCCAAGGCGGTCCGCCGGGCCGGCCGCCACCTCGGGCTGGTCTCCATGCGCGACCGGGCGAGCGGAGCCGGGGGCCGCCTCACCGTGCACTCCGAGCCCGGTGCGGGCACCACGATCGAGATGGAGGTCCCGGGTGTCTGACGACCCGAACCGGATCAGGGTCCTGCTGGTCGACGACCACCAGGTGGTGCGCCGTGGACTGCGCACCTTCCTGGAGATCCAGGACGACATCGACGTGGTCGGCGAGGCGGCGGACGGACAGGCCGGCATCGACCGCGCCGAGGAGCTCCGGCCGGACGTGATCCTTATGGACATCAAAATGCCCGGCCTGGACGGCATCGACGCCCTGCGGCGGCTGCGCGAGCTCGGCAATCCGGCCCGCGTCCTGATCGTCACCAGCTTCACCGAGCAGCGGACCGTGGTCCCCGCGCTCCGCGCCGGCGCCGCCGGATACGTCTACAAGGACATCGACCCCGACGCCCTGGCCGCAGCCATCCGCTCCGTCCACGCCGGCCACGTGCTGCTCCAGCCCGAGGTCGCGCTCACCCTGCTCTCCGAGGACGAGCAGCCGCCCGCCCCGACCCGCGGCTCCACCCTCACCGACCGCGAACGCGAGGTCCTCGCGCTGATCGCGGACGGCCGCTCCAACCGGGAGATCGCCCGCGCCCTGGTGCTCTCCGAGAAGACGGTCAAGACCCACGTCTCGAACATCCTCATGAAGCTCGACCTGGCGGACCGGACCCAGGCCGCGCTCTGGGCCGTCCGCACGGGCAATGCTGCGGACTGAGATTCATACCGTCGGGTGTATGTAGCCCACATGGCGTATCCCCGCCGGGGGCCCGGCGTTCTCCATGGCGTGTCGCGGCGGACGGCCGCGGCGAACGCTCATGGAGGCTTTGAAAGTGAAGAACCTGAAGAAGGCCGCTGCCGTCACCGCGATCGCCGGCGGCCTGGTCGCCGCCGCCGCCGGTGTCTCCGCGGCCCACGGCGGTGCGCAGGCCGACGGCCAGGCCGCCGGTTCCCCCGGCGTCGCCTCCGGCAACCTGCTGCAGGTCCCCGTGCACGTGCCGGTGAACGTGGTCGGCAACTCCGTCAGCGTGATCGGCCTGCTCAACGGCGCCTGGGGCAACACCGCCGTCAACGACTGACGCCCCCGCCGGCAGCCCGCCGCCCCGCGCGGCCGTCCGTCCGGCCCCGGCCCCGCCTCCCACAGACTCTCCCCGGGAGGCGGGGCCGGCCCGTCTCCCCGTACGACCCCGGCCCCTGCCCCGGCCTGATCCGAACGACGCCCGCTAGCCGCGCCCGCGCTGCTGCTCCTCCACGTACGCGTTGTACGCCGCCACCTGCGCCCGCCGGGCCACCCGCTCCACCGGCCGCAGCGCGAACGCCCGCGCCTGCATCTCCGAGGCCGACACCGCCCCGCCGTGCCCGTGCTCGTACGCCATCCCCACCAGCAGCCCGATCCGCTGCGCCAGCTCCAGCACCCGCACCGCCCGCGGCGGATACCCCGGAGCCAGCACCTCGCGGCCCGCCTCCGACCTCGCCCGGTACGCGTCCAGCGCCCGCTCCGCCACCGGACCCGAGGCCGCCACGTCCAGCCGGGTCAGCGTCACCGTCGCCTCCCGCAGCGCCTCCGCCAGCTCCCGCTCCGCCTCGCCCAGCGAAGGCACGTCCGCCGGCGGTGCCTCCCGTACCGGCAGGCACTCCCACAGCACCGACACGTGCACATCACCCTCGGGCCCGGCCTCGGACACCGCGGGCACCAGGCCGAACGAGGCCCCCGTGCACACCACCGCCTCCTCCGCCTCCAGCGCCTTCGCGTTGAACTCCGGCGGACCGCTCAGCCCCAGCGGATGCCCCGGAGCCGGCAGCGCCACCCTCAGCCCCGACACCCCCATCGCCCGCAGCCGCCCCAGCGCCAGCGTCAGACCCACCGGCCCCGCCTCACCCGGCAGCCCCGACACCCGGTGCACCGAGTCCTCGCCCACGATCGACAGCGCCGCCTCGTCGGGCGAGACCAGACCGGCCAGCAGTGCGTTCCCCCAGGCGGCCAGCCGCCCTGAACGTGGTTCGATCAGCATCCCCCCACCTTACGGACCTCACGAGTGGCGTAGGTTTTCCCTGGGGCTGCGCCCACCGGCGCGGTGAGACCAAGACTGCAAGGGGAGACAACAACCTCATGAGCGACGTTCTGGAGCTGGTGGACGTATCCGTGGTCCGCGAGGGCCGGGCTCTGGTGGACCAGATCTCCTGGTCGGTCAAGGAGGGGGAGCGCTGGGTGATCCTCGGGCCGAACGGCGCCGGGAAGACCACCCTGCTCAACGTCGCCTCCAGCTACCTCTACCCCACCAAGGGCACCAGCACCATCCTCGGCTCCACCCTCGGCAAGGTCGACGTCTTCGAGCTGCGCCCGCGCATCGGCATGGCCGGCATCGCCATGGCCGACAAGCTGCCCAAGCGCCAGACGGTCCTGCAGACCGTCCTCACCGCCGCCTACGGCATGACGGCCACCTGGCACGAGGAGTACGAGGAGGTCGACGAGCAGCGCGCCCGCGCCTTCCTCGACCGCCTCGGCATGACCCCCTACCTCGACCGCAAGTTCGGCACCCTCTCCGAGGGCGAGCGCAAGCGCACCCTGATCGCCCGCGCCCTGATGACCGACCCCGAGCTGCTGCTCCTCGACGAGCCCGCCGCCGGCCTCGACCTCGGCGGCCGCGAGGACCTCGTACGGCGCCTCGGCCGGCTCGCCCGCGACCCGCTGGCCCCCTCCATGATCATGGTGACCCACCACGTCGAGGAGATCGCGCCCGGCTTTACCCACGTGCTCATGATCCGCCAGGGCAAGATCGTCACGGCCGGCCCCATCGACCTCGAACTGACCTCCCGAAACCTCTCCCTGTGCTTCGGGCTCCCGCTCGTCGTCGAGCGCAACGAACACGACCGCTGGACCGCCCAGGGCCTGCCCCTGCGCTGACGCGCCGACGCGCGGACGCCACCGCACAGGTGCCGGCACCCCGTGCCGGCACCCAGGCTCCGATACGTCAGAAACCGTCCCCCGCACGCCGGTTCACCCCGCCCGGGAACCCCGTACCCTGTCCCGACCGCGCCCGGGCGACCTACCATGACCATGTGGACATCGACGCATGGGTGTGGTGGCTCATCGGCGCGGTCGGACTCGGCATCCCGCTGGTCCTCACCGCCATGCCGGAATTCGGCATGTTCGCGGTCGGCGCCGTCGCCGCCGCCGTCACGGCCGCCCTCGGCGGCGGCCCCGTCGCACAGGTCCTCGTCTTCGTGATCGTGTCGGTCGCGCTCCTCGCCGTCGTCCGCCCGATCGCCAACCGGCACCGCGACCAACGCCCGCAGCACCGCAGCGGAATCGACGCGCTGAAGGGCAGGAGCGCCGTCGTCCTGGAGCGGGTGGACGGCACCGGAGGGCGCATCAAACTCGCCGGCGAGATCTGGTCCGCCCGCAGCCTCGACCCGGGGCTCAGCTACGAACCAGGCCTCCAGGTCGACGTGGTCGAGATCGACGGCGCCACCGCCGTCGTCATGTAACAGACAGCCAGAAGGGCACGGGGAACCGCATGCAACCGATCATCATCGTCCTGGTCATTCTGGTGGTGCTGGTCTTCATCGCACTGGTCAAGACGATCCAGGTGATCCCGCAGGCCAGCGCCGCCATCGTGGAACGGTTCGGGCGCTACACCCGCACCCTCAACGCGGGACTCAACATCGTCGTCCCGTTCATCGACTCGATCCGCAACCGGATCGACCTCCGCGAACAGGTCGTCCCGTTCCCGCCGCAGCCGGTCATCACCCAGGACAACCTGGTCGTCAACATCGACACCGTCATCTACTACCAGGTGACCGACGCCCGCGCCGCGACCTACGAGGTCGCCAGCTACATCCAGGCCATCGAACAGCTCACCGTCACCACCCTCCGCAACATCATCGGCGGCATGGACCTGGAACGGACCCTGACCTCCCGCGAGGAGATCAACGCGGCCCTGCGCGGCGTGCTCGACGAGGCCACCGGCAAGTGGGGCATCCGCGTCAACCGCGTCGAGCTCAAGGCCATCGACCCGCCGACCTCCATCCAGGACTCGATGGAGAAGCAGATGCGCGCCGACCGTGACAAGCGCGCCTCCATCCTCCAGGCCGAAGGCGTCCGCCAGTCCGAGATCCTCAAGGCCGAGGGCGAGAAGCAGTCCGCGATCCTCCGCGCCGAGGGCGAGGCCAAGGCCGCCGCCCTGCGCGCCGAGGGCGAGGCCCAGGCCGTCCGCACGGTCTTCGAGGCGATCCACGCCGGAGACCCGGACCAGAAGCTCCTCTCCTACCAGTACCTCCAGATGCTCCCGAAGATCGCCGAAGGCGACGCCAACAAGCTCTGGATCGTGCCCAGCGAGATCGGCGACGCCCTCAAGGGCCTCTCCGGAGCCCTCGGCAACTTCGGCCCGACGGGCGGCGGTTCGGCCTCGCTCCCCAAGCAGGCGGGCGCACCCGGCGACACCGGCGGGCGCCGCGAACAGCCCCCCATCGACTGACCCGGCCGACCGCTCCGGGATGATCGGTGAGGCCCCTCGACCCTCACGGCGGGGAGGCGACTCACTGATCCGAAGGAGATGGCCTTGTCCATCCACGACTCCCTCTGGGAATCCGTCGCGGTCTTCGCAGCCGGCATCGGCGCCGGCACGATCAACACCATCGTCGGCTCCGGCACCCTGATCACCTTCCCGGTGCTGCTCGCCACCGGACTGCCACCGGTCACCGCCAACGTCTCCAACACCCTGGGCCTGGTCCCCGGATCCATAAGCGGTGCCATCGGCTACCGCAAGGAACTCCGGGGCCAGGGCCGCCGGGTACGCCGCCTGGCCGCCACCACCCTCGTCGGCGGACTGACCGGTGCCATCCTGCTCATCACCCTGCCCAGCGAGTCCTTCGACACCATCGTCCCGGTCCTCATCGGACTCGCCCTGGTCCTCGTCATCTTCCAGCCCAGGCTCGCCAAGGCACTCCGCGAACGCCAGGAGACCACCGGCGCCGGCGCGGGCGACCCCGACGGCGGCCCCGCCCTGCACGCCGGCATGCTGCTCGCCAGCGCCTACGGCGGCTACTTCGGCGCCGCCCAGGGCGTGCTCTACATCGGCCTGATGGGCCTGCTCCTCCACGACGACCTGCAGCGGATCAACGCCGTCAAGAACGTGCTCGCCGCCCTCGTCAACGGCATCGCCGCCCTCTTCTTCCTCTTCGTCGCCGACTTCGACTGGACCGCCGTGGTGCTCATCGCCGTCGGCTCCACCCTCGGCGGCCAGATCGGCGCCAAGATCGGCCGCCGCCTCCCGCCGACCGCGCTCCGCGCCGTCATCGTCGTGGTCGGCCTCGTCGCGATCGCCCAGCTGCTGCTCCGCTGACCGCCGGACGCCCTCCCACCGGCCCCGCGTACGCCGTGGGCCCGCCCCGCCGCAGCGGAACGGGCCCACGAAGAAGAGGAACGGAACAGAAGGATCAGGCGGACCGGGGGAGCCAGTCCGGCAACGCGTCCCGCCCGCCCAGCCCCAGCGCGGCGACCAGCGCGTCCGCCGGAGTCGGCACGAACGGTTTGCGCAGCAGCGGCATCCCGGCCTCCTCCGGAGTCCGGGCCGCCTTCCGGTGGTTGTCCTCGGCGCACGACGCCACCGTGTTCAACCAGGTGTCCCCACCACCCTGCGCCTTCGGCAGTACGTGGTCCACCGTGGTGGCCCGCTTCCCGCAGTACGCGCACCGGTTCTGGTCCCGGACCAGCACACCCCTCCGCGACCACGGAGCATGTCTTCGGAACGGCACCCTCACGTACCTGCACAACCTGATCACCCGGGGCATCGGAAGATCCAGCGCGGCCGCACGCACACGGAGTTCGGGATGCGACTGCTCGACGACGGCCTTGTCCTGCAGCACCAGAACGACGGCCCGGTTCAGCGTCACCGTCGACAGCGGCTCGAAGCTCGCGTTCAGCACCAGCGTGTCCCGCATCTCGCCCACCTCCCGTGTGCAGGCCCGCACCCCTTTGGCAGCAAGGCCCGGCACCACTCTGGACGCGCACGCCACGCGGGACAACGCATTAAAAATGCCCGGTCCCGGCCGCCTTTAGACCAGGACCGGGCAAACACCCGGCGAACGATCAGTCCGCGGCCGGAGCCTCGTACTCACCCACCAGCTGAGCGCGCCCGAGCGTGTGGAAGCGCAGATTGAACCCGACGGCCGCAGGAGACGCGTCCGCGTCCGGACCCAGCTTCTCCCGGTCCACCGCGTAGACGGTGAACACGTACCGGTGCCGCTCGCCGGCCGGCGGAGCCGCCCCGCCGAAGTCCTTCGACCCGTAGTCGTTCCGCGCGTGCACCGCACCGGGCGGCAGACCGCCGTACGTGCCGCTGCCCGCCCCGGCCGGCAGCTCGGTCACCGACGCCGGGATGTCGAACAGCACCCAGTGCCAGAACCCGCTGCCCGTCGGCGCGTCGGGATCGAAGCACGTCACGGCGAAGCTCCCGGTCCCCTCCGGGAACCCCTCCCACCGCAGGTGCGGAGAGACGTCCCCGCCCGACTTCACCTGCGCGTCACCGAGATCGGCGCCCGGCGCCAGATCGGTGCTCATCACCGTGAACTCGTGCACCTCGGGGTGGAAATCGTGCGGCAGCGGCGGCCTCTTCGGCTCGGACACGACGGAAACCTCCTGGTGTGATCGGAAACCTTCCGCAAGGGAGCTTAGGGCCGGACGCAGACGAGGGGGCCGGATCGCTCGGCGACCCGGCCCCCTCTTCCCACTTCTCCCGCTCCCTACGGCAACGGTCAGAACCAGTTGCGCTGCGAGCCCACCGAAGCGATCCACTGGTTCAGGTAGCCCGCCCAGTCGGTGCCCTGGAAGTTGTGCAGGTCGACCTGGAAGCAGCGGTAGGTGTCGCTGCCCTCGGAGAACAGACCCGGCTTCTTGTCCATCTCCAGCACGACGTCCATCTGCCGCCCGTCGGAGACGAAGGTCAGCTCGACCTGGTTCAGCCCGCGGTACTGCTGCGGCGGCAGGAACTCGATCTCCTGGTAGAAGGGCAGCTGCTGCCGGGTGCCCCGGATGTGGCCGCGCTCCATGTCCGCGCTGCGGAACCGGAAGCCCAGCTGCCCGAACGCGTCCAGGATCGCCTGCTGCGCCGGCACCGGGTGCACGTTGATCGGGTCCAGGTCGCCGGCGTCCACCGCCCGCGCGATCTCCAGCTCGGTGCTCACCCCGATGTTCATGCCGTGCAGGTGCTGCCCGGCGAAGTGGGTGATCGGCGTCTCCCAGGGGATCTCCAGCCCGAACGGCACCACGTGCTGCGCGCCGGCCTGCACGGTGAAGGCCCCGCCGAGCCGCTGCTTGCTGAAGACGATGTCCTGCTTGTACTCCTGGTCGCCGCCCTCGACCTCCACACGGGCCTGCAGCCCGACCGACAGCCCCTCGATCTGCTGGTCGACGGAACCGCCCTGGATCCGGACCTCACCCTGCACGACCCCGCCCGGCACCACGTTCGGCTCGGTGATGACCGTGTCCACCGAGGCCCCGCCCGCACCCAGGCTCGCCAGCAGCTTCCTGAACCCCATCGAATCTCTCCCTGCGCTTGCGCTCTATACGTGCGACTACCTCTTACTTACGCGGAACCTTAGAGCCCGGTTGCAGCTCCACGGAGTCCACTACGCTCGACCGGATGAGCGCGCGCCCCGACCGTACGCCCCTGACCCGCGACTTCTACGACCGCCCGGCCCTCACCGTCGCCCCCGACCTCCTCGGCCGGATCCTGGTCCGGCGCACTGCGGAGGGCCCCATCGAGCTCCGCATCACCGAGGTGGAGGCGTACGAGGGCCAGGCCGACCCGGGCTCCCACGCCTACCGGGGCCGCACCGCCCGGAACGCTTCCATGTTCGGCCCGCCCGGACACGCGTACGTTTACTTCATCTACGGCATGTGGTTCAGCCTGAACTTGGTGTGCGGCCCGGAGCACACCGCGAGCGGTGTCCTGCTGCGGGCGGGGGAGATCACGGTGGGCGCCGACCTGGCCGCCAAACGTCGGCTTTCCGCCAAACAGGCGAGGGAACTGGCCAAAGGCCCGGCCCGCCTGGCGGCCGCCCTGGACGTGGACCGCTCCCTCGACGGAACGGACCTCTGCGCGGGACCCGACTCCCCTCTCTCCGTACTCACCGGCACCCCCACCCCGCCCGACCTGGTGAGCATCGGACCGCGCACCGGAGTGAGCGGAGACGGAGCAGACCACCCGTACCGGTTCTGGATCACCCACGACCCCACGGTGAGTCCTTATCGCGCCCATACGCCGCGCCGCCGTTCAACTTGACCCGGTCTTGGGCGACGCGTAATGTAGCCCGAGCCGCTTGAGACGGGACTGCTGAAACAGTCACCGAGAGCGGCCAACCCACTACCTGCGACACACCCCTGGCGGGGTCGATTTCGGCGTGCCCGAATTCGAAACCGGCGGCTCGATTATGAACCGCAAGGGAAATCCGCTAGCGTAGTGGTCACGCCGGAAGGGAAAAGCGCGAAAGCGCCGGAACCGGAAAGCGCCGAGGAAATCGGGTCCGAAAAGATCTGATAGAGTCGGAAACGCAAGAACGA